>DATLGI010000038.1:0-23773 GCA_035540535.1 Pseudonocardia sp.
TCCCCGCCCCCCGCCGCGTGACCCGCCTCACGTCGGCATGACGCGCCGCCGTTGCGGGAAGTCCTACTGCGGACGCCCACGGTAGTCGCCGGCACCAGGCCGGTGCGCCGGGCGTTCGGAACGGAGGAGTCGCCATGGGCTTCATGGACAAGGCGCGCAACAAGCTCCAGCAGCTGTCCGGCAAGGGCAAGGAGCACACCGGCCGGGCCGCCGGAGACCGCGAGCTGCAGGCCGAGGGCCGCAAGGACCGCACCGCAGGCGACATCAAGCAGGCCGGTGAGAACGTCAAGGACGCCTTCCGCCGGTGACATCGACGCGGCCGGTGCGCCGCGTCCGCGGGCGGCTCCCCGAGCAGGGGAGCCGCCCGCTGTGCTGTGCGGGCCATCGCGCGCAGTAGCATTCCGTGATGCCCGACGCCGCGGTCGACGACCTGCCGGACCGGGTCGCGCAGGTCGCCGCGGCCGTGCTCGCCCACCCCGCGGTCGCCCGCCTCGACGGAGGGCCGTTCGGCACGGTCGCGTCGTACCTGCCGGGCCGCCGGCTCGTCGGCATCCGGCTCGGCTCCGCCGGCGGGCCGGTGGAGGTCGCCGTGGTGGTGCGGCTCGGTCCACCGCTGCCGGGGCTCGCGGCCGAGCTGGCGCAGGCCGTCCGGGACGTGCTCGGGCCGGTCCCGGTGGAGGTGACCTTCGCCGACGTCGTGCCGGCGGCCACCGGCCCGGCGGGGGTCGTCGGCGGACCGGGCGCGGGCTGACCCCGCGCCCGAGGTGGCGGAACCGGTCTCGCCTAGACTCGGGCGCGATCCCGGTCCCCCGTGACGTCGCCCGTGACCGGCCGGACGGACCGCACGAACTTCCGCACCACCGAGGAGCGTTCCACCGTGAAGAGCACCGTCGAGCGGCTGAGCCCGACGCGCGTCCGCATCAACGTCGAGGTGCCCTTCGACGAGCTCAAGCCGGACTTCGACCGCGCGTACAAGAAGATCGCCCAGCAGGTGAAGATCCCGGGCTTCCGCCCCGGCAAGGCGCCCGCCCGCATCCTGGAGGCCCGGATCGGGCGGGGCGCGGTGCTCGACGAGGTCGTCAACGGCGCGATCCCCGCGAAGTACACCGAGGCGGTCACCGCGGCCGGCGAGGTGAAGCCGATCGGTCGTCCGGACATCGAGGTCACCGAGATCGCCGACGGCGAGCGGCTGGCGTTCACCGCCGAGGTCGACGTGCGGCCGGAGATCGCGCTGCCGTCGCTGAGCGAGCTGTCGGTCACCGTGGACCCGGTGGAGATCGACGACGCGCTGGTCGCCGAGCAGCTCGACGGCCTGCGCGCCCGCTTCGGCACCCTCACCGGCGTCGACCGGGCCGCGGGAGAGGGCGACTTCGTCCTGATCGACCTCGCGGCCACCGTCGACGGGCAGGTGGTCGAGGAGGCGCAGACCTCCGGCTTCAGCTACCAGGTCGGGCAGGGCGGCCTGATCGACGGGCTCGACGAGGCGGTGCAGGGGTTGTCGGCGGGGGAGTCCGCGACCTTCACCTCCCGGCTCGTCGCGGGGGAGCACGAGGGCAAGGACGCCGAGATCACGGTGACGGTCACCGCGGTCAAGGAGCGCGAGCTGCCCGACGCGGACGACGAGTTCGCCCAGCTCGCCAGCGAGTTCGACACGCTCGACGAGCTCATGGCGGACCTGCGCGAGCGGCTCGGCCGGGTCAAGCGGATGGAGCAGGCCGCCCAGGCGCGGGACAAGGTGCTGGAGGCCCTCGTGGACGGCACGGAGGTGCCGCTGCCGCAGAGCGTGGTGGACGGGGAGTACGACCAGGCCCTGCACGCGGCGATCCACGGCTTCGAGCACGACGAGGAGCGCTTCGCGGAGTACCTCGCGAGCCAGGGCAGCAGTCGCGAGGAGTTCGACGCCGAGACCCGCGGCGACGTGGAGAAGCAGGTGCGGACCCGACTGGTGCTCGACGCGCTCGCCGACTCCGAACAGGTGTCGGTGAACGACCAGGAGCTCACCGAGCGGATCGTCTACCAGGCGCAGCAGTACCAGATGCCGCCGGAGGAGTTCGTCAAGCGGATCCAGGAGGCCGGCCAGCTCGGCGCGATCTACGCCGACGTTCGCCGCAGCAAGGCCCTGATGACCGCGGTGCGCGCGGCCACCGTCACCGACGGCTCGGCGCCCGTCGACCTGTCGGAGCTGCTCGGGCCCGCCGACCCCGGCCCCGAGACCGTCGAGGCGCCGGACGCGCAGGACGGTGCGCCGCAGGAGGACGAGGTCGAGCAGCCGGCGGCGACCGGCCCGACCAGCACCTGAGGCGCCGGCACAGCCCAGAGCGAACACGCCCCCGAGCGCGGACACCGCCCCCCGGCGTCCGCGTAGGGTCGGGATCGAGACCAGCAGACGCGAGCTGACCAGAGGCAGGGTGAAGTGACCCAGGACGAGATCGCGCACCGCGCGGATCGAACGATCGGATCGGCGATGCGCCGCGGCGGCCCGCCGGCATCGATGACGCTGTCGGACTCCGTCTACGAGCGGCTGCTCCAGCAGCGGATCATCGTGCTCGGCCAGCAGGTCGACGACGACATCGCCAACCGGATCGCCGCGCAGATGCTGCTGCTGTCCGCCGAGGACCCCGAGGCCGACATCTCGCTGTACATCAACTCGCCCGGCGGGTCGGTCACGGCGGGAATGGCCATCTTCGACACGATGGAGTTCATCCCCTGCGACGTCGCCACGTTCGCGATGGGGCTGGCCGCGTCGATGGGACAGTTCCTGCTCTCGGCGGGCACCCGGGGCAAGCGCTACGCGCTGCCGCACTGCCAGATCCTCATGCACCAGCCGTCGGCGGGCGTCGGGGGTACCGAGTCGGACATCGCGATCCAGGCCGAGCTCTTCCGCCGGCACAAGCGGGAGATGGCGGAGCTGATCGCCGGGCACACCGGGCAGACCGTCGAGAAGATCATCGCGGACTTCGACCGCGACCGCTGGTTCACCGCCCAGGAGGCCCTGGAGTACGGCTTCGTCGACCACGTCATCTCCCGCGCCGGGCAGCTCCCCGATGCGGGCCAGAGCCAGAACGGGAGCGCGCAGTGAGTTACCAGATGCCGGAAGCGCGGTACGTGCTGCCCTCGTTCATCGAGCGCACGAGCTACGGGGTCAAGGAGTCCAATCCGTACAACAAGCTCTTCGAGGAGCGCATCATCTTCCTCGGCGTGCAGATCGACGACGCCTCGGCGAACGACGTCATGGCGCAGCTGATCTGCCTGGAGTCGAACGACCCGGACCGCGAGATCACCATGTACATCAACTCGCCGGGCGGGTCGTTCACCTCGCTGATGGCGATCTACGACACCATGCAGTACGTCCGCCCGGACATCCAGACCGTGTGCCTGGGCCAGGCCGCGTCCGCGGCCGCGGTGCTGCTGGCCGCGGGCACGCCGGGGCGCCGGCTCGCGGTCACCAACGCGCGGGTGCTCATCCACCAGCCGGCCACCGAGGGCATCTACGGTCAGGTCTCCGACCTGGAGATCCAGGCCGCCGAGATCTCGCGGATGCGGCGCCTGCTGGAGAGCACGCTGGCCCACCACACGGGGCGCACCGCCGAGCAGGTCCGCCAGGACATCGAGCGCGACAAGATCCTGACGGCCGCGGAGGCCAAGGAGTACGGGATCATCGACGAGATCATCCAGAGCCGGAAGCTGTCCGCCGTCAACTGACCGAGCGTCCGCTCGCCGACGCGTCGTCGATTCGTCGATTCGACGCGGCCCGGTCCCTCCCAGGGGGCTGCTTCGGCGGGTAACGTCACGAGAACGCCCCCGCCGGGCTCGCCGGACGGGTCGCGCAGTAGAGGATTCGGGGTCTGCACTCATGGCACGCATCGGCGATGGCGGTGACCTGCTCAAGTGCTCGTTCTGCGGGAAGAGCCAGAAGCAGGTCAAGAAGTTGATCGCCGGCCCGGGCGTCTACATCTGTGACGAGTGCATCGACCTGTGCAACGAGATCATCGAGGAGGAGCTGGCCGAGGCCGGCGAGGTCAAGCTCGACGAGCTGCCGAAACCGGCCGAGATCCACGACTTCCTCGACCAGTACGTGGTGGGGCAGGACCAGACCAAGCGCACGCTCTCGGTCGCGGTCTACAACCACTACAAGCGGATCCAGGCGGGCGACAAGGGCCGGGCCGACGGTGACGGGGTCGAGCTGGCGAAGTCGAACATCCTCATGCTCGGCCCCACCGGCTGCGGCAAGACCTACCTCGCGCAGACGCTCGCCAAGCTGCTCAACGTCCCGTTCGCGATCGCCGACGCCACGGCGCTCACCGAGGCCGGCTACGTCGGCGAGGACGTCGAGAACATCCTGCTCAAGCTGATCCAGGCCGCGGACTACGACGTCAAGCGGGCCGAGACGGGGATCATCTACATCGACGAGGTCGACAAGATCGCCCGCAAGTCGGAGAACCCGTCGATCACCCGCGACGTCTCCGGCGAGGGCGTGCAGCAGGCACTGCTGAAGATCCTCGAGGGCACCACGGCGAGCGTGCCGCCGCAGGGCGGGCGCAAGCACCCGCACCAGGAGTTCATCCAGATCGACACGACGAACGTGCTGTTCATCGTGGCCGGTGCCTTCGCCGGGCTGGAGAAGATCATCGGTGACCGGGTGGGCCGGCGCGGGCTGGGCTTCGGCGCGGAGATCCGGTCGAAGGGGGATCTGGATTCGGCCGAGAGCTTCGGGGACACGATGCCCGAGGACCTCATCAAGTACGGCCTGATCCCGGAGTTCATCGGCCGCCTGCCCGTGGTGGCGTCGGTGACCTCGCTCGACAAGGACGCTCTGGTCAAGATCCTCACCGAGCCGCGCAACGCGCTGGTGAAGCAGTACCGCAAGCTGTTCGAGATGGACGGCGTGGAGCTGGAGTTCACCGGCGACGCGATGGAGGCGGTGGCCGACCAGGCCATCCTGCGGGGCACCGGCGCCCGCGGCCTACGCGCGATCATGGAGGAGGTGCTCCTCCCCGTCATGTACGACATCCCCAGCCGCGACGACGTCGCCAAGGTGGTCGTCACCGGGCAGACGGTGCGGGAGAACGTGAACCCCACCATCGTGCCGCGCGTGCCTACCCGCCGCGAGCGTCGCGAGCGCTCCGCCTGACGCGCAGCGTCCGACCGCGGCGTCCGTACCGCTGGTCGACCGCTCGTCGCAGCCCGCTCCCACCCGGCGTCCGGTTCCGCGTCAGGTTTTGCGGGTAGGTGAGACCCGACCTAGGTTCACGCGAACGTGTCGTGACGGAGCGAGGGGATCACATGGCCGCGGGGTTCCTGCAGCGGGAGCGCATCATCGCCCCACCCGGATGGAGCAGGTGGCTCATCCCACCGGCCGCTCTGTCCATTCACCTGGCGATCGGTCAGGCGTACGCGTGGAGCGTGTTCAAGCCTCCGCTGGAGGGGACCCTGCTCGCGGGAAGCACCTACGCCGGCACCCTCAGCGCGCTGCCCTTCACCCTCGGCATCGTGATGCTCGGCCTGTCCGCCGCCGTGTTCGGCACGGCGGTCGACCGCAACGGGCCGCGCTGGGCGATGCTCATCGCGACGCTCTGCTTCTCCAGCGGGTTCCTCGTCTCCGCGTTGGGCGTCGCGCTCGGGCAGTACTGGCTGGTGGTCCTCGGCTACGGCGTGATCGGCGGGATCGGCCTGGGCATCGGGTACATCTCCCCGGTCTCCACCCTGATCAAGTGGTTCCCGGACCGCCCGGGCATGGCCACCGGCCTGGCGATCATGGGCTTCGGTGGTGGCGCCCTGATCGCCTCGCCGCTGACCGCGCAGCTGCTGTCGGCCTACGGCGGGTCCGGTGAGAACGCCGAAGCGGCCGGCGTCGCGGCCACCTTCCTGACCATGGGCCTGATCTACCTGGTGTTCATGTCGGTCGGCTGGCTGCTGATCCGGGTGCCGGCCGACGACTGGAAGCCGGCCGGCTGGGACCCGGCGCAGAGGCGCAAGCGCAGCCTGGTGACCACCGCCAACGTCTCCGCGAGCAACGCGATCAAGACCCCGCAGTTCTGGCTGCTCTGGGTGGTGCTCTGCTTCAACGTCACCGCGGGCATCGGGATCCTGGAGAAGGCGTCGCCCATCTTCACCGACTACTTCCCCGACGCGGGCAGCCAGGCCGCGGCGGCCGCCGCCGGGTTCGTCGCGATCCTGTCGCTGGCCAACATGGCCGGGCGGTTCGTCTGGTCGTCGACCTCCGACATCGTCGGACGCAAGAACATCTACCGCATGTACCTCGGTGTCGGGGCGCTGCTCTACCTGGCGATCGTGCTGATGGGCAACAGCAACCAGACGCTGTTCCTCATCGCGGCGCTGCTCATCCTGTCGTTCTACGGCGCCGGGTTCGCCACCGTTCCGGCGTATCTGCGCGACCTGTTCGGTACCTACCAGGTCGGCGCGATCCATGGCCGCCTGCTCACGGCGTGGTCGACGGCGGGGGTGCTCGGCCCCGTCATCGTCAACGCCATCGCGGACTCGCGCGAGGCGGCGGGCATCACCGGGCCGGCCCTCTACAACGTGGCGTTCATCATCATGATCGGGCTGCTGGTCATCGGGTTCATCTGCAACGAGCTGATCCGACCGGTGCACGAGAAGTTCCACGAGCCGGTCGAGCAGCAGGAGACGACGAAGGCGGAGGCACGCGCATGAGCACCCGGTTCGATGCCGGCCACCAGGGTGCCGGGCGGCCCCCCGCGATCGTGTGGTTCTCGTGGGTCTGGGTGGTCGTGCCCTTCCTGTACGGGCTCTACTTCCTGTTCCTGCGGATCCCGGCCCTGTTCGGCGGCTGAGACCGGCGCGGGTTAGCGTCGAACCATGAGCACGATGTCGGAGTGGACGGCGGCCGTCTGCCGCGAGCTGGGCCTGCCGGAGGCGACGGACACGGACGGCGCGACGAAGCTGGTCCTGGACGTCACCGGAGACGTCGCGCACGGGGTGGCCCGGCCCGCGGCACCGGTCACGGCCTTCCTGATCGGGCTGGCCGCCGGTCGCGCGGAGGACCCCGTCGTCGCCGCGCGCGACTACGCCCAGAAGGTCAGTGGCCTGGCGAGGAGCTGGAACGCCGAGGGGGAGCGGGGCGTTCCCGCGAACGACCAGTCGCGCCGGGGCTGAGGCCACCACACGCCGGCGTGCGCACCGTCTGCGGGATCGCCCGCCGGATCCAGGTGGTCCTCGGTTGGGGCGTCGACCCGCCGCAGGCCCCGGCGCCGGCGGCGGCGCTCACCCGGCGGTCGCTGCTGTCCGGGAAGCCCGGCGAGCAGCGCCGCGACGGCGTCCGGCTCGACCAGGTCGACGGCACCACCTGCGGCAGCGCCGTGCTGGTGGCGCTGGCGGCGTGGGCCGACCCCGCCGAGCTGGACCGGCTGGCCGGCCCGGACGGCACCGCTGCGCCGGGGGCGGCCGGGGGAGCGCGGTCGATCGATGGCTTCGGGGCCCGCTACGACGCCCGCCAGCGCGAGGTGCACCGGCAGACCAACCGGATCTGGCCCCGCGCGCTGGGCACGACGCCGTGGTCGATGGTGCGCTGGCTGCGCCGCCACGCGCCCGGCGCGGGGTCGTACCGGGTGCGGCTGGTGGACGACATGTCGGTGGCGGACGTCGCGAGGGCCCTCGACGCCGTGACCGGCGCCGTTGCCGCGGGCCGTCCGGTGCCGCTGCTCGTCGGTACCGCCGTCCCGCGCCACTACACCATGGCGCTGGCCGGCGACGACGCGGCGTGGCGGGTGTACGAGCCCACCAGCGGCGCGATCCGGGTGCTCGACCTCCACCTGGTGCGCGCGCACGCGCTGCGCCCGGTGCTCGGCTTCGACCGCCTGCACGCCGTCCTGCTCCCGACGTGAGCCCGATCGGCGAACGCGCCGTGCGGCGACGGCGAACTCGCCGGGTGGATGGGAACCCGCTGGCTGCGGGGCCGCGGAACGGGCTCGTCACCGGCTCGTAGACTCGCTGACGTGACCGAGACGCTCCCGCCGCGCACGGACCGGCCCGCCCGGGGACTTCCCACCCAGTGGAACCCGGGCGAGGTAGAGGCCGTGCTGTACCAGCGGTGGGTGGACGCAGGCTACTTCGAGGCGGATCCCGGGAGCGGGCGGCCGCCGTTCTGCATCGTCATCCCGCCGCCCAACGTCACCGGCAGCCTGCACCTCGGGCACGCGATGGACCACACGCTCATCGACGTCCTCACCCGGCGCCGCCGCATGCAGGGCTACGACGCGCTGTGGCTGCCGGGTATGGATCACGCCGGGATCGCGACGCAGAACGTCGTCGAGCGACGGCTCGCCAAGGACGAGGGCCGGTCGCGCCACGACCTCGGGCGCGAGGCGTTCGTCGAGCGGGTGTGGGCGTGGAAGGCCGAGTCCGGCGGGACGATCCTGGGCCAGATGCGCCGCCTCGGTGACGGCGTCGACTGGAGCCGCGAGCGCTTCACGCTCGACGAGGGGCTCTCGGCCGCCGTCCAGACGGTGTTCAAGAAGATGTTCGACGACGGCCTCGTCTACCGGGCCGAGCGCATCATCAACTGGTGCCCCCGGTGTCGCACCGCGCTGTCGGACATCGAGGTGGACCACTCCGAGGACGAGGGCGAGCTCGTCAGCATCCGCTACGGGGAGGGCGAGGACGCGATCGTCGTCGCCACCACGCGCGTGGAGACGATGCTGGGTGACACCGGCGTCGCCGTGCACCCCGACGACGAGCGCTACGCGCACCTCGTCGGCCGCGGGATCGAGCTGCCGGTCGTCGGGCGCACGATCCCGGTGGTCGCCGACGCCCACGTCGACCCGGCGTTCGGCACGGGCGCGGTGAAGGTGACGCCGGCGCACGACCCCAACGACTTCGAGATCGGCCGCCGGCACGGCCTGCCGATGCCCTCGATCCTCGACGAGGGCGCCGTCGTCAGCGGCAGCGGCACCCGCTTCGACGGGATGGACCGGTTCGCGGCTCGCGAGGCCGTGCGCGAGGAGCTGCGCGCGCAGGGCCGGATCGTCGCCGAGAAGCGCCCCTACCTGCACTCCGTGGGTCATTGCAGCCGCTGCGACACGGTGATCGAGCCGCGGCTGTCGCTGCAGTGGTTCGTCAAGGTCGCCCCGCTGGCCCGGGCGGCCGGCGACGCCGTGCGCGACGGCCGCACGACGATCCACCCGAAGGAGCTGGAGAAGCGCTACTTCGACTGGGTCGACAACATGCACGACTGGACGATCAGCCGCCAGCTCTGGTGGGGGCACCGGATCCCGGTCTGGTACGGCCCCGACGGCGAGGTGGTCTGCGTCGGGCCGGACGAGCGGCCGCCGTCGGGGGAGGGCTGGTACCAGGACGAGGACGTCCTCGACACCTGGTTCTCCTCGGGCCTCTGGCCGATCTCGACGCTCGGCTGGCCGCGCGACACCCCGGACCTGCGCCGCTACTACCCGACGTCGGTGCTGGTCACCGGCTACGACATCCTGTTCTTCTGGGTCGTCCGGATGATGATGTTCGGCCTGTACGTTATGGACGGGGCACCGCCGTTCACCCACGTCTACCTGCACGGGCTGATCCGGGACCAGCACGGCAGGAAGATGTCGAAGTCGCGCGGGAACACGATCGACCCGCTGGAGCTGATCGACGAGTACGGCGCCGACGCGTTGCGCTTCACGATCGCCCGCGGGTCGAACCCGGGGGCGGACATGGCGCTGTCCACCGAGTGGGTCGCGGGCTCGCGCAACTTCACCACGAAGCTGTGGAACGCCAGCCGGTTCGCGCTCGGCAACGGGGCCTCCGCCGCCCTGCCGCTGCCCGAGCAGCCGACCGACGCCGACCGCTGGATCCTCGGGCGCCTGCGCGAGGTGCGCGAGCAGACCGACGCGCTGCTGGAGGACTACCAGTTCGCCAAGGCCACCGAGGGGCTCTACCACTTCACCTGGGACGAGTTCTGCGACTGGTACCTGGAGCTGGCGAAGGCCCAGCTCGCCGACGAGGCGACCGCCGACGGCACCCGCGCCGTGCTCGGCCACGTCCTCGACGCGCTGCTCAAGCTGCTGCACCCGGTGATCCCGTTCGTCACCGAGGTGCTGTGGACCGCGCTCACCGGCGAGGAGTCGGTGGTCGTCACGCCCTGGCCGGTCGGCGCCGGCGCGCCCGCGGACCCGGCCGCGGCGGCGCGGGTCGCCGACGTGCAACGGCTGGTCACCGAGGTCCGCCGGTTCCGCACCGAGCAGGGCATCGCCGGCGGGCGCCGGGTCGCCGCGCGAGTGGAGGGGCTCGCCGCGGCGGGCCTCGGCGAGGCCGGCCCGGGCGGGGCCGACGCGGCGCTGCGGTCGCTGGCCCGGCTGGACGCGCCCGGCGCCGGGTTCGCGCCCACCGCCACCGTCGAGGTCGCGCTGTCGGGCGGGCCCGTGCGCGTCGAGCTCGACACCTCCGGCGCGATCGACGTCGCGGCCGAGCGGGCCCGGCTGGGCCGCGACCTCGCCGCCGCGCGCAAGGAGCTGGAGCAGGCCGACCGCAAGCTGGGCAACCCGAAGTTCACCGAGAAGGCGCCGGCCGACGTCGTCGCCGGCATCCGGGGCCGCCGCGAGGCGGCGCTGGTCGACATCGAGCGGGTCGAGGGGCGCCTCGCCGCCCTGCCCGCCGAGCGCCAGAGCTCATGACGGACCGCCCCCCACCCGCCGAGGAGGGCCCCGAGGGCACGGGCGGGGTCCCCGAGCCCCAGGAGCCGCTGATCGCGCACGTCCTCGACGCGATGCGCGGCTCCGACAGCCCGGACGTGGTGCCCGCGCAGTCGTCGGTGGTCGGGTTCGCGGAGTTCCTGGCCGTCGAGGCGGTACTGGACAGGCGCTGGCCGGAGACGGTGCTGGAGCCGTCCCTCGAGCGCATCGCCGCGCTCGTCGAGGTGCTCGGCGACCCGCACCGCGGCTACCCGGTGGTGCACCTGACCGGCACCAACGGCAAGACGTCCACGGCGCGGATGGTCGACGCGCTGCTCAGCGAGATCGGCCTGCGCACCGGTCGGTACACCAGCCCGCACCTGCAGCGCGCCACCGAGCGGATCAACCTGGACAACCGGCCGGTGACGCCCGAGCGGTACGTGGAGATCCACCGCGACGTCGCGGCGTTCGTCGACCTCGTCGACGGGAAGGGCGGGCCGGCGCTGTCGAAGTTCGAGGTGCTCACCGCGATGGCGTTCGCGGCCTTCGCCGACGCGCCCGTCGAGGCCGCGGTGGTGGAGGTCGGGCTCGGCGGGACGTGGGACGCCACCAACGTCGCCGACGCCGAGGTCGCGGTGATCACCCCGATCGGCGTCGACCACGTGCAGTACCTCGGGGCGGACGTCGTCGGCATCGCCCGGGAGAAGTCCGGCATCGTCAAGCCGGGTTCGGTGGCCGTCCTCGCGGCGCAGGAGCCCGCGGTCGCGCAGGTCCTGCTGGAGCGGTGCGCCGAGGTCGGCGCGGAGGTCGCCCGCGAGGGCGCGGAGTTCGGCGTGCGCGCGCGGGAGGTCGCCGTCGGCGGGCAGCGCCTGGTCCTGCAGGGCCTCTCGGGCACCTACGACGACGTGTTCCTGCCGCTGCACGGCGAGCACCAGGCAGGCAACGCCGCGCTCGCCCTCGCCGCCGCCGAGGCGCTGATCGGCGCCGGCCCCGCCCAGCGGCTCGATCCCGACGCCGTGCGTGCGGCGTTCGCGTCCGTGCTCGCGCCCGGGCGGCTGGAGCGCGTGGCGGCCGGCGCCGGTGTCGCCACCGTGCTGGTCGACGCCGCGCACAACCCGCACGGCGCCCGGGCCCTGGCCGCGGCCCTGCGCACCGAGTTCCGGTTCACCCGGCTGGTCGGGGTGCTCGCCGTGATGGCCGACAAGGACGCCCGCGGGCTGCTCGCCGAGCTGGAGCCGGTGCTGCACGAGGTGGTCGTCAGCGCGACCTCCTCGCCGCGGGCGATGGACGCCGACGAGCTCGGCGCGCTGGCCGTCGAGGTGTTCGGCGCCGGCCGGGTGAGCGTCGAGCCGGTGCTGGGCGCGGCCGTCCAGCAGGCCCGCGAGCTGGCGGAGGAGGGCGGTGACTCCGGCGTCGGGGTGGTCGTCACCGGGTCGGTGGTCACGGCGGGGGAGGCCCGGGGGCTGTTCGGCAAGGATCCGACGTGACCGCGGTGGCGCCCGACCCGATGCGGGGCGTGCGCGGGGTGTTCGCCATGACGCTCGTCCTCGAGGCGATCGTGGTGCTGCTCGCGCTGCTCGTGCTGGCCAACGTCGGGCCCGGCGCCACTGCGCCCGGGGTGGCGGCGATCGTCGGGCTGGCCGCCGCGATGGTCGTCGCGTCCGGGTCGCAGCGCCGGCCGTGGGGGCTGCCGCTCGCGCTCGCGCTGCAGGCCGCGATGATCGCCTGCGGTCTGATCGTGCCGGTCCTGGGCTGGATGGGCCTGGTGTTCCTGCTGGTGTGGATCGGGCTGTTGCTGTTGCGCCGCGACGTCGCGCAGCGGATGGACCGTGGCGAGCTGCCCGGTCAGCGGTAGCCGATACGCTCCGGGGGTGAGTGAACGCACCCTGGTCCTGGTCAAGCCCGACGGCGTGCAGCGCAAGCTGGTGGGGGAGGTTCTCGCCCGCATCGAGCGCAAGGGGCTCGCGCTCGTCGCCCTGGAGCTGCGCACCGTCGACCGCGAGCTGGCCGCCCAGCACTACGCCGAGCACGACGGCAAGCCGTTCTTCGGCGAGCTGCTGGACTTCATCACCTCCGGGCCGGTCGTCGCCGCCGTGGTCGAGGGGCCGCGGGCGGTCGCGGCGTGGCGGCAGGTGGCGGGTGGCACCGACCCGGTCGAGAAGGCCGCCCCGGGCAGCATCCGCGGCGACTTCGGCCTGGAGACCCAGTCCAACCTGGTGCACGGGTCGGACTCGCCCGAGTCGGCGGCCCGGGAGATCAAGCTCTGGTTCCCGCAGCTCGGCTGAGCGGCCGGCGGTCCGGAATCTCCACGACGACCGTCGGTGGCCGCCGTTACCGTTGCCCGCGTGGGGGACGGACTGGTGCAGGCCCGGGGGCTGCGCAAGCGCTTCGGGGGTTTCGAGGCGGTGCGCGGTGTCGACGTCGACGTCGCGCGCGGCGAGGTGTTCGGCTTCCTCGGGCCCAACGGCGCGGGCAAGTCCTCCACCATGCGGATGATCGCCTGCGTCTCGCCGCGCACCGGCGGCGAGCTGCAGGTCCTGGGGATGGACCCGGACGTCGACGGGCCCCGGATCCGCGCCCGCATCGGCGTGGTGCCTCAGCTGGACAACCTCGACAACGAGCTCACGGTCCGCGAGAACCTGGAGATCTACGGCCGCTACTTCGGCCTGTCCCGGCGGCGCGTGCGGGCGAAGGCGGCCGAGCTGCTGGAGTTCGCACAGCTCACCGAGCGCGGGGGCGACGCGGTGGAGCCGCTGTCCGGCGGGATGAAGCGACGGCTGACGATCGCCCGCTCGCTGGTCAACGACCCCGAGCTGCTCCTGCTCGACGAGCCGACCACGGGCCTGGACCCGCAGGCCCGCCACCTGCTGTGGGAACGGCTGTACCGGCTCAAGCGCGAGGGCGTCACCCAGATCATCACCACGCACTACATGGACGAGGCCGAGCAGCTCTGCGACCGGCTCGTGATCATGGACGGCGGCGTGGTGGTCGGGGAGGGTTCCCCGGCCGAGCTGATCGAGCGGTGGTCCACCCGCGAGGTGCTGGAGCTGCGGTTCGAGCCCGAGGTACGGCCGGATGCCGCCGTGCTGGAGCCCGTCGCCGAGCGGGTGGAGGAGCTGCCCGACCGGCTGCTGCTCTACACCGCCGACGGCGAGCACGCCCAGGGTGAGGTGCACCGCGCCGGGCTGCGGCCGCTGTCGTCGCTCGTGCGCCGCTCGACCCTGGAGGACGTGTTCCTGCGGCTCACCGGCCGGACGCTGGTGGACTGATGGTGCTGCGGCAGGTGGCGACCGGTACCGGCCGGGTGCCGGCGTACGGGCGGGGTGTGCTGCTCGTCGTCGAGCACTTCTGGCTGTGGTACCGGCGGAACTGGCGGGCCACGGTGGTGTCGTCGGTGCTGCAGCCGCTGCTGTTCCTGCTGGCCTTCGGTGTCGGGTTCGGATCGCTGGTCGAGGGCACCGGCGGGGTGGCGCGCGCCACCGGCGGGATCGACTACCTCGTGTGGCTGGCGCCGGCACTGCTGGCGGTCTCGGCGGTGCAGAGCGCGGCGTTCGAATCGACGTACCCGGTGCTCGGCGGCTTCAAGTGGAAGCGGATCTACCACGCGATGGCCGGAACCTCCCTCACGCCGGGGCAGATCGCGGTCGGGCAGGTCGGCTGGGTCACCGCGAAGATGACGGGCACCGGTGCGGTCTACGTGGCGGTGATCGCGGTGTTCGGCGGCGTGGCGAGTCCCGGCATCGTGGTGTCCCTGCTGGCGGCGGTGCTCACCGGCGCGGCGGTGGCGGTGCTGGTCACCGCGTTCTCCGCCACCGTGGAGAACGAGGGCACGGCGTTCAGCGTGATCTTCCGGTTCGTGGTCCTCCCGATGACGCTGTTCTCGGGCACGTTCTTCCCCGTGGACCGGCTGCCCGAGGTCGTGCGCTCCGTGGCCTGGGTGTCGCCGCTGTGGCACGGCACCGAACTGGCCCGGATGGCGGCGCTCGACCTGTGGCGCCCGCTCGCCGCCGGCGGGCACGTGGCCTACCTCGCGGCCCTGCTGGCGGTGGGGCTCGTCCTGGTGACGCGGAACTTCGAGCGACGGTTGGCGCGATGACGGCGCAGATCGTCCCGCCGCGGCCGGCCCCGCTGCTCGGCCTGCTGCCGGCGGGCAGCTACGCCGGTCGCTCCCGGGCACTGATGCTGCGCTCGGCCCGGGCGTCCCGGCAGACCTGGGTAGCGTTCGTCACGGGCTTCTTCGAGCCGGTGTTCTACCTGCTGGCGATGGGGCAGGGGCTGGGCTCGATGGTGGGCATGCTCCCGGGCCCGGACGGCACGCCGATCACCTATGCCGCGTTCATCGCGCCGGGGCTGCTCGCGGCCTCGGCGATGAACGGCGCGGTGTTCGACTCCACGTACAACGTGTTCTTCAAGCTGAAGTACAACCGCCTCTACGAGGCGATGCTCGCCACCCCGCTCGGTCCGGTGGACATCGCCCTCGGCGAGATCGGGTGGGCACTGGTCCGCGGCGCGCTCTACGCGCTCGGGTTCCTGTCGGTGATGGCCGGCTTCGGCCTGCTCGCCTCCCCCTGGGCGCTGCTCGCGCTGCCCGCGGCGGTGCTCGTGGCGTTCGCGTTCGCGGCTGTGGGGATGGCGGCGACGTCGTTCATGCGGTCGTGGCAGGACTTCGACCTGGTCACCCTCGCGGTGCTGCCGATGTTCCTGTTCGCGACCACCTTCTACCCGCTGTCGGTCTACCCGCGGTGGCTGCAGATCGTCGTCGAGTGCCTTCCGCTCTACCACGCGGTCGAGCTCATGCGCGGGCTCACCACGGGCGCGGTGCACGTCGGGATGCTCGGCAACCTCGCGTACTTCCTGGTGATGATCGCGTTCGGGCTCGCGGTCGCGACGCGGCGGCTGAACGTGTTGCTGCTGAAGTAGGGGCACACTGTGTTCTCGGACCAGGGAGGCACATCATGATCATGGGCAGCATCGTCGCGCTGGTGACGCCGATGACCGCTGACGGCGCGGTGGACCACGCGGCCCTGGAGCGGCTCGTCGAGCGCACCGTGTCCGCCGGGACGTCGGCGATCGTGTCCGTGGGCACCACGGGGGAGTCGGCGACGCTGTCGGTCACCGAGCACACCGAGGTGATCCGGCGGACCATCGACGCGACCGCCGGCCGGGTGCCGGTGATCGCCGGTACGGGGGCGAACAGCACCACCGAGGCCGTCCACCTCACGCAGGCCGCGGAGAAGGCGGGCGCCGACGCCGCCCTGCTCGTCACGCCGTACTACAACAAGCCGCCGCAGGAGGGGCTGTACCGGCACTTCCGCGCCGTCGCCGAGGCCGTCGACATCCCGCAGATCCTCTACAACGTCCCCGGCCGCACGGCGTGCGACCTGCTGCCGTCCACGGTCGAGCGGCTCGCCGAGGTGCCGAACATCATCGGGCTCAAGGAGGCGCTGGGCGACCTCGACCGGGTGCGCGACCTCGTCGCGCTCGGCCTCGACGGCTTCGCGCTCTACTCCGGCGACGACGCCACCGCGCGGGCGAGCATGCTCGCCGGGTTCCACGGTGACATCTCGGTCACCGCGAACGTCGTGCCCGAGGCGATGGCGCGCATGTGCGCCGCTGCGGTGTCGGGCGACGACGAGACCGCCGCCGCGATCGACGCCGACCTCGCCGGCCTGCACCGGGCGCTGTTCGTCGAGCCGAACCCGATCCCGGTGAAGTGGGCGCTCGCCGAGCTGGGCCTGATCGAGCCCGGGATCCGGCTGCCGCTCGTGCCGCTGGACGAGATGCTGCACGAGGACGTCCGCGCCGCGCTCCGCTCTGCCGGCCTGCTCGGCTGACGGTCACCGCGACGCGCAACGCGCGCGGATTCGCGTCCTCGCAGCGCCGAACAGGGCTGCGAGGACGACAATCCGCGCGCGAACCGGCGGCGGGTTCGGGTCGGCGGGGGTGGGGCTACCCTGGGTCAGCGTGACCGCTCCCTGCGTCTTCCCCGCGCTCGAGCCGCTGCTGCCGCGTGTCGCCAAGCCGGTCCAGTACGTCGGCGGCGAGCTGAACGCGCAGCAGAAGGAGTGGGAGCAGGCCGCCGTGCGGTGGGCCCTGCTGTATCCTGACGCCTACGAGGTCGGCCTGCCCAACCAGGGCGTCCAGATCCTGTACGAGGTGCTCAACGAGCGCTCCGACGCACTCGCCGAGCGCTGCTACGCGGTCTGGCCGGACCTCGAGGCACTGATGCGCGAGCACGACGTGCCCGCGTTCACCGTGGACGCGCACCGCCCGGTCGGAGCCTTCGACCTGTTGGGTGTCAGCTTCTCCACCGAGCTCGGCTACACCAACCTGCTCACCACGCTCGACCTCGCCGGGATCCCGCTGCACGCCGTCGACCGCGACGAGACCCACCCCGTCGTCCTCGCCGGGGGGCATGCGGCGCTCAACCCGGAGCCGGTCGCGGACTTCGTCGACGCCGCCGCCCTTGGCGACGGCGAGGAGGTCGTCGGCGACGTCACCGATGTCGTGCGGGACTGGAAGGCCGCGGGCCGCCCGGGGGGCCGCCCGGAGCTGTTGCTGCGGCTGGCCGGCGTCGAGGGCTGCTACGTCCCCGCGCTGTACGACGTGACGTACGGGTCGGACGGAGGGATCGCGTCGGTCGAGCCGGCCGGCCCGCGGGTGCCGCGCACCGTGCTCAAGCGCACCACCGTCGACCTCGACGCCTGGCCCTACCCCAAGGCGCCGCTGGTGCCGATGGCCGAGACGGTGCACGAGCGGGCCAGCGTGGAGATCTTCCGCGGCTGCACCCGCGGGTGCCGCTTCTGCCAGGCGGGGATGATCACCCGGCCGGTGCGCGAGCGGTCGCTGCGCGGCGTCGGGGAGATGGTGGACGCGGCGGTGCGGGCGAGCGGGTTCGACGAGGTCGGGCTGCTGTCGCTGTCGTCCGCGGACCACTCGGAGATCGCGGAGATCACCAAGGGGCTGGCCGACCGCTACGAGGGCACGAACACCTCGCTGTCGCTGCCGTCCACGCGGGTGGACGCGTTCAACATCGACCTCGCGAAGGAGATCTCGCGCAACGGCCGCCGCTCCGGGTTGACGTTCGCCCCGGAGGGCGGGTCGGAGCGGATCCGCCGCGTGATCAACAAGATGGTGTCCGAGGAGGACCTGATCCGCACGGTCGGCGAGGCCTTCGGGCAGGGCTGGCGGCAGGTGAAGCTCTACTTCATGTGCGGCCTGCCCACGGAGGAGGACGCCGACGTCCTGCAGATCGCCGACATGGCCCACGACGTCATCCGCGCCGGGCGTGCGGCGTCGGGGCGCAACGACGTGCGGTGCACGATCTCGATCGGCGGATTCGTGCCCAAGCCGCACACCCCGTTCCAGTGGGCGGCGCAGGCGCACCCTGACGTCGTCGACTCCCGGCTGCGCAAGCTGCGCGAGGCCGTCAACAGCAACCGCGGCCGCAGCTCGCGAAACATCGGGATGCGCTACCACGACGGGCAGCCCTCGCTGATCGAGGGACTGCTCGCCCGCGGCGACCGCCGCGTGGGGCGGGTGATCGAGCGGGTCTGGCGCGATGGAGGCCGGTTCGACGGGTGGAGCGAGCACTTCTCCTACCAGCGCTGGGTCGACGCCTGCGCGGCCGAGCTGGAACCGCTGGGCGTCTCGCTGGAATGGTTCACCACCCGCGAGCGCGACCGCGCGGAGATCCTGCCCTGGGACCACCTCGACGCCGGCCTCGACCGGGACTGGCTGTGGGAGGACTGGCAGGACGCGCTCGCCGGCCGCGAGCAGGACGACTGCCGCTGGACGCCGTGCTTCGACTGCGGTGTCTGCCCGGCGACCGGCGCGGACATCGAGGTCGGGCCGAGCGGGACGACGCTGCTGCCGCTGACCGTGGTCGGCTCCCGGGCCGCGGGTGACTGAGGCCGCGACGGGCCCCGGCGTCACGATCCGGGTCGCCGACGAGCGGGACGTCCCGGCGCTGGCGGCGCTGCGCCGGGGGTGGTGGGAGGAGCGGGCCGGTGGTGCTGCCGCCGATCCCGGGTTCGAGGCGGCGTTCGCGCAGTGGTGGCGCACCGAACAGCCCCGGCGGACGTTCTGGCTGGCCGAGGTCGGCTCCGGGCGCAGCGGGTTCACGGCGATCGGCTCGCTGAACGTGGTCGAGATCGTGCACATGCCGCGGCCGGGCGCGCGAGGCGGGCGGATCGGGCACGTCGGGAACACCTTCGTGCTGGGCGCCTTCGCCGGACGCGGGGTGCCCGCCGCGCTGCTCGCCGCGGCCGTGGAGCACGCGCGGGAGCGGCGCTACCGCCGTCTCGTGCTCGCGCCGACGGCGGGCAGCGCCGGGTTCTACCGGCACGCCGGTTTCGTGCCGGCCGGCGAGGGGCTGCTCGTGCTCGACCCGGCGCGGTGACCAGGGCCGTAGGCTGCCGGTATGGCCCGCCCGCGTCCCGGGGAGGCGGCGAACCCCGCCCCGCCCACCGTGCAGCGCATCCGCGTGCGGTTCGCCAAGCGCGGGCGCCTGCGCTTCCTGTCCCACCGCGACGTGGCGCGCAGCGTGGAGCGGGCGGTCCGCCGCGCGGGCCTGCCCGTCGCGCACTCGCACGGCTTCAGTCCGCATCCGCGCCTGTCCTGGATCGGCGCTGCGCCCACCGGCGCGGCCAGTGAGGCCGAGTACCTGGAGATCGGGCTCACCCGACCGATGGAGCCCGGCGCGCTGGCCGCGGCGCTGGACGCCGCGCTGCCGGACGGTCTCGACGTCCTCGCCGCCGCCGTCGCCGAGGGCACACCCCTCGCCGAGCGGATCGACGCGAGCCGCTGGCGCATCGCGCTGCCGGGGGTCGAGCCGCCCCGGCTGGCCGCGGCGGTCGAGGCGCTGCTCGCGCAGGAGTCCGTCGTGGTGGAGCGGGTGACGCCGTCGGGCCGCCGCCACGTCGACGTCCGGGCGGCGCTGGTTCGCACCGAGATCGACGCCGCGGAGGCGATGCCCGCTGCGCAAGGTGGCGTCTGTGCGATACTGACCGCGGTCGTACGGCAGACGACACCCGCCGTTCGACCCGACGACGTGTTGGGCGCGCTCGACGTTGTCGCAGGTCTCCGCCTCACGGTGCCCGCAAGGGCGACCCGGATGGAGCAGGGCCTGCTCGACGACCGGGGTGGCCTCGCCGATCCGCTCGGTCCCGACCGGGTCACCACCCGGGCCTGACCGGCCGGCTCGGTTCCTGTCGCCGGCGTCCCCGCCGGCCGGCAGCGCGACGCCGAACAGGATTGCTCCCCGCGCACCGCGCGGAGAGAACGGACGAGCACGTGCCCCCGCGCGGCCGCCCCCCACCTGAGGAGGCGCCCGGGGGTGGAGGAGCCGAATTGTCGAATAGTGATGCGCCCGCCGGTGGTACCGGCGGGCCGACGCCCCCCGGTCTGGACGGGCTGCCCGGGAAGATGCGGGTGCACGCGCTGGCCCGGCTGATCGGCCGCACCAGCCGCGAGGTCCTCGCGGCGCTCGGTGAGCTGGGGATCGAGGTGCGCAGCGCGCAGTCGAGCATCGAGCGGAAGGTCGCCGAGCAGGTCGTCGCGGTGCTCGCGCCGCAGGCCGCCGGACCGGTGGCGGCGGCACCCGACCCGGAACCGGTGGGCACTCCGGCCGAGCAGGAGCGCGCGGCCGCGGAGGCCGCCGCGCTCGCGCCGTTGTTCGCCCCTCCGGCCCTGTTCCAGCCGCCGGCCGCAGCACCGGAGCCGTCCTCGTCCCCGGCACCGTCGCGGTCGCGCCGCAGGCGGGCGAGCGCCGACGAGCCCCCGGCCGTCGAGGAGGCCCTACCGGTCGAGCAGCAGGAGACCGAGGCCGAGGACACGGACGCCGACGCCGACACCGACGCGGCCGAGGGTGACGACGGCGACGACACGGCCGACGGCACCCGCCGCCGTCGCCGGCGCGGGCGCCGCGGCCGCGGACGCGGACGCGGATCCGAGGGCGACCAGGACGAGTCCGACGAGGCGGACGCCGCCGAGGAGGGCGACACCGACGCCGCCATCGACGAGGAGGACGACTCCGACGGCGAGGGCGACTCCGACGAGGCCGACGGCGACGGCGACGGCGGGGGCTCCCGCCGGCGTCGGCGCCGTCGCCGGCGCCGCGGCACGGGGGAGGACGCCGACGCCGGCGACGACCCGCCGAACACCGTCACCCGGGTCCGCCAGCCGCGCGAGAAGGCATCGTCCGACGACGACGGTTCCGACGGCGTGCAGGGCGTCCGCGGCTCGACCCGGCTGGAGGCCAAGCGCCAGCGTCGCCGCGACGGTCGCGACGCCGGCCGCCGCCGCGTCCCGATCCTCACCGAGGCCGAGTTCCTCGCCCGCCGCGAATCGGTGGACCGGGCGATGGTCGTGCGGGAGAACGGCGACCGCATCGAGATCGGCGTGCTCGAGGACGGCGTGCTCGTCGAGCACTTCGTGGCGGGCCGCGACGGCGGGTCGATGGTGGGCAACATCTACCTCGGCCGGGTGCAGAACGTGCTGCCCAGCATGGAGGCTGCGTTCGTCGACATCGGCCGCGGCCGCAACGCCGTGCTCTACGCGGGCGAGGTGAACTGGGACGCCGCCGGCCTCGGCGGGAAGGCCCGCCGGATCGAGCAGGCGCTCTCCAGCGGCGACAGCGTCCTCGTGCAGGTCACCAAGGACCCGATCGGGCACAAGGGCGCGCGGCTCACCACGCAGATCAGCCTGGCCGGGCGCTTCCTGGTGTACGTCCCGTCGGGCGGGGCGGCCGGGATCAGCCGCAAGCTGCCCGACGTCGAGCGCAAGCGGCTCAAGGACATGCTCAAGGAGATCGTGCCGAGCGAGGCCGGCGTGATCATCCGCACCGCCTCCGAGGGCGTCAGCCAGGAGGCGCTGGAGCGCGACGTCCGGCGCCTGCAGGCGCAGTGGGAGGTCGTGAAGGCCAAGTCGGAGCAGACCGGCCCGAACAAGCCGAAGGCCCCGGTGCTGCTCTACGAGGAGCCGGACCTGCTCATCAAGGTCGTCCGCGACCAGTTCAACGAGGACTTCTCCCAGCTCGTCGTCTCGGGCGACGACGCCTGGGACACCCTGTCCAACTACGTGGGGCACGTGGCCCCGGAGCTCGCCGACCGGCTGCACCGCCACGTCGGCCCGCGCGACGTGTTCGAGGAGTACCGCATCGACGAGCAACTGCTCAAGGGGCTCGACCGCAAGGTGTGGCTCCCCTCCGGCGGCACGCTGGTGATCGACCGGACCGAGGCCATGACGGTCGTCGACGTCAACACCGGCAAGTTCACCGGCTCGGGGGGCAACCTCGAGGAGACGGTCACGCGCAACAACCTGGAGGCCGCCGAGGAGATCGTGCGCCAGCTGAGGCTGCGCGACATCGGCGGCATCATCGTGATCGACTTCATCGACATGGTGCTGGAGGCGAACCGCGACCTCGTGCTGCGCCGGCTCACCGAGTGTCTCGCCCGGGACCGCACGCGCCACCAGGTGGCCGAGGTGACCTCGCTCGGCCTGGTGCAGATGACGCGCAAGCGGGTCGGCGGCGGGCTGCTGGAGCACTTCTCGACACCGTGCGAGCACTGCCGCGGGCGTGGGGTCGTCGTCTCGACGGAGCCGCTCACGGAGAAGCCGGCGGGTGGCGGCGACAACGGCCGGCGTCCGCGCGGGCGGGCCCGCCGCGGCGAGGGTGAGCAGCGCCCCGATGCCGGGGACGGCCGCCGCGACGGCCGCGGCGACGTGGCTGCCGTGGCCGACGCGCCCGAGGCCGCCGCGACCACACCGCCGCACGACCCGCCGCGCTCCGACACCGGCCGGGTGCGGACGCGGCGGCGCTCGGGCGGCTCGGCCGGCGGCCCCGACGCCGAGGCCGCCCTGAGCGCGCAGGCCCCGGGCGGCCCGGATCGACCGGTCCCGGCCGCGGAAGCGGCGCCCGCGCCGGAAGCGGCGCCCGCGCCGGAGGTCGGGGACCGGCCGGCCGAGCAGGCGCCGCCCGCGGCCGCGACACCGCCTGCGGCCGTGGAAACCTCCGTGGCGGCGTCCGCCGGGGCTGCGCCGGCCGGGGAGCCCTCGCCCTCGGCGGAGCGCACCGCGGCCGGCGTCCCGATCGGTGCCGACGCGGCCGGTGCCGACGCGGCCGGTGCCGCCCGATGGGAGCCGGTCGTCGACCCGTCGAACCGCGCCTCGGCGGTCGACGACGCCGGTGCGGGTGGTTCGAACGGGTCCGCCGCCCGCTCGCCGCGCCGGCGCGGTCGGGTCACCCGCACCGCAGGCGCACCGACGCCGCCCGCGGGCGATCCCCCGGCTGTGGCGGTGGTGACGGTCCCGACGGGCACCGCCGATCCGCCCGCACCGGCGCCCGCCGCTCCCGAGCAGCCCGAGCCGTCGGTGGTCACGCGGCCGCGCCGCGCCCGGCGGGCCGCGTCCCGACCGGCCGGCCCGCCGGTCGGCGAGTCCGGGGATCAGGGCAGCGGGGAGGGGCACCCGGAATGAGCTCTCCTCCACCCGGTCCGGTACCCTCGACCTTCGGCGCCGGGCGCACGTAGCCCGGGCGCGTGAGGTCGTCCGCCCAGGCGGGGCCTCGTGCCTCGAACCCTCGAGCCTCAGGAGCAGTGCGTCCATGTACGCGATCGTCAAGACCGGCGGCAAGCAGTACAAGGTGGCCGTCGACGACGTGCTCACCGTCGAGAAGATCGACGGCGAGCCCGGCGCCACCGTCACCCTGCCGGCCGTGCTCCTGGTGGACGGCGCCGACGTCACCACCGACGCCGCGGCGCTCGCGGACGCGTCGGTCACGGCGACGGTGGTCGAGCACACCAAGGGCCCGAAGATCCGCATCCACAAGTTCAAGAACAAGACCGGATACCACAAGCGGCAGGGGCACCGTCAGCCGCTGACGAAGCTCCAGGTCACGAAGATCGCGAAGTAGGCAGAGATGGCACACAAGAAGGGCGCGTCCAGCTCGCGCAACGGCCGCGACTCCAACCCGCAGCGGCTCGGCGTGAAGCGCTACGGCGGCCAGGCCGTCAACGCGGGCGAGATCCTCATCCGTCAGCGCGGCACGAAGTTCCACCCGGGCACCGGCGTCGGCCGCGGCGGCGACGACACGCTGTTCGCGCTGGTCGACGGCGCGGTGGAGTTCGGGTACACGA
>DATLGI010000039.1:0-12948 GCA_035540535.1 Pseudonocardia sp.
CCCCGGCACCGGCGGCGGTACGACCGACCCCGGCACCGGCGGCGGTGCGACGGAGCCGGTCGGCGGGACCGCCTCGACGGCAGCCGCTCCGCCCGAACCCGCACCGGCGGCGTGACGACCGCCGTGCGCGGAAGGGACGGCTCCAGCCCTCCCTTCCGCGCACGAGCTCCTCGCCGGACACCTGGCCGTTCCCCGTCGGCCCCGCTGGCGCCGGTAGGGTGACCGCCGTGACCGACCCGGAACCGTCGCGGCCCGCCCGGCCGCCGGGCCCCCCGGCCCGTCCCCGGTTCGAGTTCCGGGCCCGCCCGTCGGCGGTCACGCTGCAGCGGCCGCACGCGGTGCGCGTGTCCTTCGTTCTCTGGCTCGGCGCCGCCGGCGCGGGGCTGCTCGCGTCGGTGCTGATGGTGCTCGGCCTCGACACCGTGGAGGCGTCGCTGCAGACCGTGCTGCTGCGCGACTTCCCGGCCGAGAGCGCGGCCACCCGCGACCGGGTGACCGCACTGACCTCCGCGGTCCTGATCGGCGGCGGTGCACTCATCGCGGCCGGGCAGGCCGGCTTCGCCGGCGCGCTGTACGCCGGCCGCGGCGGCGCCCGGTTCGCCCTCGTACTCCTCGCGGTGCTCGCGGTGGTGCACACGCTCCTCGCCGTCGGCGTCGCACCGCTCGCGGCCGCCGCCGTGCTACCGGTCGGGGTCGGGCTCGCCGCCGCGGCGGCCGTCGCGATGCTGCTGCCCGGCACCTACCGGTGGTTCACCCTCAAGCAGCGCTGAGGGAGCGGACCGGGTCAGATCCCGAGCTCGGACTGCGGCGCGATCGCGAACCGCAGCTCCTGCTCGCCGTCGGACCCGGCGACGGGCTGGACGTCGAGGACCTTGTCGTCCAGGGCCTGCGCGGCCAGCGGCTCGAGGAACACGGCCAGCCCCTCGCCGTTCAGCACGACGTCGTCGGTGGCGGGCTCCTCGGCGAGCGAGAGCTCGAGGCCCTGCTCCGGGTCGGGTGCGGCGATGCGCAGGCCGGCCCCGTCGGGCAGCTGCGCGTCGGCGGTCAGGGCGCGGATCGCGTCCGCCGCGGTCTCGGTGATGGCCAACATGTGACCCGACGGTAGGGCTCGGCGCCCCCTCGCGCAGCGCGGGACGCCGGCGTGCGTCAGCTCAGTCCTGCCGCTCCGATCCGGCCGGCACCTTCGGTCGGGAGCCCGCCAGCCGCACCACGATCACGGCGAGCGCCACCACCAGCGCCACCAGCAGGGCCGTCCCGATGTTGAGCCCGACCCCGTAGATGAACACGTACGACAGGCCGCCCGCGGCGAGGCAGTAGTAGATCGTCGGGATGATCGTCATCCGGATGACGTCACCCTCGCGACCGAGCAGGCCGACCGTCGCCGACGCCGCGACGACGTTGTGCACCGTGATCATGTTGCCCGCGGCGCCGCCGACCGCCTGCGTCGCCACGACCCACTCCTGGTCGGCGCCGATGTTCTCCGCCGTCGCGAACTGGAACAGCGAGAACGTCAGGTTGCTGACCGTGTTGCTGCCGGCGACGAACGCCCCGAGCGCGCCGATCCACGGCGCGAGCAGCGGCCACGCAGTACCGGTGAGCACGGACGCGCCCTCCGCGAGCGTGATCGGCATGCTCGACAGCCCGGTGTCGTTGTACTCCGGGCCGGAGTTGATCAGGATCCGCACCAGCGGCAGCGCGAACAGCAGCGCCACCGCGGCCCCGGCCAGCTGTCCCGCCGAGACCCGCCACGCCCGCGCGATCTCCCCGCCGCGCATCCGGTGCAGCGCGTAGGTGATCAGGCAGGCGACGATGAACACGAACCCGGGCGAGTACAGGATCTGCACGGTGCCGCCGCTGATGCCGGTGCCGAGGATGTCGGTGGGCCCCACGCGGATGCCGGACAGGAACTCCTGGACCGGGCTGATGACGCGGGTCAGCACCAGCAGGACCGCGACGACGACGTAGGGCGTCCAGGCCAGCCAGATGTTCATCCGGGCCCCGGCCACGGAGATGTCGGGCTGGATGGTGCCGGTCCAGCGGTCCAGCCAGCGCTCGCGGGGCGGGAACTCCCAGACGTCCTTCGGCAGGAGGAACCCGCGGCTGGAGGTGAACATCACCAGCGCCAGGCCGATGAGCCCGCCGAGCAGCGACGGGAACTCCGGGCCGAGCACCGCGGCGACGATCACGTAGGGCACCGTCATGGCGACCGCCGCGTACAGGGCGAACGGCCAGACCCGCAGGCCCTCGGCCCAGCTGCGGTTCTCGCCGAAGAACCGGGTGAGCAGGCAGACCATGAACAGCGGGATCAGGGTGCCGATGATCGCGTGCAGGATCGCCACGTTGAGGCCGAGCTCGGCGAGGTAGCCGGGCATGTCCAGGCCGAGCACGGACACCCGCTGCGCCACCGACGGGTCCCCGGCCAGGCCCTGCCCCAGCCCCGTCAGCACGGGCGTGCCGGCCGCGCCGAAGCTCACCGGCGTGCTCTGGATGACCATGCCGACGAGCACCGCGCCCATCGCCGGGAACCCGAGCGCCAGCAGCAGCGGGGCGACGACGGCGGCCGGCGTGCCGAACCCGGAGGCGCCCTCGATGAACGAGCCGAACAGCCAGCCGATGATGATCGCCTGCACCCGACGGTCGGGGCTGATGCTGGTGAAGCCCGCGCGGATCGTGGCGAGGGCGCCGCTCTTCGTCAGCGTCTGCAGGAGCAGCAGGGCCCCGAAGATGATGTAGAGCAGGCCCAGCGCGATGATCAGGCCCTCGATCGTGGCGGCCGCGATGACCGTCCCGTCCATACCCCACACCAGCGCCGCGACCAGTGCGGCGACGACGAAGCCGAGCGGCATCGCGTACTTCGCGGGCCAGCGCAGCCCGACCAGCAGCACGGCGACCACGACGATCGGAGAGAGCGCGGCGAGGCTCAGTACGGCCAGGTTGTCCACCCCTGACACCTTTCCGGGGAGCCACCGGGGGGCGCCCCTACCCGTTCGGGGGAGGCTCACACCCGGTGGTCGATTCCGCAACTTCTGTCCGTGACGTCCAGATCCCGCGGATCTCGCGGCGGCCCGTCCCTTGGCCCGACATGGTCACTTGTCGGGCTCGTCGCCCCTGCCCCGACCCCGACAAGTGACCATGTCGGGGCGAGGGGACGGGGGGCCTATCCTCGGAAGGCGGATCCGGGAGGTGCGATGAACCGTGAGCTCCGCGCCGCGGACTCCGACCGCGAGCGCGTCGTCGAGCGGCTGCGCCGCGCCGTCGGCGAGGGGCGGCTGACCATCGACGAGTTCGAGGAGCGGGCCGCCGCCGCGTACGCCGCCCGGACCTACGGGGAGCTCGACATCCTGATCGCCGACCTGCCACGCGACCTCTGGTGACCCCGGCGGGACAGCGCCGCCCGGCGGCACCGCGGCAGCTCCGTGCCTGCGGGCCGTCCGCCGGTCGCCCGGGTCGAGGTCAGCGGGTGTCGGGCTCGTCCAGCTCCTCGGCGCGGGGCTCCGGCACGGCCCCGAGGTCCACCGCCGGCGCCGGCGGCTCCAGCGCGGGCGGGGCGGACCGGCCGTCCGGCTCGTCCTCGCCGGCCGGCTCGGCGACCCGCGCGCCCTGCGCCGCGGCGGTGCGCTCGAAGAACCGCAGCATCTCGATCGGGAATGGCATCACGACCGTGTTGTTGCGCTCGGCCGCCACCCCGGACAGCGTCTGGAGCAGGCGCAGCTGCATCGCGCCCGGGGTCTCGCCCATCTCGCGCGCCGCGTCG
Organism: Pseudonocardia sp.; assembly: GCA_035540535.1. Classification (GTDB taxonomy): domain Bacteria; phylum Actinomycetota; class Actinomycetes; order Mycobacteriales; family Pseudonocardiaceae; genus Pseudonocardia. The sequence continues at coordinate 3,755 of DATLGI010000039.1, forward strand.
GCCAGCCGGGCCGACGCCTGGTACTCGCCGTCCGCGGCGATGATCCGGGCGCGCCGCTCGCGTTCGGCCTCCGCCTGCCGCGACATCGACCGGCGCATCGCCTCGGGCAGCGACACGTCCTTGACCTCCACCCGGTCGACGCTGATCCCCCAGTCCTCGGTGGGGGTGTCGATGACCGCGCGCAGCTCGGCGTTCACCTTCTCGCGGTCGGAGAGCACGGTGTCGAGGTCGGCCCGGCCGATCACCGAGCGCAGCGAGGTCTGCGAGACCTGGGAGACGGCGCCGAGATAGTTCTCGACGTTGACCACGGCCTTCGCGGGGTCGACGACGCGGAAGTAGACGACGGCGTCCACGCTGAGCGTGACGTTGTCGCGGGTGATCGCGCCCTGCGACGGCACGTCCATCACCACGGTCTGCACGGGGACCTTCGTCATCTGGTCGACGAACGGGATGATCAGTTGCAGACCGGGTTCCCGGACCCTGGGCAGCAGGCGGCCGAACCGCAGCACCACGCCGCGCTGGTACTGCTGCACCATCTTGACGCCACCCACCACGATCATGCCCAGAACGGCCAGGACCGCGACCACGGCGATGAGCAGGACATCCATCGGGCCTCCTCGGGATCCGCCCGGCACCGATCGGCAAACCGGACAAACTCCACCGTACCGATCCGGGCCCGATCAGGTTGCCGGCCGGGCGGGCAGCCGCGACCTCGCGCGGCGTCCACCGACTTCGCGCGGTCTCGAGAGCGCGCGACGTGGGAGTACGGCGCGCGAAGTCGGCTCAGGGCGTCGGCCCGACGCCGAGCGCCCGGGCGGCGAGCTGCGCCAGGTGCACCGGCTCGCGCGTGCCGGCCTGGCGCAGCTGGGTGCGGCAGCTGAAGCCGTCGGCGAGCACCGCGACGTCGCCGTCGGCGGACCGGACGGCGGGCAGCAGCACCCGCTCCGCGCAGGCCAGGGACACCTCGTAGTGGCCCTTCTCGAACCCGAAGTTCCCGGCCAGGCCGCAGCAACCGGAGTCGAGCACCTCGGCGTCGACGCCGAGCGCTGCGAGCACCGCGGTGTCGGCGTCGAAGCCCAGATCGGCGTGCTGGTGACAATGCACCTGCACGAGCGCTCGCAGACCGGTGACCACCGGCACCAGCTCGTCGGCGTGCTCGGCGAGCACCTCGGCGAAGGTCCGCACCCCGGCGGCGACGGCGGCCGCGAGCGGCTCGTCGGGCAGCAGCTCCGCCGCGTCCGCGCGCAGGGCCGCGGTGCACGACGGCTCCAGCCCGACCACCGGGAGGCCCTCGGCCAGCCACGGCGCGATCGTCCGCAGGCTGCGCCGCAGCACCCGGCGCGCGGCGCCGATCTGCCCGGTGGACGTCCAGGTCAGCGCGCAACAGACGGGCCGTGGCGGCAGCTCGACGGTGTAGCCGAGTGCGGTGAGCACCGCGACGGCGTCCGCGGCGATGGCGGGGTCGAAGTGGTCGGTGAAGGTGTCGGGCCACAGCAGCACGCGCCCCCGCCCCCGCGGCGCCGCCCGCCGGGCCACCATGCGGGCACCTGACGTCTGCAGGGCCGCCTCCTCGCTGACGTCCCGGCGGCCGGTGCGGGTGAAGGGGCGGCGGGCGATCGGCGGGATCGAGCGCTCCGGCGCGATCCCGGCCACCCGCTTCGCGAACCCGGCCAGTGGGCCCCGCGCGGCGGCGTTGAGCGCGTCGACGGCCCCCGCCGGCAGCCACCCCACCAGCCGCAGCCAGCGCGGCAACGCGCCCATCGAGTAGTGCGCCGCGGGCCGGACCCGCCGCCGGTACCGCTGCGCGAGCACCTCGGTCTTGTACGCGGCCATGTCGACGCCGACCGGGCAGTCACGCTTGCAGCCCTTGCACGACAGGCACAGGTCGAGGGCCTCGGCCACCTCGGGCGACCGCCAGCCACCCTCGATCACCTCGCCGTTGGCCATCTCGAACAGCAGCCGGGCACGCCCGCGCGTGGAGTGCATCTCCTCGCCGGTGGCGCGGTAGCTCGGGCACATCACCCCGCCCGACGCCGTCACGCACTTGCCGACGCCCAGGCAACGGCGGGTGGCCCGGGCGAAGCTGCCGCGGTCGTGCGCGAAGGCGAGCCGCGGCTCGTCGCGGATCGTCGGCGTCCCGACGAAGATGCGCAGGTCGTCGTCCAGCTTCGCGGGGCGGACGACCCGGTCGGGGTTCATCCGGTCGTCCGGGTCCCAGATCGCCTTGAACTCGGCGAACGCGGCGATGATCTCCGGCGGGTACATGCGCGGCAGCAGCTCGGCGCGGGCGGCACCGTCGCCGTGCTCGCCGGACAGCGACCCCCCGTGTGCCACGACGAGGTCGGCGGCGTCCTCCAGGAACGCCCGGAAGTTCGCGATGCCGGGGACCGTGAGCAGGTCGAAGTCGATCCGGACGTGCAGGCAGCCGTCGCCGAAGTGGCCGTAGTACACCCCGCGTCGGCCGTGCCGCGCCAGCACCCGGTCGAACTCGCGCAGGTACGCGCCGAACCGCTCCGGCGGCACGGCGGCGTCCTCCCAGCCCGGCCAGGCCTCCCCGCCGTCGGGTGATCGGGTGAGGATCCCCGCACCGTCCTCGCGGATCCGCCACAGCGCCTTCATCCGCGCGGGATCGGAGACGACGAGGTTCGACGCGCCGTACGGCTTCATCGTGGCGGCGACCGCCTCGGCCGCGGCGTGCGCCTCCTCGCGGGTGGCGCCACCGGTCTCGACGTAGAGCCAGCCGCCACCGTCGGGCAGCGCGCGCGAGGCCGTCTCGACCGGGTTCGACGCTCGCAGCGCCGCGATCAGCCCTGCGTCCATGCCCTCGATCGTCAGCGGGGCCAGCGCGCGGACCGCCATCACGTGGTCCGCGGCGACGTAGGCGTCGGGGAAGCCCAGCACCGCGAGCGCCCGCGCCGGCGGGGACTCGACGAGCCGCACCGTCGCCTCGGTGACGACCGCGCAGGTGCCCTCGGTGCCGACCATCGCCTTCGCGAGGTCGACGCCGCCGGGCACCAGCTGGTCGAGATTGTAGCCGGAGACCCGGCGGGTGAGGTCGGGGAAGCGCGCGCCGACCAGCACCGCGTGCCGTTCGCCCAGCGCCCGCAGCCGGTCCGGGATCGGGCCGGCGCCGCCCGCGCCGAGCTCGACGCGCTCGCCGCGGTAGGTCAGCAGACGCAGCCCGACGGTGTTGTCGACCGTCTTGCCCCACGCCACGGAGTGCGACCCGCACGCGTTGTTGCCGATCATCCCGCCGATCGTGCAGCGGTTGTGGGTGGAAGGGTCGGGGCCGAACGTGAGGCCGTGCGGGCGGGCCGCGTCGCGCACCACGTCGCAGATCGCGCCGGGCTGGACGCGGGCGGTGCGGGCCGCGGGATCCAGGTCGAGGATGCGGTTCATGTGCCGGGTGAAGTCCAGCACCACCCCGAGGTTGACGGCCTGACCCGCGATCGAGGTCCGCGCGCCGACGGGCAGCACCGGCACGTCGTGCGCGCGGCAGACGGCCAACGCGGCGGCGACGTCCTCGGTGTCGCGGGGGGCGACGACGCCGAGCGGGACCCGCCGGTAGTTCGACGCGTCGGCGGAGTACATGGCCCGGTCGGCCGCGGTGAACCGAACCTCGCCACGGACGGCACGGGCGAGGTCGGCGGCCAGGGCTCGGGCGGCGGGCTCGGCAGCGTGCGCCACGCCGTTCAGCGGCCGGCGCCGGGGCGGACCTGTGGTGCGTCACCGGAGGCCGGCCCGGCCCGGGCGGTCCCCGAGGCGGGGCCACCCCCCGGACCCGCGTCGGATCCGTCCGCACCCGTGTCTGCCGACCCGCCGCCGGCCGCGGGGTGGCCGTGCCCGTGCCCGTGCCCCCGGACCGGATCGCCCGCTCGCAGCGGCACGTCGTGGTAGTGGCCCTCGTGCGCGATGATCGGCCGCTGGTCACCGGCCAGCTCGGGGTGCTTCGCCTCCAGCTTCTGGCGCTGCTCCCAGGTCCGCTGCATCCGCGTCACGTACTCGCGGTCGCCGTGGTAGAGCCCGCGCCAGGTCTGCGGCATCTGCTCCTTCGACAGGCCCGCGTCGGCCTTCCCGCCGAGGCTGGACCCGGCAGGGATCTTGCGGGTCCCCCCGCCGCAGGACGGGCACCCGGGTGCGGCGGCGTCGACCGTCGTGAGGTGCTCGAACCGCAGCCCGCACCCGCACTTGTACACGTAGATCGGCACAGCAGGCTCCTCCTCGAGCACCGCCCGGGCGGCGGGCGGCGATCACCAGTTCTCGACGGAGCGGGTCAGGATCCCGGCGATGTCGTCCTCGCTCGGTGTCCGCGGGCACGTGGCGAGCAGCCGCTGCTGCTTCATCGTGCCCGGGACGAGGTCGGGGACGTCGGCCTCGGTGTAGCCGACGCCGCCGATCCCGTTGGGGATCCCGATCTCGCGCATCAGGTCCACCAGCACCGAGGGCAGCTGCTCGCGCGGGTCGTTCACCTTCTCCGCCCGCGGCTCCATCAGCTCCGCCGCCCGCAGGTGCCGCTGCGGCGCCGCCTCGAACGAGTACCGGAACGCCTCGGGCGCCGTCAACGACACCGACTGCCCGTGCGGCACCATCGGCTCGTCCTGCGGGTAGCCGGCGGGCCGGTAGTCCTTCACCATCCCGGCGATGGGGTAGGCGTTGGCGTGCGGGATGTGCACCCCGGAGTTGCCGAAGCCCATCCCCGCGAACGTCGCCGCCATCATCATGTCCGAGCGTGCCTCGACGTCCTGCGCCCCGCGGTGCACCGCGGCGCGGAACGACTTCGCGATGAGCTGCATCGCCCGCTCGCACCACAGGTCGGAGACCGGGTTCGAGCCGCAGTAGGTGACCCGCTCCTCGGGCTGCTTGCGGTCGAACTCGCGGTACCACTTGGCCGTGTAGCTCTCCAGCGCGTGGCAGACGATGTCCATCCCGGACGCCGCGGTGACCTCCGGCGGCAGCGACATCGTCAGCAGCGGGTCGACGACGGCCAGGGTCGGGCGCAGCCGCCAGTGGCTGATCCCGGTCTTGACCTTCATCGACAGGATGTCCAGCACGCACATCGCGGTGGACTCCGAGCCGGTGCCCGCCGTCGTCGGGATCGCGACGAGCGGCTTGAGCTGCCCCGGCGGCACCTTGGCGTTGCCGATCGGCTTGTTGATGTAGTCCATCAGCTCGCCGGGATGCGACGTCAGCAGGTTGATCGCCTTGGCGGTGTCGATCGCCGACCCGCCGCCGACCGCGACGAACCCGTCCCAGTCGCCCTGCGCGCGGGCGTACTCGACCGCCTTGTTCATCGAGTCGTCGGTCGGCTCGACGTGCACGCCGTCGAAGATCTCCGCGGAGATCTCGTAGCGGCGCAGGTTGTCGGCGATGCGCTGCGGGATGCCGAGCTGGTGCACGCCCGGATCGGTGACGATCAGGACCCGCCGCACGCCGTGGCCGGACATCTCGAAGCCGACCTCGTCGGCCGCCCCGGCGCCGAACTTCAGCGGGGGCGCACCCCAGGTGAAGATGGTCTCCTCGGCCAGGTCGATGCCGGTCACGTGTACGAACCGTCCGGCGCCACGCGCAGCTGCTTGATCTGGTCGGGATCGTGACCGAACACCATCGTCGCGTTCGTCCGCTCCTGGATGCCACGCAGCTTCTCCACCGAGGAGAAGAACTGGCCCATGTCGTTGACGATGGCGGCGGGCACCACCGGCGGGCCGTAGCTGTCGCCCATGTACACCGCGTCCGACGTGAAGATCATCGTTCCGCTGTCGGGCAGTTCGACCTGCATCGACATGCAGCCGACCGTGTGCCCCGGGGTCTCGAGCAGGGTGACGCCGGGGAGGATCTCGGTGTCGCCGGAGACTGTCTCGAACTGTACGTCCTGGTAGTCGGTCTTCAGGTGCGCGCCGGTGAACAGCCCGTCGAACCCGAAGGCGAACTCCTTCTCCTTGTCGTTGCAGACGATCTTCGCGTTGGTGTTCCGGAACATGCCGACGTTGCCCGCGTGGTCGAAGTGCAGGTGTGACAGCACGACGTAGTCGATCTCGTCCAGGCCGATGCCGAGCTGGTTCAGCCGCGAGTCGAGGTACTCCTCCTCGCTGACCTGGTCGTAGGGGAAGAACTCCTGCAGGCCCGTCGGGCCCCAGCGCTCCTCCCAGTCGCGCGGGCAGCTGGTGTCCCACAGCAGCCTGCCCCCCTCGGTCTCGACGAGCACCGCGTGCGTCGGCACCTCCGACCACACCACCGGTGAGTCCTTCTCACCGCGCGGCTTGATCGTCAGACCGGGCTTGAGCAGGAGCCAGGTGAGGTCGGCGTGCATCGCCCCGCAGGGGATGATCGTCGCCTTGTTCGCTGTCGCCATCGAGGTCCCTTCGCCGTCGAGAGGGTTCACCGCGCCCCGACCGTGGCATGTGGCATGCCACTCGTCAATCCGTGCGCATGTCCCGATGCTCAGGGCCCCGCGGTCCACCCCAGGTCGACGTCGACGGCGCCCGGCTCGGCCCCCGCCTCCTGCGCGATGAGCAGCTCGGCGGTGTGCAGGACGTGGGCGCGCATCGCCTCCGCCGCGCCGTCCGCGTCACCGGCCTCGACACGCTCCAGCACCACCCGGTGCTCGGCGACGATGTCGTCGAGCGAACGCGACGACCTCGCGGTGGACACCCCACGGCGCAGCACCATGTCCCGCAGCCCGTCGACGTACTCGGCGAGCCGGCTGTTGCCCGACGCGGCCAGCAGCACCCGGTGGAAGCCCCGGTCGTGCTCCCACATGCGGTACTCGTCGTCGGCGGTGGCGGCGCGCTCCATCCCCCGGTACAGACGGCGCAGCTCGCGGCGGCCGGCGTCGTCGAGCAGCGCGGCGGCGCGCCGGGTGGCGGGTACCTCCAGCAGCAGCCGCAGCGCGAACACCTCCTCCAGGTCGTGCAGCGAGGTCTGCAGCACCCGCACGCCGCGGTTGCGCTCGAACCGCACCATCCCCTGCTGCGCGAGCTTGATCAACGCCTCGCGCACGGGCGTGCGGGAGACACCGAGCTGGGTGGCCAGCGCCTGCACCGAGTGCAGCGTGCCGGGCTGCAGCTCGCCGGTGATCACCGCCGTCCGCAGCGCGCGCAGCACCTGCTCGTTCACCGAGGCGGTCGGCCGCACCGCCCTCACCACGGGGACCACCCCGGGGGCGCACCGGCGAACAGCACCGGTGGAGCGTGGCACCGCACGCCCCACCCGTCCAGCACCTGCCGGCCGACCGTGGGCCGGGCGCGGACCCGGAGGCGAATCGCATGTCCCACTCCGGGTGGTGCCCGCACGGCGCGAACCAGGACGGGTCGACGGCGATCACCTCACGCCGGGCGGCCGACGCGCCCGGCCGGACGTGGTGTCAGGTGAGCATCCGGGTCATCCGGGCACGCGGGCGGGCCGCTGCTCCAGCGCCCGCACCAGCTCGGCGGGGTCGTCGACGGTGACGGTCAGCCCCGGGTGGCGCAGCAGGCCGAACGGGTCGAGCCCGCGCACCGGCCGGTGGAACCGGATGCACACCCCGGCCGCCGGGCTCGTCCCGAAGGTCAGCCCGCGGTCGACCAGCGAGAGCCGCGCGCCGAGCGCCTTCCACCAGGCGTACGGGCCGGCCACCTCGACGCCGGCGACGTTGTCCACCGGGGTGGAGACCCGCCACGGCCCGAATCGGACGTCGAGCATGCCTCCGTGGACGCGCACCCACGACCAACGGTCGAGCCCGACCCGGCGCAGGAGCGCCGCGACGGGGCGGGGCAGGGCGAAGGAGGACCGGTGGTCCGCGAGCTCGGGGCGGTGGCGGTCCGACGGCGACGGGTCCGGGAAGGGCGGCATCACCCGCCGGTCGTTCCCGCCGCGCGCACCGGCTAACCCTCGCCCGCCGCGCGCCGCCGGTCCGGGCGTGGCGAGGACGACGGGTCCTCGTCGCATCGCACGCTCGTGAGCTGCTCGATTCGGTCTCACCCGGCACCGGGTGTGCCAGAGCCGGTCGGGGGTATCCGGACGGCGACCGGACCGAGCAGGCAGGAGGCCCGACATCTGCGACGCCTGTGCACAATCCCGGCAGCACGTACCCCACGCCCTGGCCGTGTACGACTCGGACGAGGGCCTGCGCGACCGGACACTGCCCTACCTGCGCGCGGGGCTGGACCGCGACGAGGAGGTGCTGGCCGTCGTGTCCGCCCGCACCCGGGACGTGCTCGTCGCCGCCCTCGGCCCCCGGGCCGGCCGGGTGCGGTGGGACGTGCCGGACCTGCCGGAGCGGCGGCTGGGCCTGATGCTCGAGGGGTTGCGGTCGGCGCTGGCGCAGCGGCGCGCCGCCGGCGTGCCGTCCCGGCTGCTCGCGGAGTACGACCTCGCCGCGGGCGGCACCGGCGATCCCGACCAGGTGGTCGCCTACCTGCACGCCGACGCCATGTCGAACGAGGCGCTGGGCCGCTACGGGTTGCCCTGGCTGTGCCTCTACGACTCGCGCCGGCACGACCGGGAGGTCGTCGCCGCCGCGCGCCGCATCCACCCGCTGCTCGTCGACGCATCGGGCGGAATCGTCCCCAGCCCCGAACCCGAGCCACCGGCCGCGTTCGTGCGCCGGGCCCCGGTCGCGCTGCTGCCGGTGCCCCACCCCGTCGAGGTCGAGGTGCCGCTGGCCGTGCCGGGGGACGTCGCCGCCGCGCGGGCCGCGCTGCGCGCGTGGGCGCAGGTGCGGGGCATGGCGGCGGAGGAGTGGCAGGACATCGTGCTCGCCGCCAACGAGGTCGCGACCAACGCCGTGGTGCACGGCGGGCGGCCCGCCCGGCTGCGCGCCTGGATCGCCGGCGGCCGGGTGGTGGTGCGGGTCGACGACGCCGGATCGCAGCCGCTGCCGCCGACCGTGGGGTACCTGCGGCCGGAGGGCGGCGGCACGGGCGGCGGGCTGTGGATCGCCCGCCTGCTGGCCGGCATCCTCGCCATCGACTCCGGTCCCGCGGGCACCGGCGTCGAACTGCGGTTCGACCCGGCCTGACCGCCGGGTGCCGGTCAGCCAGTGGTGCTCCGCGACGGCGCCGCCGTCGGGGTGGCGGCGGCCCCGTCACCGAACAGCAGGAACGCCCCGACCACCAGCACGACCACCACCAGCACCGCGAGCACCGCGAGCACGATGCGGCGGCCGGGGCCCGGGGTGCCCGGCCGCCGCATCGTGCTCGCGGTGCTCGCGGTGCTGG
>DATLGI010000040.1:0-15380 GCA_035540535.1 Pseudonocardia sp.
CGCGGGCGGCCGGCACCGGTGCCGGCCGCCCGCGTCTGACCCGCTCCTGCGCTGCCGCCGCCCGGCGGGCATGATCTGGCGATGCGCGCGGTACAGGTGCCCGAGACGGGCGGGCCCGAGGTCCTCACGCCGGCCGAGCTCGCCGATCCGGAAGCGGGGCCCGGCGAGATCCTCGTCGAGGTCGCCGTCGCCGGCGTCAACTACATCGACACCTACCAGCGCCAGGGCATCTATCCGGTCTCCCCACCGTTCGTCCTCGGCCTGGAGGGCGCCGGTCGCGTGCGCGCGCTCGGCTCGGGGGTGACGGAGTTCGCCGTCGACGACCGCGTGGCGTGGTCGGAGACGCTCGGCAGCTACGCCGAGCTGGTGGCGGTGCCCGCGGCGAAAGCCGTCGCCGTCCCGGACGGGGTGGACGACGAGATCGCGGTGGGTGCCCTGCTGCAGGGGATGACCGCGCACTTCCTCGTGCACGACACCTACCCGGTGCAGCCCGGCGACGACGTCCTCGTGCACGCCGCCGCCGGGGGCGTCGGGTTGCTGCTGACCCAGCTCGTCACCGCCCGCGGCGGTCGGGTGATCGCCACGGTGTCGACTCGGGAGAAGGAGGAGCTGGCCCGCGGTGCCGGCGCCGCCGAGGTGATCCGCTACACCGAGGTGGACGACCTCGCCGCCGCGGTCCGCGGGCTCACCGGCGACCGGGGCGTCGCCGTGGCCTACGACAGCGTCGGCCGGGACACCTTCGACGCGAGCCTCGCCAGCCTGCGCAAGCGCGGAATGCTCGTGCTCTTCGGAGCCGCCAGCGGGCCCGTGCCCCCGGTGGACCCGCAACGCCTCAACGCCGCCGGATCGGTGTTCCTCACCCGCCCGAAGCTGTTCGACCACGTCGACACCCGCGACGAGCTGACCGCCCGCGCCGCCGCCGTGTACGGCGCCGTCGCGGACGGGTCGCTGCGGGTGCGGATCGGGCACCGCTACCCGCTCGACGAGGCGCGCGCCGCGCACGAGGACCTGCAGGCCCGGCGCACGACGGGCAAGCTGCTGCTGCTGCCGTAGCCGGTCAGGCCGGGAAGAACCGCGCGGTCCCGGTCACCGCGACGTCGACGCGGGCTCCGACGGCGGCGGCAACCGGTCCGGCGGTGCGGCACCGCACGGCCAGCCCGTCGACGTCGAGCAGGACCGTGGTGTCGTGGCCGTGGAACACCACATCGGTGACGGTCGCGCGCACCGGCGAGCCGTTCGGCGGAGCGAGGCGCAGCTGCTCGGGACGCAGCAGCACGTTCCCGTCGCCGTCGGGCACCCCGGGTGGCACCGCGACCGGACCGAGCGCGGTCTCGGCGCGTCCACCGCGCACGCTCGCCGCCAGCACCACCGCCTCGCCGACGAAGGCGCCGACACCCAGGTCGGCCGGCTCGCCGTAGAGCTCGCGAGGCGCCGCGGACTGCACCACCCGCCCGTCGCGCAGCACCGCGACCAGGTCGGCGGCGCCCAGCGCCTCCTGCTGGTCGTGGGTGACCAGGACGGCGGCCGTGCCGGCCGCCCGCAGCGCCGCCCGCACCTGCTCGCGCACCTCGGCGCGCAGGCCGGCGTCGAGCGCGGTGAAGGGCTCGTCGAGCAGCACCAGCGCGGGGGCCGGGGCGAGCGCCCTGGCCAGCGCCACCCGCTGCTGCTGCCCGCCCGAGAGCTCGCCGGGCAGCCGCCGACCGAACCCGCCGAGCCCGACCAGCTCGAGCATCTCCTCCACCCGGCCGCCCCGCCGGGCCGCCCGGTCCAGCCCGAACCCGACGTTGCGCGCCACGTCGAGGTGCCCGAACAGCGCCCCCTCCTGCGGCACCAGGCCCACGCGGCGGCGCTCCGGCGGCACGTCGACACCGTCGCCCGCGACGAGCCGGCCGGCCAGCCGGATGGTGCCGCCGTCGACGGGGTGGAAGCCCGCGATCGCCCGCAGCAGCGTGGTCTTGCCGCATCCCGACCCGCCGAGCACCGCCACCAGCGCGCCGGCCGGAACCTCCAGGTCGACGCCGTCCAGCACGGGGTTGCCCGGGTAGCCCGCGTGCACCCGGTCCACCTGCAGCGCCGGTGCCGGCCCGGCGGCCTCGGGCCCTGCGGTCACCGCGCCGCGCCCGACCCTCGCCCGGCACCGAGCACCCGCTGGAGCAGCAGCGTCGGCACGGCGGCCACCAGGACCAGCACCGCGGCGTACGGGGCGGCCGCGGCGAACTCCCCGGCGCCCGTGTGGCTCCACAGCCGCACGGCCAGGGTGTCGGCGCCGGTCGGTCGCAGCATCAGCGTGGCGGGCAGCTCCTTGGCGCAGGTGAGGAACACCAGAGCCGCGCCCGCGGCGATGCCGGGGCCGGCGAGCGGCAGGGTCACGCGGCGGAGGGTGGCGACCCGCCCGTGGCCCAGGGAGCGCGACACCTCCTCCAGGCTCGGCGGCGCCCCGGCCACCGCCGTGCGCACGGCGCCGATCGCCAGCGGCAGGAACAGCACCGCGTAGCCGACGACCAGCAGTGGGACCTCCTGGTAGAGCCCCGGGAACAGCCGGATCCCGAGGAACACCAGTGCGAGGCCGACGGTGACGCCCGGCAGCGCGTGCCCGGCGTACGCCGCCGTCTCCAGCGCACCGGTGAGCCGCCCCCGGTGCCGGGCCGAGAGCACCGCCACCGGGATCGCGACGAGCGTCGTGGCGAGCGCGCCGAGACCCGCGACCTGCACCGTGACCAGCGCCGCCGAGCCGAGCACCGGCCAGTCCACCCCGGCCGAGGACCCGACGGCGATCCAGTGCACCAGGCTGTAGACGGGGATGCCCAGCGCCACCGCGAGCACGGCGGTGACGAAACCCAGCCCGGCGAAGCGCCACCGCCCGAGCCGCACCGGCGCGGCGGCGCGCGCGGTCCCGCGGCCCACCAGGGACGCGGCCCGCCCGCGGGCGCGCGCTTCCCCCCAGGTGACCACGGCCGCGAGCGCGACGAGCACGCAGCCGAGCACCGCGGCGGGGGTCCGGTCGAAGGTGCCTCGGTAGCTGGTGTAGATGCCGAGGGTGAAGGCGTCGTAGCGCATCAGCGACACCGCGCCGAAGTCGCTCAGCACGTACAGCGCCACCAGCAGCCCGCCCGCGGCGGCCGCCGGCCAGACCCGCCGCAGGGTCACCCCGAACAGCACCCGCACCGGGCGGTGCCCGAGCGAGCGGGCCACCTCCTCGAGGGTGCCGTCCGCGCTGCGCAGCGCCGCCGCGACCGGCAGGAGCACGTACGGGAAGCTCACGGCGGTCAGCACGGCGAAGGCACCGGCGAACCCTGCCAGCGAGGGCCACTCGGAGATCCAGGTGAAGCCGGCGACGTACGACGGGATGGCGAGCGGCAGCGCGAGCAGCACGGCCCAGGTGCGGCGCGCGGGCAGGTCCGTGCGGACCACGAGCCAGGCCGCGGTGGTGCCGAGCACGACACACGCCACCGTGACCGCCCCGGCCAGCGCCGCGCTGCGCGCGAGCAGCTCCCCGGTGCGGGGCCGGGCCAGGACGTCCAGGAACGTGCCGACCCCCGACTCGAGGGCCCGGACACCCAGGTAGACCAGCGGCGCGAGGGCGAGCAGCGCCGCCACCACGGCTCCGGCGACGAGCACCGGCGGCGGCGCACCCGCACGGGCCCGGCGCGCGCGGACCGGCTCCGGACGGGCCGGGGCGGGCACGGTCGGGCGGTCCTGCAGGGTGGTCACGGCGGCTCCGGAGCGGATCGGCCGGCTGACCCCGGCACTACACGGCCAGGTGAGCATAACCTCCGCGATGGCACTCCTGACCCATGCGGTTTTCGGTATCTCGCACCCGGGTAGCCGCCGGTACCAGGACCGGAGCCGGCCCGGACCGTCCGGACGACCAGGGCACCGGTCCGGGGAGGAGAGCAGTGACGGGCAACCGGATCGTCGTGTACAAGGAGCCGGGACGGGTCGAGGTCGAGAGCGTCGACTACCCCACGCTCGAGGTACCGGCCGAGGTCGCCGACGCCATGGGCATGACGCGCAAGGCCGAGCACGCCGTGATCCTCAAGTGCGTCTCCACCAACATCTGCGGCTCCGACCAGCACATGGTGCGTGGCCGGACGGATGCCCCGCCGGGACAGACGCTGGGCCACGAGATCACCGGCGAGGTGGTGGAGAAGGGCAGCGACGTGCAGTTCGTCGAGGTCGGTGACATCTGCTCGGTGCCGTTCAACATCGCGTGCGGGCGCTGCCGCAACTGCCGCGAGCAGCAGACCGGCATCTGCCTCAACGTCAATCCGGGCCGCGCCGGCTCGGCCTACGGCTACGTCGACATGGGCGGCTGGGCGGGCGGCCAGGCGGACTACGTCATGGTCCCGTTCGCGGACTTCAACCTGTTGAGGTTCCCGGACCGCGACCAGGCGCTGGCCAAGATCCGCGACCTGACGATGCTGTCGGACATCTTCCCGACCGGCTACCACGGCGCGTACACGGCCGGGGTGACCACCGGCTCCACGGTCTACGTCGCGGGCGCCGGGCCGGTCGGCCTCGCCGCGGCGTACTCGGCGCAGCTGCTCGGGGCCGCGGTCGTCATCGTCGGCGACCTCAACGCCGACCGGCTCGCCCAGGCCCGGTCCTTCGGTTGCGAGACCGTCGACGTCTCCGTCGACGCCACGCTGGAGGACCAGGTCGCGCAGATCCTCGGCACGAACGAGGTGGACTGCGCCGTGGACGCGGTCGGCTTCGAGGCCAGCGGGCACGGCAAGGACGCCGGCGAGCAGCCCGCGGCGGTGCTCAACTCGATCATGGGCATCACCCGGGCCGGCGGTGGGCTGGGCATCCCCGGCCTCTACGTCACCGGCGACCCCGGCGCGGCGGACGAGGACGCCAAGCAGGGCACGCTGAAGGTGCGCCTCGGGCTCGGCTGGGCCAAGAGCCACAGCTTGCACACCGGCCAGTGCCCGGTGCTGAAGTACAACCGCGGCCTGATGATGAGCATCCTGCACGACAAGGCGCACATCGCCGACGCGGTGAACGCGCAGGTCGTCCCGCTGGAGGACGCACCGCGGGGGTACCAGGAGTTCGACTCCGGGGCCGCCCGCAAGTACGTCCTCGACCCGCACGGGATGGTCCCCGCGGCCTGACGGTCGCTACGCCAGCCCGGTCTCCTGGAGCAGCGCCTGGGTCTGCTCCAGTGAGGCCAGGTCGGCCAGCTCGATGTCGGGCTGCTGCAGCGAGTCCAGCGGTGGGAGGTCGTGCACCGTCGAGGTGACGCCCTCCCGGACCGGGTACTCCGCCGTCTCGTCGGCGAAGTACTGCTGGGCCTGCGGCGAGAGCAGGAAGGCGGCGGCCTGCTGGGCCTCCGCCTCGTCGTCGCTGCCGGCGATCACGCCGACGCCGGCCACGTTGATCAGTCCCAGCGGGTCGCCCCCGCCGACGTAGTGGATCCGCGCGGTGACACCGTCGGCGCCGAGCTCGGCGATCCGCGGGTAGTAGTAGTAGTGGTTGATCAGGCCCAGCGCGATCTGCCCGCCGTCCACGGCGTCGAGGGTCGCGATGTTGTTCTCGAAGCGGACGGGCTCGTTCGCGGCGAACCGGGTGAGCCAGTCCCGGGCGCCCTGCTCGCCGAGGGCCAGTCGGACCCCGGTCACGAACGCCTGCCACGACGCGTTGCTCGGCGGGTAGCCGATCCTGCCCCGCCACTTCGGGTCGGTGAGGTCCTCGAGGTTCTGCGGCAGCTCGGCCTCGGTCACCTGGCGCGGGTCGTAGGCGACGACGCGCGAGCGGGCGGACGTGGCGACCCAGGTGCCGTCGGCGGCCCGGAACTCCTCGGGCACGATCTCGAGCGTCTCCGGCGCCAGCGGGACCAGCCGGCCCGCGCCCTGCAGCGCGCCGAGCGCGCCGGCGTCCTGGCTGAAGAACAGGTCCGCCGGGGTGGCCTCGCCCTCCTCGAGGATCTGCGCGGCCAGCTCGGCGGTGTCGCCGTAGCGCACCTCCACGTCGACGCCGGCGGCGGCCCGCAGCTGCTCGAGGATGCCACCGACGAGGTTCTCGTTGCGCCCCGAGTAGATCGTCAGGATGCCGTCGCCACCGGTGACACCGTCCTCGGCCGCTTCTCCCCCGCAGGCGGCGACCACGAGGACCGACGCGGCGGCGACGACGACCGCGAGCGGACGCCGGAACGCTGATCTGTGCACTGTGGTCCCTTTCCCTCACCGAAGCGAAGGCAGGGTAACCTTCCATGAGGTGGGCCTGCGGTCACAGAGAGGTCACGATCCGCCCCGCGGAGTGAGCCGAGCGGCCTCGAACGAGTGGCTCAGGCCGGCCAGCCGAGCACGGGCAGCCCGATCACCGCGTCCACCGCGATCGCCGCGAACAGCCCGCAGAGGTACGCGTTCGACAGGTGGAACAGCCGCATCGGGGAGACGTCGCGGCCCGCGGCCACGCCGGCGTGCAGCCGGTGGGCCATCGCCACGAACCACGCGCCGGCGAGCGCTGCGACCACGGCGTACACCCACGACGTGACCGGCACGAGCAGCAGGGACCACAGCGCCATGACCCACGAGTACGCGACGATCCGCCGCGAGACCTGCACCGGGGTGGCGACCACGGGCAGCATCGGCACCCCGGCGGCGGCGTAGTCGTCGCGGTAGCGCATCGCGAGCGCCCAGAAGTGCGGCGGCGTCCAGAAGAAGATCACGCCGAACATCACCAGCGCGGGCCACCCGACCGAGCCGGTGACCGCCGCCCAGCCGATCACCACCGGCATGCAGCCGGCCGCTCCGCCCCACACGATGTTCTGTGCCGTCCGGCGCTTGAGGACCAGCGTGTACACCAGCACGTAGAACGCGATCGCCGCGACCGCGAGGCCCGCGGCCAGCCAGTTCGTGGTGAACCCCAGCCACACGGCGCTGAGCACACCGAGGACCAGCCCGAACACCAGCGCGTTGCGCGGCGGCACCTGCCCCTTCGCAAGGGGCCGCCGGGCGGTGCGTTTCATCACCGCATCGATGTCCGCGTCGACGACGCAGTTGAGGGCGTGCGCGCTCGCGGCGGCCATCGCGCCACCGACCAGCGTGGCCGCCACCAGCAAGGCCATCGCCCCGACCCCGCCGACCCGGTCCCAGCCGCCGCCCGTGCGGGCCGCGAGGAACATCGCCGGCACCGTGACGACCAGCAGCTGCTCGATGATGCGGGTCTTCGTCAGCCCGAGATAGGCCCGCACGGTGTCCTGCACCCGCCCCCGCACGGCGCCCGGACCGCGCGCGACCCGCGGCGGTCCCGGAAGGGCGTGCGCCACTCCGGGAGGGGGCACGGGCACCGGCTACCTCGATCCGCGTATGGAGGGATCCGCGTGGGGCGTTCTACAGCGTGTCGATGGTAGCCCGGCGCATGCCGCGGCGGGTGCCGGGGTATCTCCCCCCTGCGATCCCCCGTGCGGTGATCAGACCGCCCCGCCGGCGCGACTACGCTCGCCCCGACCCGTCCGCAAGGCGACCGGTACCCGAGCCCCAGGAGCATCTCCGTGTCCACACCGACCGATCTCGCCCGGCTCACCCGGCCCGAGGTGCCGGCCGACTGGAGCGACCTCGACACCCGCGCCGTCGACACCGTGCGGGTGCTGGCCGCCGACGCGGTGCAGCACTGCGGCAGCGGGCACCCGGGCACCGCGATGAGCCTCGCACCGCTGGCATACACCCTGTTCCAGCGGGTCATGCGGCACGATCCCACCGATGCCGACTGGATCGGCCGCGACCGCTTCGTCCTGTCCGCCGGGCACTCGAGCCTCACCCTCTACCTGCAGCTGTTCCTCGCCGGCTACGGCTTGGAGGTCGAGGACCTGAAGCAGCTGCGCCGCTGGGGATCCCGCACCCCGGGCCACCCCGAGCACCGGCACACGCCCGGCATCGAGATCACCACCGGGCCGCTCGGCCAGGGCCTGGCCTCGGCGGTCGGGATGGCGATGGCCGCCCGCCGCGAGCGCGGCCTCTTCGACCCCGACGCCGCCCCGGGGGAGAGCCCGTTCGACCACCAGATCTACGTCATCGCCTCCGACGGCGACATCCAGGAGGGCGTGACGAGCGAGGCGAGCTCGATCGCGGGGCACCAGCAGCTGGGCAACCTCACCGTCGTCTACGACGACAACGAGATCTCGATCGAGGACGACACCGCGATCGCGCTCTCGGAGGACACCGCGGCCCGCTACGAGACCTACGGCTGGCACGTGCAGGTCGTCGAGGGCGGGGAGGACGTGACGGGCATCCTCGCCGCGCTGGAGGCCGCGCGCGCCGAGACCGCCCGCCCGTCCCTGGTCGTGCTGCGCACCGTGATCGGCTTCCCGGCGCCGAACAAGATGAACACCGGCAAGGCGCACGGCGCGGCCCTGGGCGAGGACGAGGTGGCCGAGGTCAAGCGGATCCTCGGCTTCGACCCGGCACGCAGCTTCGTGGTGGAGGACGAGGTGCTCGCGCACGCCCGGAAGGTGGTCGACCGTGGCCGCGCCGCGCACGAGCGCTGGACCGCGACCTACGACGCCTGGGCCGAGCGCGAGCCCGAGCGGCGCGCCCTGCTCGACCGCATGCTCGGGCGGACCCTGCCGGACGGGTGGGAGAAGCACCTGCCCACCTTCGACGAGGGGAAGTCGATCGCCACCCGCAAGGCCTCCGGCGAGGTGCTCGGGGCGCTCGCCGACGTGCTGCCGGAGCTGTGGGGCGGCTCGGCCGACCTCGCCGAGAGCAACAACACGACGATGCCCGGCGCGGAGTCGTTCGGGCCCGAGTCGATCTCCACGAGCATGTTCCCGGCCCACCCCTACGGGCGCACGCTGCACTTCGGCGTCCGGGAGCACGCGATGGGCTCGATCCTGAACGGGATCGCGCTGCACGGGCCGACCCGCCCGTACGGCGGCACCTTCCTGGTGTTCTCCGACTACATGCGCCCGGCCGTGCGGCTGGCGGCGCTGATGCGCAGCGCCGTCGTCTACGTCTGGACCCACGACTCGATCGGGCTCGGCGAGGACGGCCCTACCCACCAGCCGATCGAGCACCTCGCGGCGCTGCGCGCAATCCCCGGCCTGTCGGTGGTCCGGCCCGCCGACGCCAACGAGACCGCGGCGGCCTGGAAGGCGGTGCTGGAGCGGCCGCAGGGCCCGGCCGGGCTGGCCCTTTCCCGGCAGAACCTGCCGGTGCTCGCCGGAACGTCCGCTGACGGCGTCGCCCGCGGCGGTTACGTGCTGGCCGACGCCGACGGCGGGGAGCCGGCCGTGCTGCTGGTCGCCACCGGCTCCGAGGTGCAGATCGCCGTCGAGGCACGCGAGGTCCTGCAGGCCGAGGGCGTGCCGACCCGGGTCGTCTCGATGCCCTGCGTCGAGTGGTTCGACGAGCAGGACGAGGCCTACCGCGAGTCGGTGCTGCCCGCCGGCGTCCGGGCCCGGGTCAGCGTCGAGGCCGGCATCGCGCAGCCGTGGCACCGGCTCACCGGTGACGCCGGGGAGAACGTCTCGATCGAGCACTTCGGCGCCAGCGCCGACCAACAGACCCTGTTCCGCGAGTTCGGCTTCACCACCGAGGCCGTCGTCGCGGCCGCCCACCGGAGTCTCGGGAGGCTCACATGACCGACCACGACCGGCTCGCCGCCCTGTCCACCGCCGGCGTGTCCATCTGGCTCGACGACCTCTCCCGCGAGCGGCTGCGCAGCGGCAACCTGCTGGAGCTGATCCGCGAGCGGCACGTGGTCGGCGTCACCACGAACCCGACGATCTTCGCCGGCGCCCTGGCGGCGGGCGAGGCCTACGACGAGCAGGTCCGCACGCTGGCCGCCCGTGGCGCGTCGGTGCCGGACGCCGTGCGGGAGATCACCGTCGCCGACGTCCAGCAGGCCTGCGACGTGTTCAGCGGCACCTGGGAGACCACCGGCGGGGTGGACGGGCGGGTGTCGCTGGAGGTGGACCCCGGCCTGGCCCACGACACCGACCAGACGACGGCGCAGGCGCTCGACCTGTGGAAGGCCGTCGACCGGCCGAACCTGATGGTGAAGATCCCGGCCACCGAGGCGGGGCTGCCGGCGATCACCCGCGCGCTGGCCGAGGGCGTCAGCGTCAACGTCACGCTGATCTTCTCCGTAGAGCGCTACCGCGCGGTGATGGCCGCCTACCTCGACGGTCTCGAGCAGGCCGCGGCGAACGGGCAGGAGATCTCCCGGATCGCGTCGGTCGCGTCGTTCTTCGTCTCACGCGTCGACACCGAGATCGACCGGCGGCTGGCGGAGATCGGCACCGAGGAGGCGCTCGCCCTGCGCGGCAAGGCGGCCGTCGCCAACTCGCGGCTGGCCTACGCGGCGTTCGAGGAGACCTTCGCCGGCCGGCGCTGGGAGGACCTGGCCGCACGCGGCGCGCGCGTCCAGCGCCCGCTGTGGGCGTCGACCGGCGTGAAGGACCCGGCCTACCCGGACACCCTGTACGTCACCGAACTGGTCGTCGCCGGCACCGTCAACACGATGCCGGAGAAGACGCTCGACGCGTTCGCCGACCACGGTGAGGTCCTCGGCGACCGGGTGACCGGCACCGCGGAGCAGGCGCAGGCGATGTTCGACGCGCTGGACGCCGCCGGGGTCGACCTGCGCGACGTCTTCCTCACCCTCGAGGCCGAGGGTGTCGAGAAGTTCGAGATGTCGTGGTCCGAACTGGGGGACACCGTGCAGGGCCAGCTGGACGCCGCCCGCGACGCCTGATGGCCACCGGTCGGGACGACCCGGGCGGGTGGGTCAACCCGCTGCGCGATCCGCGGGACAAGCGGCTCCCCCGGATCGCGGGGCCGTGCGGGTTGGTGATCTTCGGCGTGACCGGCGACCTGTCGCGCAAGAAGCTCATGCCCGCGATCTACGACCTGGCCAACCGCGGGCTGCTGCCGCCCGGCTTCGCGCTGACCGGGTTCGCCCGGCGCGACTGGGCGGACCAGGACTTCGGGCAGGTCGTCCACGACGCGGTCAAGGCGCACGCGCGCACCCCGTTCCGGCGGGACGTCTGGGACCGCCTCGCCGAGGGCTTCCGGTTCGTCCCCGGCAGCTTCGACGACGACGACGCGTTCGACCGGCTGGAGAGCACGGTCGCGGACCTGGACCGGGTCCGGGGCACCGGCGGCAACCACGCCTTCTACCTCTCGATCCCGCCCGGGGCGTTCCCGGTCGTGCTCAAGCAGCTGGCCCGCTCCGGGCTGTCCGCGCAGGGCGGCGACCAGTGGCGCCGGGTGGTGATCGAGAAGCCGTTCGGCCACGACCTGACCTCGGCCCGCGAGCTCAACGCCGTCGTCAACGACGTCTTCCCCGAGGACTCGGTGTTCCGCATCGACCACTACCTCGGCAAGGAGACGGTGCAGAACATCCTCGCGCTGCGCTTCGCCAACCAGCTCTACGAGCCGATCTGGAACAGCCACTACGTCGACCACGTGCAGATCACGATGGCCGAGGACATCGGGCTGGGCGGACGCGCGGGCTACTACGACGGCATCGGCGCGGCCCGGGACGTCATCCAGAACCACCTGCTGCAGCTGCTGGCGCTCACCGCGATGGAGGAGCCGACCTCGTTCTCCTCGGCCGAGCTGCGGGCCGAGAAGATCAAGGTGCTGAACGCCACGAGGCTGGTCGGGCCGCTGGCCGAGACCACCGCGCGGGGGCAGTACACCGGCGGCTGGCAGGGCGGGGAGCTCGTGCCCGGGCTGCTGGAGGAGGAGGGTTTCGACCCGCGGTCGCGCACCGAGACCTACGCCGCGATCACCTGCGAGGTGGCGACCCGGCGCTGGGCCGGCGTGCCGTTCTACCTGCGCACCGGCAAGCGCCTCGGCCGGCGCGTGACGGAGGTGGCGGTGATCTTCAAGCGCGCCCCGCACCTGCCGTTCGACGCCACCATGACCGAGGAGCTCGGCCAGAACGCTCTGGTGGTACGGGTGCAGCCGGACGAGGGTGTCACGATGCGGTTCGGGTCCAAGGTGCCGGGCAGCCAGATGGAGGTCCGCGACGTCACGATGGACTTCGGCTACGGCACCGCGTTCACCGAGGCCTCCCCGGAGGCGTACGAGAGGCTGATCCTCGACGTGCTGCTCGGCGAGCCGTCCCTGTTCCCGGTGAACGACGAGGTCGAACGGTCCTGGCGCATCCTGGACCCGGTGATCGAGCACTGGGCGGAGCAGGACGAGGGCCCCGACCCGTACCCCGCGGGGAGCTGGGGTCCCGCAGCCGCCAACGCCGTGCTGGCCCGCACCGGCCGCGTCTGGAGGCGCCCGTGACCCCGTCGACAACGACGTTGTTGCTGTTTTCCGGGCCCCGCGACGACGGCAACGTCGTTGTCGACGGTGGGGTGGGGGGTGCACGGTGATCGTCGACCTGCCGTCGAGCTCCAGCTCCGCGGTGAACCGCAAGCTCGTCCAGCTGCGCGAGAGCGGGGGCGTGCTGGCCCTCGGCCGGGTGCTGACGCTGGTGATCGTCACCGACGACGGCGGGGCGATCGAGGACGCCGTCGCGGCCGCGAACTCGGCCAGCCGGGAGCACCCGTGCCGGGTCCTCGTGCTGGCCCGCGGGCAGCGCCGGGCCGCCCCGCGGCTCGACGCGCAGATCCGCGTCGGCGGCGACGCCGGGGCGAGCGAGGTCGTCGTGCTGCGCGGCTACGGTCCCCTCGCCGGCGACGACGCCGCCGCCGGGATGGTGGTGCCGCTGCTGCTGCCGGACGCGCCCGTGGTCGCGTGGTGGCCGGGCGAGGCCCCGGTCGTCCCCGCCGAGGACGCCATCGGCCGGCTCGCGCAGCGTCGCATCACCGACGCGCTGGCCGCGCGCAACCCGCTGCGCGCGTTCGAGCACCGTCGCGCCCACCACGTCGCCGGCGACACCGACCTGACATGGACCCGCCTCACCCCGTGGCGCGCCCTGCTGGCGGCCGCGCTCGACCACCCGCCGCACGAGGCGGTCACGGGCGCGTCGGTGGTGGGCGAGGCCGTCTCGCCGTCCACGGACCTCGTCGCCGGCTGGCTGGGCGCGCGCCTGGGGGTCCGGGTGAAGCGCTCGCGCGCCGAGGGCGGCCAGGGCCTGGTCTCGGTCCGGGTCGACCGCCCGTCCGGCCCGGTGGAGATCGTCCGGCCGGACGGGCGGGTGGCGACGCTGCGCCAGCCCGGGCAGCCCGAGCGGCGGGTGGCCCTGACCCGCCGCACCGTCCCCGACTGCCTCGCCGAGGAGCTCCGCCGGCTCGACCCGGACGAGATCTACGCCGCCGCGCTGCGCGGGGTCGGCAGCGTGGCGCGCGGCCGCACCCCCGTCCGCAGTGTCCCGTGACGCGGTCACCGTAGGCTCGCCCGCATGACCGCGCCGGACATCGCCGTCCACGCCGATCCCGACATCCTCGCCGCGGCCGCCGCGGCCCGCCTGATCACCCGGCTGGTGGACCTGCAGGCGGCCGGCAACGTGCCGAAGCTGGTGCTCACCGGCGGCGGGATCGGTATCGCGCTGCTGGAACGCGTCCGCGCGTCCGTCGCCCGCGACGCCGTGGACTGGCGGCAGGTCGAGTTCTACTGGGGCGACGAGCGGTTCCTGCCCCCCGGTGATCCGGAGCGCAACGAGACGCAGGCGCGCGCCGCCCTGCTCGACCACCTGCGGATCGACCCGGGCCGGGTCTTCGCGATGGGGGCCGACGAGGGCACCGGCCTCGCCGGTGCCGACGCGGCGGCCGCCGAGTACGCGGAGCTGCTGGCCCGCCGGGCCCGCCCCGAGGACCACGGCCCCGTGCCGTCGTTCGACATCGTGCTGCTCGGGATGGGTGCGGAGGGCCACACGGCGTCGGTGTTCCCGCACTCCCCCGCCGTGTACGAGACCGAGCGCAGCGTCGTCGCCGTGCACGGTTGCCCGAAGCCGCCGCCGACCAGGGTCTCGCTGACCCTGCCCGCGATCCGGCGCGCCGCCGAGGTCTGGATCATCGCGACCGGCGCGGCGAAGGCCGGTGCGGTCGCGCTCGCGTTGCGCGGCGCGGGCGAGGTGGCGATCCCGGTCGCGGGCGCCCACGGACGCCGGCGCACCCGCTGGCTGCTCGACCGCGCCGCAGCGGGCAAGCTCCCCCGCGACCTCGTGCCGCCGATCGCCTGAAACCGGTGCTGCACCTGGTGGTCGACGGGGCGAACGTCGTCGGCTCCCGCCCGGACGGGTGGTGGCGGGACCGCGCCGGGGCGGCCCGGCGGCTCGCGGCCCGGCTGGTGGCCGCGCTCGACGAGCCCGCGGCACTGGCCGCCGCGCTCGGCGGCGCGCCGGACGCGGACCTGCGGGCGCACCTCGTGCTGGAAGGTGCGGCTCGAGCCGTGGACCTGCCGGGGCATCCCGCCCTTGCGGTGGTGCGCGCCCCGACCGACGGTGACGCGGCCGTCGCGGAACTCGCGGTCACCCTGCCCGGCGACGTCGTCGTGGTGACGGCGGACCGCGCGCTGCGGGCCCGGGTGACGGCGGTGGGCGCCGCCGTCACCGGCCCGGGCGCGCTGCTGGCCGCCCTGCCGGACGGGTGAGCACCTCACCCCTGCTCGTCGGGCAGCCTGCCGTGCAGGTGGTCGTCGTAGGCCGACAGGTCGAGGAACCCGTGCCCGCAGTAGTTGAAGAGGATGACCTTCTCCTCGCCGGTCTCCTTCGCGGCCAGCGCCTCGTCGATCGCGGCCAGGATCGCGTGCGCACACTCCGGCGCCGGGATCTTCCCCTCCACGCGCGCGAACTGCACCGCGGCCTCGAAGACCTTCCCCTGCGGGTACGCGACCGCCTCCATCCGCCCGTCCCGCACCAGCGCCGAGACCAGCGGCGAGTCGCCGTGGTAGCGCAGCCCGCCGGCGTGGATCGACGGCGGCACGAAGTCGTGTCCGAGGGTGTACATCGGCAGCAGTGGCGTGAGGCCGGCGGTGTCGCCGAAGTCGTAGTCGAACCGGCCCCGGGTGAGCGTCGGGCACGACAGCGGTTCGACGGCGAGCAGCCGCACACCGGCGTCGGGCACGAACGGGAACGCGATCCCGCCGAGGTTGGACCCGCCCCCGCACGGGGCGATGACGACGTCCGGGAGCCGCTCGCCGGCCAGCTCCAGCTGCTCGCGCGCCTCGAGGCCGATCACCGTCTGGTGCAGCAGCACGTGGTTGAGCACCGACCCCAGCGCGTAGTGGGTGTCGGCGCGGCCGGCGCAGTCGCGCACGGCGTCGGAGATCGCCGTGCCCAGCGACCCCGGGTGGTCGGGCTCGTCGACCGGCGAGGGAACCACCTGCCCGCCCCAGGTCTCGATCGCGACCCGGCGGTACGGCTTCTGGTCGTAGGACGCCCGCACCATGTAGACCTTGAGGTCGAGGTCGAACTGCGCGCAGGCGAAGGCCAGCGCCGTGCCCCACTGCCCCGCCCCCGTCTCGGTGGCCAGC
>DATLGI010000041.1:0-4209 GCA_035540535.1 Pseudonocardia sp.
CCGTGTACCTGGTGCGCGACCCGCAGGCCGTGCCCGGCATCGCCCGGCTCGGGCCGGACGCGCTGGCGCTGGCACGCGACGAGTTCGCCGAGCTGCTCGCCGGCCGCACCGAGCGGATCAAGACGCTGATCGTCGACCAGCAGGTGGTGGCCGGGATCGGCAACGCCTACAGCGACGAGATCCTGCACACCGCCCGCGTGTCGCCCTACGCGGTGGCGGGGCGGCTGCCCGCGGACCGGGTGGGCGAGCTGCACGCCGCCCTGCAGCAGGTGCTCACCGACGCCGTCCAGCGGTCGGTCGGCCAGCACGCGGCCGGCCTGAAGGGCGAGAAACGCTCGGGCATGCGCGTCCACTCCCGCACCGGCCTGCCCTGCCCGGTCTGCGGGGACACCGTCCGGGAGGTCTCCTTCGCCAACCGGTCCTTCCAGTACTGTCCCCGCTGCCAGACCGGTGGCAAGCCGCTCGCCGACCGGCGGCTGTCGCGGTTGGTGAGGTAAAGGGGTCGTGGAGGAGCTGCTCGCGTCGCCGACCGCGCTGCTCGTGCTGGTCGGCCTGCTGGTCGTCGCCGTGGCGGCAGCGGTGTTCTTCGCCCTGCGCAGCCGGCGCAACAGCTTCGCCAACCCGCTGGAGAAGGCGACGTTCAGCACGCTGCACACGGTCGCCCTGGCGGGGCCGTACCTGCGCGAGGGGCTCTCGCGCACGTCGGCGTCGCTCGCGCTTCCGTACCTGCGCACCCTGCTGGAGACCAGCGCGCTGGCGATGACCGACAGCGACGGCGTGGTGCTCGGCTGGGACGGCGACGCCGACCAGCACGAGCCCGACGTGCGCGCGCTCGCCGAGCAGGCGATCGCCACCGGACGCCAGCAGATCCTGTCGCACAGCACCCTGTCCTGCGACCACCCGAACTGCGAGGTGCGCGGGATCTTCGTCGTCCCGCTCGCCACGGACGCCGGGGTGTTCGGCACGATGGGCGCGCTGACGACGTCGACGGCGAGCCCGGTGCTGCTGCGGGCCACGGCCGAGATCGGGCGGTACGTGTCGAGCCAGCTGGAGCTGGCCGAGCTCGACGAGAGCCGCGCCCGGCTCGACCGCGCGGAGGTGCGGGCCCTGCGCGCGCAGATCTCGCCGCACTTCGTCTACAACGCGCTCACCACGATCGCCATGCTCATCCGCACCGACCCGCCGCGGGCCCGCGAGCTGCTGCTGGAGTTCGCCGACTTCACCCGTTACTCGTTCCGCGCAGCCGGCGACTACACGACGCTCAAGGACGAGCTCGACAACATCGACCGCTACGTCCGGCTGGAGAAGGCCCGCTTCGGCGACCGGCTCAACATCAAGCTGCAGATCGCTCCCGAGGTGCTCGGCGTGGTGCTGCCGTTCCTGGCGCTGCAGCCGCTGGTGGAGAACGCCGTCCGGCACGGGCTCGGCGGCAAGCCCAGCGGCGGCACCATCGCGATCACCGCCGAGAACGCCGGGTCCGAGTGCGTGATCACCGTCGAGGACGACGGCGTCGGCATGGACCCCGGCCGGCTGACCGAGGACCTGGAGGACGCGCACCTCTCCGGTGCGCACGTCGGGCTGGGCAACGTCGACGATCGGATGCGCTCGACGTTCGGCGACGAATTCGGCCTGGTCGTCGACACGAACCTCGGCGCGGGCACCAAGATCACCCTGCGGGTGCCGAAGTTCCGTCCGGGCATCCGGGTGTAGTGGACCGCGCCTCTGCCGAGGAGCTCCCGCACACCGACCCGGGTCAGTGCCAGTCCGTGCCGACCCCGGTTCCGCCGCACACCCGACAGTCGCGGCCCTTCGCGTCCTTGCCGGTGCCGTTGCACGCCTCGCACTTGGGAATCGTGAACCGCCTGCTCCGCGCTCTCGCCATGTCTCCGCCCCTCCCCCCGGCCCCGGACCGTGCCCGTCCGGATCGCCGGATCCCATGATGACGGTTGGACCGGCGACCTCACCTTGCGGTGGGGCTGCGATCCGCACCCGATCGCCGGGGCGCCGGCTGGTCGCGCCGTATGGTCGGCCGCCCACCGGACGGTGCGCCGGGCGGTCCGCGGTGCGCGGGCCGTAGCGTGGTCGGCATGGACGCGTTGCGGATCCCGGACCGGTTGGCGGCCCGCCTCCCCGGCCGTCTGGGTGAACGGTCGGACCGCCCGGTGGTGTCGATGGTCCGGTTGCACGGGGTGATCACACCGACGCCACCGCCCGTCCCCCGATCAGTGATCAACGCCGCTGCGCTCGACAAGGTCCTGGAGCGGGCGTTCGCCCCCGACCGCCTCGCCGCCGTCGCGCTGCTCGTGAACTCCCCGGGCGGGTCGGCCACCCAGTCCGCCCTGGTCGCCGACCGGATCCGCCGCCTCGCCGACGACCGCGGGGTGCCCGTGCTCGCGTTCTGCGAGGACGTCGCCGCGTCCGGGGGCTACTGGCTCGCCTGCGCGGCCGACGAGATCCACGCCCACCCGACCTCGCTGGTGGGCTCGATCGGCGTGATCAGCGCCGGCTTCGGCCTCGAGGGCCTCATCCAGCGCATCGGGGTGGAGCGCCGGTTGCACACCGCCGGGGAGTCCAAGTCCCGCCTCGACCCGTTCCTGCCCGAGAAGGGCGAGGACGTCGCGTGGCTGCGCGGCCTGCAGGACCAGCTGCACGCGATGTTCCGGGAGTGGGTCACCAGCCGGCGCGGCGAGCGCCTGCGGGGCGGCGATGAGCTGTTCGACGGCGAGGTCTGGACCGGCGCCCGGGCGCTCGAGCTGGGGCTGGTGGACGGACTGGGGACCGCGCGCGGCGTGCTCGCCGAGCGCTTCCCGGGCGCCGAGCCCACGCTCGTCGAGGGTCGCAAGCCGCTGTTCGCCCGGCTGGGGATGGGGCAGGCGCCCGCCCGGGCGGGCCTCGGAGCCGACCTCCTGCTGGATCTGGTACAGGCGGCAGAGATGCGCGCGACGTGGGCACGGTACGGTCTGTAGCTCATCGTGGCCCGGGCAACCCGGTCGGTGTGCAGGCCTGGCACTCACACGGTTTGACCGTCACGATGGTCACCGGGTGACCGGTGGCGGCACCGGCAGCAGGCTCACCGTACGGGCAGGATGAGGAGATCGTGGACGGTAACGACAGCTCCGGCGGACTGGTCGTGCTCGCGGTCGACGACGAGGCCCCGGCTCTCGACGAACTGGTCTACCTGCTCGGCGAGGACCCCCGCGTGGGCATCGTGCTCAAGGCCTCCGACGCCACGGACGCGCTGCGCATCCTGAACAGCCGCCAGGGGGTGCGCGAGGCCGCTTCCGCCGGCCAGGTCGTGGGCCGCGGTCCGGCGGGCCCGGCGGTGCCGGGTGCGCGGGTGGCGGAGCGCACCGACATCGAGGTGGTCTTCCTCGACATCCGCATGCCGGGGCTCGACGGCCTGGAGCTGGCCCGCGTCTTCTCGTCGATGGTGCAGCCGCCGTCGGTCGTGTTCGTCACCGCGCACGACGACCGCGCCGTCGACGCCTACGAGGTCGGCGCCGTGGACTACCTGCTCAAGCCGCTGCGTTCCGAGCGCCTCGCCGCCTCGCTCGACCGGATCCTGGCCAACCGCGCGGCGGGCGTCGCCGAGCCGGTCCGCGACGAGTCGTCCGAGGACGAGGTGATCCCGGTCGAGCTCGCGGGCACCACCAAGCTGGTGCCGCGGTCGGCCGTGCGGTACGTGGAGGCGCAGGGCGACTACGCCCGCCTGCACACCCACGAGGGCAGCCACCTGGTGCGGATCCCGCTCTCGGTGCTGGAGGACCGCTGGCGGGATGCCGGATTCGTCCGGATCCACCGCTCGTTCCTCGTCGCCCTGCCGCTCGTCACGGAGCTGCGGTTGGCCGGCTCGGGGTACGTCGTGCGGGTCGGCAACGGGCCGGAGTGTGCCGAGCTGCCGGTGAGCCGCCGCCACACCCGCGAGCTGAAGGACCGCCTGGTCCGCGCGACGAAGCAGGCGTGGAGCCAGCGGTGAACACGGCCCCGCCTGCGGCGCCCGCCGGGGGCGGCGCGCGGGGCGGGGGAGTCCGGTGAGCACGTCCACCGACGGTGCTCCGCCGTCCGTGGAGCCCACTCCCGAGCCCCCGGACGCCGGCGCCGGGACGAGTTCACGGTCGCCGTGGATCCACGAGGAGATCCGCCGGCGGGTCCAGGCGAACGGCTCGCGCCCGCGCGGCCGGCACGCGCGCAGCGACAGTGCGGACACCC
>DATLGI010000042.1:0-22331 GCA_035540535.1 Pseudonocardia sp.
GTCCGCGGCCAGTGCGGTGGCCCCGCCGCCCAGGAGCGCGAGGACGACCGCCAGCACGCCGGCACCGGCGCCCGGGCCGGCGTGCTGGCGGTCGTCCTCGCGCTCCTGGGCGGCGGGGCCACCGCACTGGCCGCGGACAAGTCGGTCACCGTCACCGTGGACGGTGAGGACCGCGTCGTGCACACGTTCGCCGGGGACGTCGCCGGCGCCCTCGCCGCCGCCGGTCTGGCCGCCGGCCCCCAGGACCGCGTCACGCCCGCCCTCGCCACCGAGCTCGCCGACGGCGACCAGGTCATCGTCGAGCGCCTGCGCCCGCTGACCCTCGTGGAGGGTGGCCTCGAGCGGCAGGTCTGGACCACCGCGGACTCGCTGGGCGAGGCGCTCGCCGCGATCGGGCTCGCGGTGCAGCCCGTCCACCTGTCGCTCGCGCCGGACGCGGCGATCCCGATCGAGGGTCTCGCGGTGCGGGTGGACGTGCCCCGCACCGTCAGCGTCACCGACGGCGCCGGCGAGCCCGAGGAGCTGGTCACGACGGCCGGCACGGTGCGCGGCCTGCTCGCCGAGCGCGGGCTCACCCTCGGCCCCGACGACGTCGCCGTCCCCAGCGGCGACACCCCGCTCAGCGACGGCCTCGCCGTGCAGATCGTCCGGGGCGGCGTCGGCGAGGTCGTCGAGGTCCGGGAGATCCCACCGCCCGAGGAGACCGTCGAGGACCCGGAGCTGCCGCGCGGGCAGCGCGAGGTGGTGGAGCCCGGCGAGCCGGGCGAGCAGACCGTCGTCCTGCGCGTGTACGTCCGCAACGGCGAGGAGATCCGCCGCGAGCAGATCCGAGCCGGCGCCGTGACGCCGCCGAAGCCGCGGGTGGTGCGCGTCGGCACGAACGACGACGTGCCGCGGGCCCCGACGGTGGCCGACGGCGGCGTGTGGGATCTGCTGGCCCGGTGCGAGTCGACGGGCAACTGGGCGATCAACACCGGCAACGGCTACTACGGCGGCCTGCAGTTCGACCGGCAGACCTGGCTGGCCTACGGCGGCGACCAGTACGCCCCGCTGCCGCACCAGGCCAGCCGCGAGCAGCAGATCGCGGTCGCCACCCGGCTGCGCGACGATCGCGGTGGCTACGGCGCGTGGCCGGCGTGCGCCCGCAAGCTGGGCCTGCCGCGATAGCCCCCCAGCACGCGGGGCGGTGCGGCCGTGGGTGAGGCGCGGCTGCTCGGCCCCGTCGAGGTGCGGGCGCTGGCGGAGCGGCTCGACCTGCGCCCGACGAAGCGGCTGGGCCAGAACTTCGTGCACGACCCGAACACGGTGCGGCGCATCGTGCGCGCGGCCGAGCTCGACCCGACCGACGTGGTGCTGGAGGTGGGGCCCGGGCTGGGGTCGCTCACCCTGGCGCTGCTCCCGGCCGCCGCGGCGGTGCACGCCGTCGAGATCGACGCGGGGCTCGCCGCGCAGCTGCCGGCCACCGTCGCCGACCGCGCGCCCGGGCTGGCCGGGCGCCTCACCGTGACGACGGCCGACGCGCTGCGGGTGCGCGCGGCCGACCTGCCCGGCCCGGCACCGACGGCGCTCGTCGCGAACCTGCCCTACAACGTCGGCGTGCCGGTGGTGCTGCACCTGCTCGCCGAGCTGCCCGGGATCCGGCGCGGGCTGGTGATGGTGCAGGCCGAGGTGGCGGACCGCCTGGCCGCGCCGCCGGGGAGCCGCGCCTACGGCGTCCCGAGCGTGAAGCTGGCCTGGTTCGCGGCCGCCCGCCGCGCCGGCCCCGTGCCGCGGGCGGTGTTCTGGCCGGTGCCCAACGTCGACTCGGGCCTGCTCGCGTTCACCCGGCGTCAGCCGCCGCCGGGTGCGCCGCGGGCCGAGGTCTTCGCGGTGGTGGACGCGGCGTTCGCGCAGCGGCGGAAGGTGCTGCGTTCCGCGCTCGCGGGCTGGGCGGGCTCGCCCGCCGCGGCGGAGGCGGCGCTGCGGGCGGCCGGGATCGACCCGACGACGCGCGCCGAGCAGGTCGACGTCGCCGGGTTCGCGCGCCTCGCCGCCGCGCGACCGGCCCGATGAGTGTCTGCGAGCCCGGCCTGCGGACACCGGACGTCCGCAACGCCCACCCCGAGCCGCGCGCGCGGACCCCGCACCCGCGGCGCGGACCGCGGCCGTTCGGCCGGCGCACGTAGGGTGGTCGGGTGCTCGCCGCCGTTTCACCGCCGGTCACCGTCCGGGCGCCGGCCAAGATCAATCTTCATCTGGCCGTCGGGCCGGTGCGCGAGGACGGCTACCACGAGCTCGTCACCGTCTTCCACGCCGTGAGCCTGTTCGACGAGGTCAGCGTCGCCGACGGCGAGCCCGGGATCGAGGTGCACGGCGACGGCCTCGGCGAGGTCCCGCTCGACGCCACCAACCTGGCCTGGCGGGCGGTCGAGGCGGTCGCCGAGCGGGCGGGGCGCGCGCCGCGGGTGCGCGTCGTCCTGCGCAAGGGGATCCCGGTCGCGGGCGGCATGGCCGGGGGCAGCGCCGACGCCGCGGCCACCCTGGTGGCGCTGTCCGCGCTGTGGCGCCTGGACCTCGGCCGCGACGAGCTCGCCGGCATCGCCGCCGGGCTCGGCAGCGACGTGCCGTTCGCGCTGCACGGCGGCACCGCCGTCGGCACCGGGCGCGGGGAGCGGATCGTGCCGGTGCTCTCGCGGCACCCGCTGCACTGGGTCCTGGCGCTGCATCGCGGCGGTCTCGCCACTCCGGCGGTGTTCGCCGAGTTGGACCGGCTCCGCGGCGCGACCGAGCCCGCGGCCCGCCCGGTGGAGCCGGTGCTGGAGGCGCTCGCCGGCGGTGATCCCCGCCAGCTCGCGCTGAGCCTCGGCAACGACCTGCAGGCCGCGGCGGTCAGCGTCGCGCCGGACCTGCGCCGCACGCTGCGGGCCGGGGTGGACGCCGGGGCGCTGGCCGGCGTCGTCTCCGGCTCCGGGCCCACCTGCGCGTTCCTGTGCACCGACGCGGACACCGCGATCGACGTGGCGGCCGAGCTCGCCGGCGCGGGGGTGTGCCGCACCGTGCGGGTGGCGCACGGCCCGGTGCCCGGCGCCCGCGTGGTCGACCCGCACGAGCCGCCACCGATGCCCGCGCCGACGTCCTGGCCCCCGGCGCACGCCTGATGCCCCCGAGCCAGAACCTCGTCAACCTCGAGGCGGTCACCGCGCACGTCCCCGGCGACGCCTCGCGGGTGCTGCTCGACTCGGTGTCCCTCGGCGTCGACCGGGGCGACCGGATCGGCGTCGTCGGCCTGAACGGCGGCGGCAAGACGACGCTGCTCGAGATCCTCACCGGCGAGCGCGCGCCGAACGGCGGCCGGGTCAGCCGGCGGGCGGACCTGCGGCTGGCCCACCTCGCGCAGTCCGACACCCTGCCGCGCGGCGCCCGCGTGCGCGACGTCGTCCTCGCCCGGTTCGGCGCCGAGCACGAGTGGGCTGCCGACGCGAGGGTGCGCGAGGTGCTCGACGGGCTGGGGATCGACGATCTGGACCGCTCGGTCGACGGCCTGTCCGGCGGCGAGAAGCGAAGGGTCGGGCTGGCCGCGACGCTGGTCGGCGAGCCCGACCTGGTGGTCCTCGACGAGCCCACCAACCACCTCGACGTCGAGGGCATCGGCTGGCTCGCCCGCCACCTCGTCGACCGCCGCTGCGGGCTCGTCGTCGTCACGCACGACCGCTGGTTCCTCGACACCGTCTGCACCCGCACCTGGGAGGTGGCGAACGGCCGGGTCGAGGGCTACGACGGCGGCTACGCGGACTGGGTCTTCGCCCGCGCCGAGCGCTCCCGGCAGGCCGACGCGGCGGAGGCCCGCCGCCGCAACCTCGCGCGCAAGGAGCTGGCCTGGCTGCGCCGTGGGCCACCGGCGCGCACGTCGAAGCCGCGCTTCCGGATCGAGGCGGCCGAGGCGCTGATCGCCGACGTGCCGCCCCCGCGCGACCGCGTGGAGCTGCAGCGGTTCGCGACCACCCGGCTCGGGCGGACGGTGCTGGAGCTGGAGGACGCCACCGTCCGGGTCGGCGAGCGCACCCTGCTCGACGCCGTGACGTGGCGGCTGGGCCCGGGCGACCGGGTGGCGATCGTCGGCGTCAACGGCTCGGGCAAGACGACGCTGCTGCGCGCCCTCGCCGGCGAGCGCCCGCTCGACGCCGGCCGCCGCGTGCAGGGCTCGACGGTGCAGCTCGCGCAGCTCACCCAGGAGCTCGTCGACATCCCCGGCGAGCAGCGCGTGCTGGAGGCGACCGAGGCCGTCGCCCAGTACGTCCGGTTCGGCAAGGAGGAGATGACGGCCTCGCAGGTGCTGGAGCGACTGGGGTTCCCGGCGGCCCGCCAGTGGACGCCGGTCGGGCAGCTCTCCGGCGGCGAGCGGCGCCGGTTGCAGCTCACGCGGCTGCTGATGGCGAGCCCGAACGTGCTGCTGCTCGACGAGCCGACCAACGACCTCGACGTCGACACCCTCGCCAACCTCGAGGACCTGCTCGACGGCTGGCCGGGCACCCTGGTGGTCGTCAGCCACGACCGCTATCTCGTGGAGCGGGCCTGTGACACCGTCCTGGCGCTGTTCGGCGACGGCAGCCTCACGCACCTGCCCGGCGGGATCGCGGAGTTCCTGCGCCGGCGCGCCGCCACGGTGGCGGCCCCCGCGGCGCGGGCCCCGGCGGCGCCGTCCGCGTCCCGCACCGCCGGTGCCCAGCTGCGCGCCGCCCGTAAGGACGCGCAGCGCCTGGAGCGCCGGATGGAGACGCTCGCGCGCCGCGAGAAGGAGCTGCATGCCGCGCTCGCGGAGGCGGCCACCGAGCCCGCGCGGTTGCTCGCGCTGGACGCGCAGCTGCGCGGGGTCGTCGCCGAGCGGGAGCAGGTGGAGGGCGCCTGGCTGGAGGCGGCGGAGCAGGCCGAGGGCTGACGGGTCGCGCGCGCCCGTGGTGGCCGTGGGCGGGCACGACCTCGAGGACAGCGGCCGAGCCCGGATCCGCAGCGCCGGGAACCGCCCGCCCGCCGCGCTCCCGCGGTCAGGGAGTGGGCGCGGCGGCGAGGTCGGCGAGCAGCAGCGCCTCGGCGAGCACCACCTTGCCGAACATCGCCAGCGAAAGGCTCTCGTCGATCCCGTGCCAGCGGCTCGCCGGATCGCCCACGCCGGTGACGAGCACCGCCGCGCCGGGGAACGACCGCGCGAACTCCGCGATGAACGGGATCGAGCCACCGATCCCCAGCTCCACCACGTCGTTCCCGTACGCCGTGGCGAAGGCGCGACGGGCGGCGTCGTAGGCGGCGCCGGCCGCCTCCAGCGCGAACGGCTCGGCGACGCCGCCTCCCGGGGTCACCGTGACCCGCGCGCCCCACGGCACGTTCGCCTCCAGGTGCGCGGCGAGCGCTCGCCGGGCGGCGAGGGCGTCCTCGCCCGGCGCCAGCCGCAGGCTCACCAGCGCCCGGGCCCGCGGCAGCAGGACGTTGGACGCCTCGGCGACCCGTGGTGCGTCGATGCCGAGGACCGCGACGGCCGGGCGGTGCGCCGTGCGCTCCGGGATCGTGCCGGTGCCGAGCAGGTGCACCCCGTCGAGGACACCGGCGTCGGCGCGGAAGACGGCCTCGTCGATGTCCGGGGCCCCCGACGGCGCGCGCACCAGCCCGGGTACCGCGACCTCGCCCTTGTCGTCGTGCAGCGCCGCGAGCGTGCGGCACAGCGCGGTCAGCGCGTCGCCGACGGGGCCGCCGTAGATCCCGGAGTGCACCGGCGCGTCGAGCATCGCGACCTCGACGACGACGTCCACCAGCCCGCGCAGGCTCGTCGTCAGCGCCGGGACGTCGACGGCGGGGTTGGCCGAGTCGGCGATCACGATGACGTCGCAGGCGAGGAGGTTCCGGTGCGCGGCCAGCAGCGCGGGCAGGGTCGGCGAGCCGGACTCCTCCTCGCCCTCGACGAACAGCGTGACGCCCACGGGCGGGCGCCCACCGAACGCGCGCAGCACCGCCAGGTGGGCCATGACGCCCGCCTTGTCGTCGGCGGCGCCGCGGCCGTAGAGACGGCCGTCGCGCTCGGTGGGCTCGAACGGCGGGCTGGTCCAGTGCTCGTCGCCGCCGGTGGGCTGCACGTCGGAATGCGCGTAGAGCAGGACGGTCGGCGCGCCGGCCGGCGCGGGCCAGCGGGCGACCACGGCCGGCGCGCCGCCGTCGGCGGCGACGATCTGCACGAGGTCCGCGCCCGCGCCGCGGGCCAGCTCGGCGACCGCGTCGGCGCAGCGACGGGTGTCCTCGGCGTGGGTGGGATCCGCCCAGATGCTGGGTATGCGGACGAGCCGCTCGAGGTCGGCCCGCGCGCCGGGCAGGACGGAGGTGACGGCGTCGGCCAGTTCCACCCCCCGATCCTCGCACTGCGGCTCCGAGGTGCGGTACGCGAGGACCGTAGGCTGTCCGGCATGTCCCGGTTCCTGGCCATGCTGCTGGACGCCGCCGCCGTCACCGACCGCGGGATGACCACCGGCGAGCCGCGCACCCCCGTCCACCGCAGCTGGGCCGAGGTCCACACCGAGGCCCGCGGCATGGCGGCGGCGCTCGCGGCCGGCGGCGACGGGGTGGAACCGCTCCCGCGCGGCGCCGCGGTGGCGGTGCTGGCCGGCGAGCCGGCGTCGATCGCCCCGGCGGCGCAGGCCGTGTGGCTGCTCGGCGGCAGCATCACGATGCTGCACCAGCCGACCGGGC
This sequence comes from Pseudonocardia sp., assembly GCA_035540535.1. Classification (GTDB taxonomy): domain Bacteria; phylum Actinomycetota; class Actinomycetes; order Mycobacteriales; family Pseudonocardiaceae; genus Pseudonocardia. The sequence continues at coordinate 6,709 of DATLGI010000042.1, forward strand.
GCACCGACCTCGGCGCCTGGGCGGAGGACACCGTCGGCGTCCTGCGGATGATCGACGCCGCGCTGGTGCTGCTCGGCCCGCCGTTCGACGCCCTGGCCCCCGTGCTCACCGGGCGGGCCGTCCCGTTCCGGGTCATCGCTTCGCTCGCCGGCGACCCGGCCGCACACACCCCCGACGCCGGCGCCGCGGACGAGGCCGACACCGCCCTGCTGCAGCTCACCAGCGGTTCCACCGCCGAGCCGAAGGCCGTCCGGATCACCCACGCCAACCTGCACGCCAACATCACCGGGATGGTGCAGGCGTCGCAGCTGGAGGTCACCCGCGACGTCATGGTGTCGTGGCTGCCGCTGTTCCACGACATGGGCATGGTCGGGTTCCTGACCGTCCCGATGGTCACCGGGCTGGAGCTGGTGATCGTGACGCCGCTGGACTTCCTCTCCCGGCCGCTGCTGTGGGCGGAGCTGATCTCGAAGTACCGCGGCACGGTCACGGCCGCGCCGAACTTCGCCTACGCCGTGCTCGGCCGCCAGCTCGCCCGCGCCGAGGAGGGTTCGCTGGACCTGTCGAGCCTGCGCATCGCGCTCAACGGCGCCGAGCCGGTGGACCCGGACACCGTCGAGCTCCTCACCACGGCCGGTGCCCGCTTCGGGTTCGCCGAGGAGGCGGTGCTGTGCGCGTACGGGATGGCCGAGACCGCGCTCGGCGTGTCGTTCGCGCCGTGCGACGGCGGGCTGCAGGTCGACCACGTCGACGCCGACCAGCTGGAGTCGCAGCGCCTGGCCGTGCCCGCGATGTACGGGCCGACGCGGCGCTTCCCGAAGCTGGGCCCGCCGCTGCCGGGGATCGAGGTGCGGGTGGTCGGTGACGACGGGCGGGTGCTCGGCGAGCGCGAGGTCGGGGTGCTCCAGCTGCGCGGGGAGTCGGTGACCCCGGGCTACCTGACCGTCGACGGGCCGGTCGCCGGCCAGGACGCCGACGGCTGGCTCGACACGGGCGACGAGGGCTATCTCGCCGAGGGTTCCGTGGTGGTCTGCGGCCGGCGCAAGGACGTGATCATCATGGGCGGGCGCAACATCTACCCGACCGACATCGAGCGCGCCGCCGCCGGGGCGGACGGCGTCCGCGCCGGCAACGCCGTCGCGGTGCGGCTGAGCGCCGGTGACGGGCGGCGGCGGGAGTCGTTCGTCGTGGCGGTGGAATCGCGCAAGGCCGGCGATTCCGACGCCGAGCGCGCGATCCGCAAGGACGTCACCTCGCGGGTGGTGTCCGCGGTGGGGGTGCGCCCGGCCGACGTCGTCGTGCTCGGGCCCGGCACGCTGCCCAAGACACCGTCGGGGAAGCTGCGCCGGACCGCCACCGGCGACCTGCTGGCCACCCGCTGAGCCGCGACGGGACGCGGTCGCGGGCGCCCGCGAGGCCACCCTGCGGCGGCCCCGGGACCGGCCGCCGCTCAGCCGGACAGCGCGTGGAACCGGTTCTGCGCCGGCTCCAGGCCGTCGGCCAGCAGCGCCTCGACGGCGTCCGCGGCGAGGTCGACGGCGAGGTCGAGGTCCTTGCGCTCCGTGCCCGAGAACCGCTTGAGCACGAAGTCGGCCGGGTCCTGCCGGCCCGGGGGGCGGCCGATGCCGAAGCGGACGCGCAGGTAGTCGCGCGTGCCCAGCGACCCGCTGATCGACCGCAACCCGTTGTGCCCGCCCTCGCCACCGCCGAGTTTCAGGCGCACGACGCCGAACCCGAGGTCGAGGTCGTCGTGCACCACCACCAGGTCGGCCGGCGCGATGCCGTAGTACTTCACGAGCCCGGCGACCGGGCCGCCGGAGACGTTCATGTAGGTCCGCGGCTTCGCCAGCACCGCGCGCCGCCCGGCGAGCCTGCCCTCGAGCACGTCGGCGTTCGTCCGGTGCTTCGCGAACCGCCCTCCGCCGGCCCGCGCCGCCAGCAGCTCGACGACGCGGTGCCCGACGTTGTGGCGGGTCTCGACGTAGTCGGGCCCGGGGTTGCCGAGCCCGACCACCAGGGCAGGGCCCGGCGCCACCGGTGTCAGCTCTCGGGCTGCTCGTCGGCGGTGTCGCCCTCGCCGGCCGGTGCGCCGTCCGCGGTGGGCGCGTCCTCGACCACGCCGGCGCCCTCCGTGTCGATCTCGGCCTCGAGGTCCTCTGCGGTGGGCGCCTGGACGACCTGCACGACCAGGTACTCGGGGTCGGTGCGCAGCGTGACGCCGTCGGGCAGGACGAGCTGGCCGGCGAGGACCTGGGTGCCGATCGCGGCGCCGTCGAGCGAGACCTCGATGCTCTCCGGGATGCTCAGCACGTCGGCCTCCACCTCGACGGTGTTGAGGTCCTGGGTGACGAGGCTGCCCGGCTCGGCCTCGCCGGTGACGGCGACCTGGACCTCGACGACGACCTTCTCGCCGCGCCGGATCACCAGCAGGTCCACGTGCTCGATGTAGGGGCGGATGGGGTGCACCACGACGGTCTTGGTCAGCGCGAGCTGCGGGGTGCCGCCGACGTTGAGCTCGAGGACGGCGTTGCGTCCCTGCTCGCGGACCACGCGGGCGAACTCCAGCGACGGCAGCGCCAGGTGCTGCGGGTCGGTGCCGTGCCCGTAGAGGACGGCGGGGATCTTGCCGGCACGGCGGGTGCGGCGGGCGGCGCCCTTGCCGAACTCCGTGCGGGTCTCGACGTCGATTCGGGCCTGGGCCACGGCGGTGTCTCCTCGTTCTGCGGTGTGGACGCGCGGCGAGGCCGTGACACGGAGGACGGGGCCGGGTGGCCGATCCTGCGTCGATCACGGCGGGCTGTCGGTGCCCGCCCTCGCCGCGGAACTGGGTACGAGGATACGCAGGGGTCCCGGCCACCCCCGCGCGGGTCGCCCTCCGTGCCTCTCGATCACCGCAACGGGGACGTGAGCGTCACCGGTGGCGCGAGCAGTCGGTCGACGTCCGCGATCGGTACGGCGGCGTCACCGGCTCTTGGCGACGGTCAGAAGCACGGCCGAGTCCTCGATCGCCTCGAGTGAATGCCGCGCGTCGGGCACGATCAGGAGATCGCCGGGTGAGCCCTCCCAGGCGGTCTCCCCGGAGGCGAGGCGCACGCGTCCGTGCAGCACGTGCACCGTCGCTTCGCCGGGGTTCTCGTGCTCGTCCAGGTTGCTCCCGGCGACGAGGGCGATCACCGTCTGACGCAGCGCGTGCTCGTGTCCCCCGTACACCGTGCGAGCACTGCGCCTGCCGGGCGCCTGATGAGCCATCTCCAGCTGTTCACGAGCGAGTGCCGTCAACGAAGCCTTCTTCATGCTGAGCACCTCCTGGAGCATCTGCCCGCCGCCCCCTGTCGGCCCAGGTCAGGGACTGTCCGCGGGCGGGGTCAGGCGTTGCCGTCGAACAGGCTGGTGACCGACCCGTCGTCGAAGACCTGGTGCACCGCCTGGGCCAGCAGCGGGGCGATCGGCAGCACGGTCATCGCCGGGAAGCGCTTCTGGTCCGGGATCGGCAGGGTGTCGGTGAAGATCACCTCGCACGCGCCGCAGTTCGCGAGCCGCTCGGGCGCGGGGCCGGAGAGCACCCCGTGCGTCGCCGCGACGACGACGTCGGACGCGCCCTGCGCCAGCAGCACCTCGGCGGTCGTGGCGACCGTGCCGCCGGTGTCGATCATGTCATCGATCACGACGCACATGCGGCCCTCGACCTCGCCGACCACCCGGTTCGCGACGGCCTCGTTGGGTCGGCGCGGGTCACGTGTCTTGTGGATGAAGGCCAGGGGCGTGCCGCCGAGGGTCTCGGCCCAGCGCTCGGCGAGCCGGACGCGGCCCGAGTCGGGGGAGACGACGGCGAGCTCGCGGCCCGCGTAGCGCGTCTTGAGGTAGTCGGCGAGCACCGGCAGCGCGAACAGGTGGTCCACCGGGCCGTCGAAGAAGCCCTGGATCTGCGCGGTGTGCAGGTCCACCGTCATGATCCGGTGGGCGCCGGCGACCTTGAACATGTCCGCGACCAGGCGGGCCGAGATCGGCTCACGGCCGCGGTGCTTCTTGTCCTGGCGGGCGTAGCCCCAGAACGGCATCACGACGGTGATCCGCTTGGCCGAGGCGCGCTTGAGCGCGTCGACCATGATCAGTTGCTCCATGATGGCGTCGTTGATCGGGGCCGAGTGCGACTGCAGGACGAACGCGTCGCAGCCACGCACCGACTCCTCGAACCGGACGAAGATCTCGCCGTTCGCGAAGGAGTACGCGGACTGCGGTGTGACGGTGACGTCGAGCTCCTTCGCCACCTGGTCGGCCAGTTCCGGATGGGCGCGCCCGGAGAAGAGCATGAGGTTCTTCTTCGGGGTCGCTGACATCGCGCTCACCGTGGTTCAGCCTCCCGGCCCTGTTCCGCGGTGCCGCGGGCGGCGGCACCGTCGCAGCGGGGCCCGCCGGTGGCACGCCCCGCCCTCGCCCGGGCCGCGGCCTCGGCGGCCGGGGTGCCCGGCCGCTTCCGCTCGACCCAGCCCTCGATGATCCGCTGCGACCCGGCCGACACCGCCAGCGCCCCCGGCGGGACGTCCTCGCGCAGCACCGTGCCCGCCCCGGTGTACGCGCCGTCCCCGACCCGGACCGGCGCGATGAACATCGTGTCCGAGCCCGTGCGCACGTGCGAGCCGATCGCGGTGCGGTGCTTGCCGACCCCGTCGTAGTTGACGAACACCGAGGACGCGCCGATGTTGCTGTGCTCGCCGATCGTCGCGTCGCCGACGTAGGTCAGGTGCGGCACCTTGCTTCCGGCGCCGATCTCGGCGTTCTTCACCTCGACGAACGCGCCGATCTTGCCGTGTTCGCCCAACCGCGTGCCGGGCCGCAGGAAGGCGAAGGGGCCCACGTCGCCGCCCGGCCCGATCACCGCCCCGCTGCCGTGCGTGCGCACGACGGTGGCGCGGTCGCCGATCACGCAGTCGGTGAGCGTCGTCTCCGGCCCGACCTGCGCCCCGGTGCCCACCTCGGTGGCTCCGTGCAGCTGCGTGCCCGGGTGCAGCACGGCGTCGGGGGCAAGCCGGACCTGCACGTCGACCCACGTCGTCGCCGGGTCGACGACCGTCACCCCGGCGCGCATCCACCGCTCCAGGACCCGGCGGTTCAGCTCCGCGCGCAGCTGCGCGAGCTGGACCCGGTCGTTCACGCCGCTGACCTGCCAGTGGTCGGGGCAGCTCGCCGCCGTCACGGCCAGGCCGTCGCCGGCGGCGATCGCGACGAGGTCGGTCAGGTAGAACTCGCCCTGCCGGTTGCCGCTGCCCAGGCGGCGCAGCGCCGCGGTGAGGAATCCCGCGTCGAACGCGTACACCCCGGAGTTGACCTCGCGGATCGCCCGCTCGTCGGGGGTGGCGTCGGCCTGCTCCACGATCGCGGTGACCACGCCCGCAGCGTCGCGCAGGATCCGGCCGTAGCCGGTGGGGTCGGCGAGCTCGGCGGTGAGCAGCGACACGGCGGCGCCCGCCGCCCCGTGCGCGGCGAGCAGGCCGGCCAGCGTCGCGGGTTCGAGCAGCGGCACGTCGCCGTAGGTCACGAGCACGGCGCCGCGCAGGCCGTCCGGCAGCGCGTCGAGCCCGCACCGCACGGCGTGGCCGGTGCCCAGCTGCCGGTCCTGGACGGCGGTGTCGATCGGGCGTCCGAGCTCGCCGGCCAGCCCGTCGACCGCGCCGCCCACCTGCTCGCGCGCGTGCCCGACGACCACCACCAGGTGCTCGGGGTCGACCGCGGCGACGGCGTGCACGGCGTGCCCGAGCAGACTGCGCCCGCCGATGGCGTGCAGCACCTTCGAGGTGGCCGAGCGCATCCGGGTGCCCTCGCCGGCGGCGAGGACGACTGCGGCGACGGGCCGCACCAGCTCAGCGCGTGCGTCTGGCGTGCCCACCTGCGTGGTTCCCACCCTCCTGGTCGCCCGCGTCCCGCCCGGGTGTCGCGGGACGGGCCGATCCTACGGCGTCGCCGACGGACCGCCCGTGCCGCAGGTGATCGGTGACGCGTAACCGTCCGCGCGGTGGGTCGTTGGGGCGATGTCGAGCCCGCCACCATCCAGACGAAGGACGTCCATGGGGGATCACCGCAGGGTCCCGCGATCACGCCTGCCCGCGTCGCTGGTGGCCGTGTCGATCTTCCTCGGGGTGTCGGTGACGATGACGGCCCGGTCCGCGCAGGCCAAACCGGAGTTCGTCGAGGGCACGCCGTGCACCATCGAGCGGGGGGCGTGCGTCGACGCCGACACCCTCGAGGCATGGCTGGTCGTCGACGGGGAGGTCGTCCACGGGCCGTCGCGGATAGCCACCGGGTCGGACAACGACCCGCAGCGGGCCACCCCGCGGGGTGACTTCACGGTCCTGTGGAAGAGCCGCGACCACGTCAGTCGCGAGTTCGTGGGCGCGCGGATGCCGTGGGCGGTGTTCTTCACCGATCGCGGCCACGCGATCCACGAGGGCCACCTGGAGTCCGACTCGGCGGGCTGCGTCCGGCTCGCCGCCGAGGACGCCGAGCGGTTCTTCGGGCTCCTGGAGCCCGGCGACAGCGTCCAGATCCGCTGACGACGATGGGTGGGTTCCGCAGGTGAGGGTCCGACGGCTGCGCGCGACGGTGGTCGCGGCGGCGATGAGCATCGGCGTGCTCGGCGCCGTCGCGGTGGGGCAGGCCCAGGCCGGTCCGGACCTGACCGCGGGCACCCCGTGCGCGATCGGCGGTGACGGCGCGTGCGTCAGCGTCGACACCAAGCAGGCGTGGCTCGTCGACGACGGCGAGGTGGTCCGCGGCCCGGTGCAGATCAGCGTCGGCGCCCCCGGCCACGAGACGCCCCGCGGGTCGTTCGTCGTGGAGTGGAAGCACAAGGACCACCGCAGCAAGGAGTTCAACGACGCGCCGATGCCGTGGGCGGTCTTCTTCGCGCCCGGCGGCATCGCGTTCCACGAGGGCAACCTGGGTACCCCGTCCGCGGGCTGCGTGCGTCTCGGCGCCGCGGACGCGCAGGCCTTCTACGAGTTCCTCGAGGTCGGCGACCCGGTGGAGGTGCGCTGAGCGTCCGGGTGAACCGCAGGCCCGCTCGTCTCGAAGCCCTCGCCGTTCGGCGGTACAGCCGCACCGGCCGTGAGAGGCTGGATCATCTGACCGTCGAACGAATTGTCCACGACAGAACGTCGAGAAGGAGACAGAATGCCCACGCGTAGCGCACGCACCGCCTGGAACGGTGGACTCGAGGACGGCACCGGCCAGGTCGAGCTCACCAGCAGCGGGATCGGGACCTACGACGTCAGCTTCCCGAAGCGTGCCGCCGACGAGGCCGGCGGCACCACCAGCCCGGAGGAGCTCATCGCGGCGGCCCACGCGGCCTGCTTCGCGATGCAGCTCTCGCACAACGTCGCGGAGGCCGGCGGAACCCCGCAGGCCCTCGACGTCTCGGCCGACGTGTCGCTCGGTCCGGACCCCGCCGGCGGGTTCCGCATCACGGGCATCGCGCTGACCGTGCGCGGCGAGGTCGAGGGCCTCGACGCCGCCGCTTTCGAGAAGGCCGCCCAGGCCGCGAAGGACGGCTGCCCGGTCAGCAAGGCCCTGACCGGCACAACGATCACGCTGGACGCCGGCCTCGCCTGAGGTCCGTGCCGATCGTCGGGAGGGGGGGACGATCATGAAGTGCACCGGCAACGGGCGGCCCGACCCGCCACGCCCACCGCGCCCCGGCGGCCGCTGAGCCGACGGCGCGACCACGACACGGGACGGTTCCGCAGCGCGGAGCCGTCCCGTCGGTCGTCGGTGCCGGATCCCGTGGCGCGGCTGCGCCGGCACCGTCGCCGTCCGTGGCTACGCTGCCCGGGCGATGAGCGCGATCTCCGAACGGGTGGGGCGGCTGGCGGCGCCCGTCGCCGTCACCGCGGCGACGGCGGCGTGGCTGATCGGCGTCGTCGTGAACGACCTGTCCGGCTGGTCGTTCGGCCTCACCGCCGCCGGCGGCGCGGTGTTGACCGCGCTGGCCGTCGGGCTCCCCCTGCTCAGCGCGCACCGGGCCGCCGTCCGCGCCGCCACCGCCGAGCAGATCGCCGAGGACGCCGCCGCACGGATGCAGCTCGTCCTCGACGACGCGCTCGAGCCGCTGGCCTACCTCCTCGGCCGGGTCACCGACCGGGCGCCCGGTCACCGGGACCGGGAACTGGGGGAGCTGCAGGGCCAGGCGAAGGCGGTCGTGCTCGCCGCCGCGGCCGAGGTGCTCGCCGCGGACCGGCTGCGTTCCTGCTACTTCGCGCTCGACGAGGGCCCGCCGCGGCAGCTGGTTCCGGCCGGGTTCCACGGCCGTGCGCAGGCGCCCGGCACCACGTTCGTCGCCGGGACGCCGCTGGGCGACTACGCGCTGGGCCTGCTCCGCCGACGCGAGGACCTGTTCTGCCCCGACGTCCACGCGGCCCCACCGCCGGGCTGGACCCCGGGCGGGCACGCGTACCGCACCTTCCTCGCCGTGCCCGTCGCCACCGAGGCCCGGGAGTTCGGCATCCTCACCATCGACGGGCTCGGCGTCGGCGACCTCACCGACGCCGACGTCCCCGCGGTGCGGGTGTTCGCGCGGCTGCTGGCGGTGGCGCTGAACGCGTGACGGCGGCGCTATCCTGGGCTCGTGGACGTGCGCAGCAGGCACAACGGCGACGAGGACCAGCGAGCCCGGCTGGCCCGGATCCTGCGCGACCCGTCGACGTACTTCGCGCACGCCCGACGCTGCGCGCACGAGCAGGCACGGCGCCTGCTCGACGCGCGCCTCGGCGCCGACGGCGTCGCGCCCGTCGAGCGGTCGTAGCCGTCCGGCGAGGACGGCAGCTCATCCCGCATCCGAGGATCGACGACCTGCTGCTCCGCCGCCAGGATTCGAACCTGGACCATCGGAACCAAAATCCGAGGTGCTGCCATTACACCACGGCGGACAGGCCTCCATCCTGGCACGCGCCATCCCTCGCCCGGTCGCGCGCCGTATGCGGATCGCAACCCCTCGTTCCCGTCCGTCCGGTGGCCTGGTCCCGGCACGCCTACGCTGCCCGGCGGGTACGCCCGCCCGAGCGGGGTACCCCGTGGTCGTCCTGCGCCGACCCCGCCCGAGCCGATTGCCGACCCCGAGGTGATGCACGTGTCCACAGCCCTTGACGCCAGCGATCCGACATCCACCGGCCGGGTGGCCGCCGCTGCCCCTGCCGCCCGCCCGGAGCCCGTCGTGTCCGGGCAACGGAGCCTGCCGCACCACCTGCTGATCTACGTGTTCGTCGCGATGCCGATGGTCGCGCTCGTCGCGGCCGTACCGCTGGCCTGGGGCTGGGGCGTCAACTGGCACGACCTGGTGCTGCTGGGCGCGTTCTACACGATCGGGGTCCTCGGCATCACGGTCGGGTTCCACCGGCACTTCACCCACGGCTCGTTCAAGGCCCGGCCGTGGCTGCGGGTCGTGCTGGCGATCACCGGCTCGCTGGCGGTGCAGGGCAACGTCCTCAACTGGGTGGCCGACCACCGCCGCCACCACGCGTTCTCCGACAAGGAGGGCGACCCGCACTCACCGTGGGCGTTCGGCACCTCGCCGCGGGCCGTGGCGCGCGGCTTCCTGCACGCCCACATGGGCTGGTTCTTCGACCGGGACGAGACGAACCAGCGCCGCTTCGTCCCGGACCTGCTCGCGGACGGCGCGATCCGCCGCGTCAGCCGGACGTTCGGCCTGTGGGTCGCGGTCAGCCTGCTCCTGCCCGCCGCGATCGGCGGCCTGATCACCTGGTCCTGGGCGGGCGCGCTCACCGGGTTCTTCTGGGGTGGGCTGGTCCGGCTGGCGATCTCCAACCACGTCACCTGGTCGATCAACTCGATCTGCCACATGGTGGGCGCCCAACCGTTCCGTTCGCGCGACAGGTCGCGGAACTTCTGGCCGCTGGCCGTCCTGTCGATGGGCGAGTCCTGGCACAACCTGCATCACGCCGACCCGACGTGCGCCCGGCACGGCGTGCTGCCCGGCCAGATCGACATCTCGGCGCGGGTCATCTGGCTGTTCGAGCGGCTCGGCTGGGCCTATGACGTGCGTTGGCCGACCGCGCGCCGGCTCTCCCGGCTCGGCGCCTGACGGTCCACCCGGTCGGTTCGCCCGACCGGCCGGTGCGTCCTCGGCAGCGGGTAACGCAGCCGCTGCCGGGTGCGACCGAATCCCGACGGACACCGGGACGAACGGAGAGGTGGCGTAACGCCCGTGCCATGTTGAACGTGCTCCCCGAACGGCTGGACCGGATGGTGCTGGTGGGTGCCCACTGCGACGACATCGCGATCGGCGCCGGCGGTGCCCTGCTGGAGATGTGCCGGGCGTACGCCGGGGTGCGGGTCAGCGCGCTGGTCCTGAGCGGCGGCGGGTCGCTGCGCGAGCAGGAGGAGCGCGCCGCCCTCGCCGCCCTGTGCCCGGGGGCCGCGCTCGAGGTGGTGGTGCTCGACCTGCCCGACGGCCGCGTGGCGAGCCACGGCGAGCGGGCGCGGGTCGCGCTCGAGGAGCTGCGGGCGCACGGCGAGCCGGACCTCGTCTTCGCCCCCGCCCGCCACGACGCCCATCCGGATCACCGCGCGCTGGCCGATCTCGTCGCCACCGGCTTCCGCGACCACCTCGTCCTGGGCTACGAGATCCTCAAGCAGGACGCCGACCTCGCCCAGCCCGCCGTCTACCTGCCGCTCGCCGAGCCCGTGCTCCGTGAGAAGATCGACAAGCTGCGCGAGCACTACGGCTCCCAGCGCGACCGCCGCCGGTTCGACGCCGAGTCGTTCCGCGGGCTGGCCCGTGTGCGCGGCGTGCAGTGCCACGCCCGCTACGCCGAGGCGTTCCACATCAGCAAGCTCGTGCTGGGCATCGCCCCGCTCCCCGGTCTGGACCCCGCCGACTGACCCGACGACGCGACCGAGCGGCCGTCAGACGGGCTCGACCCGCAGCACCACGTCGTCGCCGCCGCCGTTGTCCGTCGTGACGAGCAGGGCCCCGTCCGGCGCCGAGCGCACCGCGCGGAGCCGGCCGAACTCGCCGTCGAGCACCTCGGGCACCCGCACCTCGGTCACCCCGCCGGCCGGGCCGATGGTCATCAGCAGCAGCTTCGACCCGCGCAGCGCCGCGACGGCCAGCACGCCGTCGAGGTCACCCCACTGCGGCCCGGACACGAACGCGCCGCCGGAGATCGCCTCCGGGGGGCGGCCCGAGCTCCACGCCGCCGGCACGGCGTCCGGGTAGCGCTGCAGGTCGGTCATCGGCACGGACTCGTCGTAGCCGCCCACCGTGCCCCCCTGCGCCGGGTCCCAGCCGTGGTTCCCGCCGGGTCGCAGCCGGTTGACCTCGTCGTCGACGTCCGGGCCGTGCTCGGCGGAGTAGAGCTGCCCGGTGTCCGGCTGCACGGCGACGCCCTGCACGTTGCGGTGCCCGTAGGTCCAGATCAGCCGCTGGGCCGGGTCGGGCGCGCCGGCGAACGGGTTGCCGGGGGCGGGGCCGCCGGTGGCGAGGTCGACACGCAGGGTCTTGCCGCCCAGCGACGTCAGGTCCTGCGGGGTCGAGCCGTCGGCGGCGTCACCGGTGCCGACGACCAGCGCGCCGTCCGGGGCGACCGTCGGCCGGCACCCCGAGTGCCGCCCCGACGGGTTCACCGGGATCGCGCCGACCAGGGGGTCCGCCACCCGGCGCGCCGAGCCGCCGTCCGGGGCGAGCTCCCAGGTGACCAGCCGGACGTCGACCGGCTCGCCGTTCTCGACGTGCGTCTGGCAGGTGACGAACCGCCGGTTCGTGGCGAAGTCGGGGTGCACGGCCAGCCCGAGCAGCCCGCCCTCGCCGCGGGCCAGCAGGTCGCCGAGGTCGGCCTCGACCGGGGTCGCGGTGGCGCCCTCGGTGGGTCCGGCGAGCAGTGAGATCCGCCCGTCGCGCTCGGTGACGAGCACGCGGCCGTCGGGCAGGAACCCGACGTCCCACGGGTGGTCGAGGCCACCGGCGACCGTGGTGACCCGCAGTTGCGGCGACCCCGGGCGGTCCGGCGTGCCCTCGGTGAGCGGCGCCTCGCCGGCGCCGCCGCCCGCGACCGAGCCCGGATCGGCGGAGCACGCCGCCAGCCCGAGCGCCGCCGCCAGGACCGTCGCCGTCACCGACCGTCGTACCGCCCCGCGCCCAGTGCCCATGCGGATCATCTTGCCGGTGCCGTGGTGAGGGCGCGGTGTGCGTGGGGGGCGCTACGGTCGCCTCCCATGACCCGCCCGAGTGACCGCCCCACCTACCTCCGCTTCCCGCACGTGCACGGTGACACGCTCGTGTTCGTCGCCGAGGACGACGTCTGGACGGCACCGCTGGGCGGCGGGCGGGCCTACCGGCTGACCGTCGACTCCGCGCCGGCCGAGGCGCCGCGCCTGGCGCCCGACGGCACCCGGGTGGCGTGGACCTCGAATCGCGCCGGGTCGCCGGAGGTGTTCGTCGCCGACGTCGACGGCGGAGCGGCGCAGCGGCTCACCTGGTGGGGTGACGGCGCGACCCGCGGTCTGGGTTGGACGCCGGACGGCGACGTCCTCGCCGCGTCCGCGGCCGGCCTGCCGACGCGGCGGCGGACCTGGGCGCACGCCGTCCCGGCCGGTGGCGGGGCGGCGCGGCGGCTGCCGTACGGCCCGTTGAGCGACCTGGCGCTGGACGCGGCGGGGGCGGTTCTGCTGCTGTCCACGACGGACACCGAGATGGCGTGGTGGAAGCGCTACCGGGGCGGCACCGCGGGCCGGCTGTGGTGGGATCCGGACGGGGCGGGTGAGTTCACGCGCATCCTCGCCGACCTCGACGGCCAACTCGGGTCGCCGATGCTCGTCGGCGACCGGATCGCGTTCCTGTCCGACCACGAGGGCTGGGGCAACCTGTACTCCGTCGACCGGTCCGGGGGCGATCTGCGCCGGCACACCGACCACGGGGCACCCGGCGAGGTGCCGTTCTACGTCCGGCACGCGAGCACCGACCGAACCCGGGTCGTGTACGAGTCCGCGGGCGAGCTGTGGCTGGTCGAGTCGCTGGAGCCGGGGGCGTCACCGCGCCGGCTCGACGTCCGTCTCGGCGGGCCGCGCACCGCCCGCGAGCCCTTCCGCATCACCGCCTCGTCCTGGCTCGACTCCGCCGTGCCCGATCGCACCGGCCGCGTGAGCGTCGTCGTGGTCCGCGGGACGGTGCACCGGCTCACCCACCGCGACGGCCCGGCCCGCACCCTGCTCGCCCGGCCGGGCGCGCGGGCACGGCTGGCGCAGCCGCTGGGGGAGCGCGACGTCGTGTGGGTCGACGACGTCGAGGGCGAGGACGCGGTCTGCGTGGTCCCGCTCGACCCGCGCGCCGAGGGCGCCGCGCAGCCCCGCCGGTACGGCGCCGGCGAGATCGGGCGGGTGCTGGAGCTGACGCCCGCCCCGGACGGCTCGGCCGTGGCCGTCGCCGCGCACGACGGGCGGTTGCTGCTGCTCGACCTGCGCGAGGGCACGGCGGGGGAGTTCCGCGAGCTCGCGTGCGGCGCGGACGGGGAGGTCTCCGGGCTCGCCTGGTCCCCGGACAGCGCCTGGCTGGCCTACGCCGACCCGGTGGAGGCGGGGATCAGCCGGATCGTGCTGGTGCGGATCGCCGACGGCACCCTCGTGGCGGTCACCGAGCCGCGCTTCGTCGACATCGACCCGGTGTTCACCACGGACGGCAGGTTCCTGGCGTTCCTGTCCAAGCGCAGCTTCGACCCGATCTACGACCAGCACTCCTTCGACCTCACCTTCCCGGCCGCGTGGCGCCCCTTCCTCGTGCCGCTGGCCGCGCGCACGCCGTCGCCGTTCGGGGCGAGCCCGGACGGGCGCCCGACCAGCCCGGGGGACGAGGGCCCCGAGGACCTGCCGGCCGTGCCCCCGGCCCCGCCCGACGCCGACGCGCCGGCCGAGGGGACGACCGAGGAGGAGAGGTCGCCGAAGGCCGCCGAGGACCGGAAGGACGAGCCCCCGGAGGTGGTCGTCGACGTCGACGGGCTGACCGCGCGGGTGGTGCCGATCCCGGTGGCGGACGGCCGCTACCGCCGGCTCGGGGCGGCGAAGGACTGCCTGCTCTGGGTGAGCTCCCCGATCGCGGGCGTGCTCGGCGACGGGCGCGCGGGCAGCGACGACAAGCGGGCGCGCCCGGTGCTGCAGCGCTACGACCTGGTCAAGCGCAAGCTCGACACCATCGCCGATCCGGTCGACGGCTACGCCGTCACCGGCGACGGCACCCGGCTCGTGGTGCGTGGGGACGGGGCGCTGCGGGTGTTGCGCTCGGACCGCTTCGGTTCCTCGACGCCCGTCGACTCCGAGGGCGACGAGTTCGCGATCGACACCGGCCGGATCGTCGTCACCGTCGACCCGACCGCCGAGTGGCGCCAGATGTTCGACGAGGCGGGCCGGTTGATGCGCGACCACTTCTGGGTCGAGGACATGGCGGGGGTGGACTGGGCCGCGGAGCTGGCCCGGTACCGCCCGCTGGTGGACGCCGTCGGCAGCCACGACGACCTGGTCGACCTGCTCTGGGAGCTGCAGGGCGAGCTCGGCACCTCGCACGCCTACGTCGGCGGCGGCGGGCTCGGCGACGGCATCGACTGGACGGCACGGCCCGGCAAGCTCGGTGCGGACCTCGAACGCGACGCCGACGGCGGCTGGCGGGTGGCGCGGGTGCTGCCGCCGGAGACGTCCGCGCCGTCGGCGCGCAGCCCGCTGTCCGGGCCGGGGGTCGACGTGCGGGCCGGGGATGTGATCCTGGAGGTGGCCGGGCAGCCGGTCGACCCGGAGCTGGGGCCCGCGCCGCTGCTGCGCGGCACCGCGGGCCGGCTGGTGGAGCTCACCGTGCGGTCGGCCGGCCGCGCCGGCACCGACGTCGACGGGGCGGAGCGCGACGCGGCGGACGGCGACGTGTCGCGCGCCGGGGAGCCGGGCGAGGTGCGGCGCGTGGTGGTCCGGCCGCTGCACGACGAGGGCCCGCTGCGCTACCACGACTGGGTGGCGGGCCGGCGCGCGTTCGTCGCCGACCGCTCCGACGGGCGGCTGGGCTACCTGCACCTGCCCGACATGATGGCGCCGGGCTGGGCGCAGCTGCACCGCGACCTGTCCCGGGAGACCGCGCGCGACGGGCTGATCGTCGACGTCCGCGCCAACGGCGGCGGCCACGTCTCCCAGCTGGTGATCGAGAAGCTGGCCCGGCGGGTGATCGGCTGGGACGTCGTCCGGCACGGCCAGCCGTCGACCTACCCCGACGACGCCCCACGCGGCCCGGTGGTGGCGGTGTGCGACGAGCTGTCCGCCTCCGACGGTGACGTCATCACCGCGGCGTTCAAGCGGATGGGCGTCGGACCGGTCGTCGGGGTGCGGACCTGGGGCGGGGTGATCGGCATCGACGGGCGTTACGGGCTGGTGGACGGCACCCGGGTGACCCAGCCGCGGTACGCGTCGTGGTTCGACGACACCGGTTGGGCCGTGGAGAACCGGGGCGTCGAACCCGACGTGCAGGTGGTGATCACCCCGCAGGACTGGGTGGCGGGCCGCGACACCCAACTCGAGCGCGCCGTCGACCTCGCCCTGGCGGCGCTCGACGAGCGGCCCGCCACCCAGTCCTGCGGGGTGATCACCAC
>DATLGI010000043.1:0-11602 GCA_035540535.1 Pseudonocardia sp.
GCGGCGCAGCAGCTCGGCGACGGTGACGACGGCGGGCGGCGCGTCGGACGTGCCGGTGCCGTCGATCACCGAACCGCTACCGGAAGCTGTGGGGGCCACGGGGCGGTGCCCTCCTTCGGGTGATGCGACTTCTGCTGTCTACCGGACCGTCATCGGCCCGGCCAAGTGCTGTTCACCCGCTCATCGGCCTTCACCCGCGCGGCGTAACGCCGCTCGTCGTCCCCGCTCGACCGCTAGCCGATCGCCACCACCTGGAACGCCTCGACCAGGCGCCCCTCGGGCAGGTCCCAGCGGCCGGCCCAGCGGCTGTGCCACTCGCGGATCCGCTGCTCGAGGTCGGTCATGTGTGCCGTCTGCGAGGCGTGCCGGCGCAACGCGGCGAGCTTGCGGTCGATCACGTCGGTGATGTCGACGACGTGGTCCACCCGCTCCTCCGGCGCGGCCATCAGCCACAGCTCGGGCACCGTCCAGGCCTCGAGGCCCTCCTCGGCGAGCAGCTCGGGATGGGCGAAGGGGTTGCGCGCGTCCGGGTAGACGGCGGCGAGGGTGGCCTCCCCGGTGGCCCGGTGGTCCGGGTGTGAGGCGCCGACCCGGCGCCACCAGATCTCGGGCGACTGTGTGAGCACCCGGTCCGGGCGGAACCGCCGGATCTCCCGGCTGATGTCGCGGCGCAGCTCGATGCCGGCGGTCAGCCGGCCGTCCGGGTAGCCGAGGAACCGCACGTCGGTGACCCCGAGCTCGGCCGCGGCCGCGCGCTGCTCCCGCTCGCGTAGCGGGCCCATCTCGGCCCGCGGGGTGTCGTCGTAGCCGCCGGCGTCACCGGAGGTGCAGATGCAGTAGCCGACCTCGATCCCGGTGGCCGTCCAGGTCGCGATGGTGCCCGCGGCGCCGAAGTCGACGTCGTCCGGGTGGGCGACGACGACGAGGGCGCGCCGCACGTCGTCGCGGACGGTGGCGGGACGTGGCCGGGTCGCGGGAGTGCTCACGGCCGAACCCTATGCCGCGCCCGATCACCGGCCGTCGCCCGGAAGCATCCCGGCGGGCCGGCCGCCCGGACGCGTGCGGGGCGGCATCGCCGGCCTCGCGCGTGAGCGGGGCGACCCAGCAGGCATCGGCGGCGGCGCCCGGTTCCCCGCAGCGGCGCCGGTCAGTGGCCGCCGAGCCGGCCGCGGCCCAGCCGCAGCAGCAACATCCCCAGCTCGCGGCCCTCCGCGCCCAGCTCGCGGAAGCGGGCGAGCACGGCCATCTCGCGGTTGTGCACGAAGCGCGGGCCGCCGGCGGCCATCCGGGCGGCGCCGATGCGGCGGGAGACCTCGCTGCGGCGCAGCACGAGCCGCAGGATCTCCGCGTCGAGGCGGTCGATCTCCTGCCGCAGCTCGGCGATCTCCTCCGTGCTGGGAACGGCCGCCTGGGGCGTCGGGTCGGTGGTCACGGACACGGTCTCCTCCTGGTGCGGCTGCGGCGTCCATCCGGCCCGCGACACGACGACGCCCCGGGTCCGTCGGACTCCGGGGCGGCTGACTGCCGGGTGCTCAGGCGGCCACGGGCACCGGGATCCGGTCCCCGTAGGGAAATCGCCGTCGTGGCACGGGGGAAGTCTGCCACACGCATTGACCGTCGGGGAGCGCCGGTAGTGTTCGGGACGCGATGAGTGCCCTGTTCGAACTGCCCGCTCCCGTCGAGCCGCGCACGAAGCGCGGCGCCGCGTTGCTGGAGGGGCTCAACCCCCGCCAGCGCGACGCCGTGCTGCACGCCGGGTCGCCGCTGCTGATCGTCGCGGGAGCCGGGTCGGGCAAGACGCGGGTGCTCACCCACCGCATCGCCTGGCTGCTCGCCGAACGGAACGTGCACCCCGGCGAGATCATGGCGATCACGTTCACGAACAAGGCCGCGGCGGAGATGAAGGAGCGGGTCGACGCGCTGGTCGGCCGCCGGGCGAGCGCCATGTGGGTCTCGACGTTCCACGCGATGTGCGTGCGGGTCCTGCGCCGCGAGGCCAGGCACCTGGGGGTGCGCTCGGCGTTCTCCGTCTACGACGCCGACGACACCCGCCGCCTCGTCGGCATCGTCGCCCGCGACCTGGAGCTCGACCCCAAGCGTTACCCCGCGCGCGGGCTGGCCGCGCAGATCTCGACGCACAAGAACGAGTTGCGCACCGCCGAGGACGCCGCGGCGGCCGCGGCGAACGACTTCGAGCGCCGGGTCGCCGAGGTCTTCGCCGCCTACCAGGCGCGGCTGCGGCAGGCCAACGCGTTCGACTTCGACGACCTCATCGGCGAGACGGTCGCCCTGCTGGAGCGGCTGCCCGACGTCGCCGAGTACTACCGGCGGCGGTTCCGCCACGTGCTCGTCGACGAGTACCAGGACACCAACAAGGCGCAGTACGCGCTGGTGCGGGCGCTGGTGGCGCCGGCGGTGCCGGGCGCGGACGGCGCGGAGCTGTGCGTCGTCGGCGACTCCGACCAGTCGATCTACGCGTTCCGCGGGGCCGACATCCGCAACATCGTCGAGTTCGAGCAGGACTACCCGCAGGCGCGCACGATCCTGCTGGAGCAGAACTACCGCTCCACCCAGACGATCCTCTCCGCGGCCAACGCCGTGATCGCCCGCAACCCGGCCCGGCGCGACAAGCGGCTGTGGACCGATGCGGGCGACGGCGAGCGCGTGGTCGGCTACGTCGCCGACAACGAGCACGACGAGGCCGCGTTCGTCGCCGGGGAGATCGACCGGCTGGTCGACACCGGTGGGGTGCGCAACTGCGACGTGGCGGTGTTCTACCGCACCAACGCGCAGTCGCGGGTGTTCGAGGAGGTGTTCCTGCGCGTCGGGCTGCCGTACAAGGTCGTCGGCGGGGTGCGCTTCTACGAGCGCCGCGAGATCCGCGACGCGTTGGCCTACCTGCGGGTGCTGTCCAACCCGGAGGACACCGTCAGCCTGCGGCGGATCCTCAACGTACCCAGGCGCGGCATCGGCGAGCGCGCGGAGGGCCTCGTCGCCGGGTACGCGGACCGCGAGCGGATCTCCTTCACCGCGGCGCTGCGCGTCGCCGCGGAGCGGCCCGAGCGGATGCCCGACCTGGCCACCCGGTCGCGGCGCTGCATCGCGTCGTTCGTCCGGCTCGTCGACGAGCTGCGCGAGCTCGTCGACCGCGGGGAGGGCACCGCCGAGATCCTGGAGGCGGTGTACGCCCGCACCGGCTACCGCGCCGAGCTGGAGGCCAGCGACGACCCGCAGGACGGCTCGCGCCTGGAGAACCTCGCCGAGCTGGTCACGGTGGCGCGGGAGTTCGCCGGAGACGTGCTTGCAGCGTCGAGCATCGATACCGAAGACGTGCTCGCAGCGTCGAGCATCGGTACCGGGGACGCCGCCGTCGCCGACCTGGACGACTCCGACGTCGCCGTGGGGGCCCCGGCGCCCGGCTCGCTCGCCGCCTTCCTGGAGCGGGTGGCGCTGGTCGCCGACGCGGACTCGATCCCCGACGACGACTCCGGCCTGGTCACCCTGATGACCCTGCACACGGCGAAGGGCCTGGAGTTCCCGGTCGTGTTCCTCACCGGCTGGGAGGACGGCGTGTTCCCGCATCTGCGGGCGCTGGCCGACCCGGCCGAGCTGGCCGAGGAGCGCCGGCTCGCCTACGTCGGCATCACCCGCGCCCGCGAGCGGCTCTACGTCTCGCGGGCGGTGGTGCGCTCGGCGTTCGGCCAGCCCGGGTCGAACCCGGCGTCGCGGTTCCTCGACGAGATCCCGGACGAGCTGGTGGACTGGCGCCGCTCGGAGCCGGACTTCTCGGCACCGATCGGCCGGTTCGGCTTCGGGCGCCGCCCCGAGCCCCGCGACCGGGGGGACTGGCGGGTGCCCGAGCGCTCGCTCACCCCGTCGATCAGCCTCGATGTGGGCGATCGGGTGAACCACGACAAGTACGGCCTGGGCACGGTGGTCGCGGCCGACGGGATCGGGCCGCGGGCCACGGTGACGATCGACTTCGGCAGCGCGGGCACGGTGCGGCTCATGCTCATCGGTGGGGTGCCGTTGCAGAAGCTCTAGTGGCTTTGCTGCGCCAGGAGCGATGGTAGATTTTTGCCATGCGCACTGTCATCGACGCGGCCGGTCGGGTGGTGGTTCCCAAGGCGGCCAGGGACGAGCTTGGTCTGACCGCCGGGACCGAGCTCGAGCTCCGCGTCGTGGATCGGCGGATCGAGATCGAGGTTCCGGCGACGGCGATGCGCCTGGTGGAGGACGAGTACGGTCCGGTCGCCGTGTCGGACCGGGAGATGCCGGTGCTCACGGCCGAGATGGTCCGCGACACGCTCGACCGCATCCGCCGTTGATCGCGCTGGACAGCTCGGTCGTGGTCGCGAGCTTCGGCGCGTGGCACGAGCATCACGCCGCGGCGCGCCGAGTGCTCGCTCGCCGGCCCCGGCTTCCCGCGCACGTGGGCCTGGAGGCCTACTCGGTACTCACCCGGCTGCCGGAACCGTTCCGGGCGGATCCGCGGACGGTGGCCGAGTTCCTGGCCCGGACCTTCGCCGGGGAGCGGCTCGTCCTCGGTGCCGACGAGCAGGCGCGACTACCAGCCCGCCTCGCGGGCCTGGGGATCGCGGGGGGAGCCGTGTACGACGCCCTCGTCGCGGTCACGGCGGCGGCGGCCGCGGCACAGCTGCTGACCCTCGACCAGCGCGCGCTGGCCACCTACACGCGCTGCGAGGTGCCGGCTCGGCTCCTGGTGTGAGCCGTACCCGGTCAGCCCTCGCGGCTCGTCCGCAGCGGTGAGGGCTCAGAAGCGGATGCCGCGCTCCTGCAGCCAGCGCATGGGGTTGAGCTTGGTGCCGTCGGCGTCCCAGATCTCGAAGTGCAGGTGCGGGCCGGTGGAGAAGCCGCGGTTGCCGAGCTCGGCGATCTGCTCGCCGGCGGCCACCCGCTGGCCCTCCCGCACGAGGGAGCGGTTGATGTGGCCGTACACGCTCTGCGTGCCGTCGTCGTGGCGGAGCACGACCCACAGACCGAACCCGGACGCCGGCCCGGACTCCTCCACCACGCCGTCGGTGACCGCGTAGATCGGCGTGCCGATGGAGTTGGCGATGTCGACACCGAAGTGCGTGGTGCCCCAGCGGGCCCCGAAGCCGGAGGTCAGGCGCCCGGCCACCGGCATCACGAACGCGATGTCGCCGACCAGGGTCGCCGCCGGTGCGCCCTGCGCGAGGGCGGCGTCGATGACCGCGGTGCGCTCGGCGATCTGCCGGCCGATGTCGACGGCCTTGGTGAGGCTCTGCACGTCGACATGCGAGTCCGCGTCGAGCAGGGTGAAGGTCTCGACGGGGAGCTGGTCGCCGCCGATCGCACTCGCCGCGGTCGGCGTCGGCGAGGGGTCCGCGCTCTCGGTGACGGGCAGCAGGGCGCTGGCGAGTACGGGCTCCTCGGCGGTGACCGCGGCCTGCGAGACGGCCGACTGCGCCGCCGCGACGACGGCTCCGGCCGCGAGCGCGGCGACCGTCGCGCGGCCCCGCAGGGTCGCGGTGGGGAGCCCGCGGCCCGCGTTCGGGCCCGGGTGGTGCGGCGGCGGGAGCCGGCGGGTTCCCGGAACGGCGGACGTGCCTCGCGGCACGCGGCGCTCCGGGGCCGGCTGCGCGCCGCTGGGGGAGCGGTGGCGCGCCAAGACCTGCCCTTCTCGACAGTGTTTCCCCCGGCCTCGGCGGGCGGGCTGGGGATCCCGCAGGGCCACCGGTCGGGGCCGGCACCCGTCTCCCGCTGTGATCGGTTCGTGACACGGACCGCTGGAAGGTAGCGGACGGGTGGTCGCGGGGCAACGGCGGGGGTCGGCGTGTCGCCGGGCCGGTGCTCAGGCGGGGGAGGATTCCTCGTGGAACGCAGCGGGACCGGCCGGACGAGCCCGCCGCGTGCCGGCGACC
The DNA here is from genome assembly GCA_035540535.1 of Pseudonocardia sp. Taxonomy (GTDB): domain Bacteria; phylum Actinomycetota; class Actinomycetes; order Mycobacteriales; family Pseudonocardiaceae; genus Pseudonocardia. The sequence goes on from DATLGI010000043.1 coordinate 5,907, forward strand.
GCGTGCGGCCGGGCCAGCGCCGTGGCGACCCAGTGCACGGTGCGCGGGTCGATCGGGAGCGACAGGTGCCCGACGTCGTGCAGCTCCAGTTGCTCGACGTGCAGGTCGGGATGGGTCAGGCGGGCGTTGCGCTGGGGCACCACGAGCTGGTCCATGCGGCTCCACACGGCCAGGAACCGGGTGGTGCAGCCGCGGGCGGGCTCGGCCAGCTCCGCGACGACGTCCGAGCCGGGACGCAGCTGGCGGGCCAGCCGGGTCGGCAGCAGGTACGCGGTGGAGGTCCCGCGGTGCGGGCTGCCCAGCGTCACGAGCGTGTCGACGGTGCGGTGCCCGCCGAGCCGCTGCACGTAGTACCGGGCGATCACCCCGCCCAGCGAGTGCCCGACGATGTGCACACGGTCGGCGCCGGTGAGCTCGCGCAGCCGCTCGACGTGCCCGCGCAGCTCGTGGGCGGCGGTACGCACGTCGTCGGTGAACAGGCCGTAGTTGACGGCGTGGACGACGCCGAAGCCGCGCCGGCGCAGGGCCCGGCGGAACACCGTGAACACCGATCGGTTGTCGAGGATCCCGTGCACGAGCAGGATCGGCGTGCCCGCGGCGGCCACGTCGGTGACGACTAGGCCGCGCTGCGCCGGGCTGAGCACGTCGGTGCGGTAGCCGGGGGTGTGGCGCACCTGCTCACGCACCAGCCCCACCGGGTAGAGGGTGACGCGCGCGGCGAGCCAGACGCCCTCGATCAGCGCCGCGCGGGCCCCGGCGGGGGTGCCGAAGGTCCGCAGCGCGTACCGGCCGGCGCCGGCGAGCTCGCGGGCGGTGCCGGCCGCGGCCTCGCGCGCCGACCCGGCCGCGGCGGCCAGCCGGTCGAGCCCACCGCGGACCAGCTCCATGGCCGGAAGGTAGGGCATCCCCGCCCGTTCCGCCGGATCCGCGGACCGATTCGTCACGAAGTCGTCAGGTGGGGAGCGGGCGTGAGCACGGTCACCGGGGCAGGTCAGGAGGGGTGCCGGCGCCGTCGCTAGGGTCCGTGGCCAGGGGGTCGGCGGGCGCGGCCGGCCGGCACAGCGGAGCGGGCAGGGAGAACCGAGTGGACCTGTACGAGTACCAGGCGAAGGACCTTTTCGCCGCGCACGGAGTCCCCGTGCTGCCGGGTCGCGTCGCGGAGACGGCCGACGACGCGGCCGCCGTGGCGCGCGAGATCGGCGGCCCGGTCGTCGTCAAGGCGCAGGTCAAGACGGGCGGGCGCGGCAAGGCCGGCGGCGTCAAGCTGGCGCGGACCCCGGAGGAGGCCGCCGAGAAGGCCGGGGCGATCCTCGGCATGGACATCAAGGGCCACACCGTGCACCGGGTGCTGGTGGCCGAGGCGAGCGACATCGCCGAGGAGTACTACTTCTCCTTCCTGCTCGACCGCGGCAACCGCCGGTTCCTCGCCATGTGCTCGGCCGAGGGCGGCGTCGAGATCGAGCAGCTCGCCGTCGAGCGGCCCGAGGCGCTCGCGCGCGTCCCGGTGGACCCGATCGCGGGCGTCGACCGGGCGAAGGCCGACGAGATCGTCGCCCAGGCCCGCATCCCCGCGGCGGTGGCCGAAGCCGCGGCCGAGGTGATCGTGCGGCTGTGGGAGACCTTCGTCGCCGAGGACGCCACGCTCGTCGAGGTGAACCCCCTGGTCCGCGACCCGCAGGACCGCGTGATCGCCCTCGACGGCAAGGTCACCCTGGACGGGAACGCGGACTTCCGCCAGCCGCACCACGCCGAGCTGGTGGACGAGCGCACCGAGGACCCGCTGGAGGCCAAGGCCAAGGCGAAGGACCTCAACTACGTCAAGCTCGACGGCGAGGTCGGCATCATCGGCAACGGGGCGGGCCTGGTCATGTCGACCCTGGACGTCGTCGCGTACGCGGGGGAGCGCCACGGCGGCGTGAAGCCCGCGAACTTCCTCGACATCGGCGGCGGCGCGTCCGCGGAGGTCATGGCGGCCGGCCTGGACGTCGTGCTCGGCGACCCCGGGGTGAAGTCGGTGTTCGTGAACGTGTTCGGCGGGATCACCGCGTGCGACGCGGTGGCGACCGGCATCGTCGAGGCGTTGCGGATCCTCGGCGACGGCGCGGCGAAGCCCCTGGTCGTCCGGCTCGACGGCAACAACGTCGAGGAGGGCCGGCGGATCCTGGACGAGGCGGACCACCCGCTGGTGACGCAGGTGGCGACCATGGACGATGCGGCCGACAAGGCCGCCGAGCTCGCAGCTGCGGGGGCATGAGATGTCGATCTTCCTGAACGAGCACAGCAAGGTCGTCGTGCAGGGCATGACGGGTGGTGAGGGCACCAAGCACACCACCAAGATGCTCGCGGCCGGGACGAACGTCGTCGGCGGCGTGAACGCCCGCAAGGCGGGGACCTCCGTGACCATCGGCGGCCGGGACCTCACCGTGTTCGGCACGGTGGAGGAGGCGATGAAGGAGACCGGCGCCGACGTCAGCGTGCTGTTCGTCCCGCCGAGGTTCGCCAAGGACGCCGCGATCGAGGCGATCGACGCCGAGATCCCGCTCGCGGTGATCATCACCGAGGGCATCCCGGTGCACGACTCCGCCTCGGTCTGGGCGCACGCCTGCGCCAAGGGCAACCGGACGCGCATCATCGGGCCGAACTGCCCCGGCATCATCTCCCCGGGGAGGTCCAACGCCGGGATCATCCCGGCCGACATCACCGGGGCCGGCCCGATCGGGCTGGTGTCCAAGTCGGGCACGCTGACGTACCAGATGATGTACGAGCTGCGCGAGATCGGGTTCTCCACCGGCATCGGCATCGGTGGCGACCCCGTGATCGGCACCACCCACATCGACGCGCTCGAGGCGTTCGAGGCCGACCCCGAGACCGAGGCGATCGTGATGATCGGCGAGATCGGCGGGGACGCCGAGGAACGGGCCGCCGAGTTCGTCGAGGCGCACGTGACGAAGCCGGTCGTCGGTTACGTCGCCGGGTTCACCGCACCCGAGGGCAAGACCATGGGACACGCCGGGGCGATCGTGTCCGGGTCCGCGGGCACCGCGCAGGCGAAGAAGGAGGCACTGGAGGCGGCCGGGGTGCGGGTCGGCAAGACGCCGAGCGAGACCGCGGCGCTGATGAAGGAGATCATCGGCCGGCGCTAGCCCGGGTCGCCCTGCCCATCGCCACGGGCCCGCGACGATGGGCTAGCGTGGCCGGGGCCCGGACGCCGGGAGGGCGGCGGCCGCAACCGAGGGAGTTCCGCGCGATGACCCAGTCACCCGACACCCCCGCCTCGGGGTCGGCCGCGTCGTCGGACACGTCCGCCGCGCGGTCCCGGCTCGCCCCGGGGCCCGCCCGGCTGCTTGTCCTGCTGGCCGCCGGGCTCGGGGTCCTGATCTACCTCTGCGGCTTCTTCGCCGAGGACGGCTTCCTGGCCGGCAGCATCATCGGCTTCGCGCTGCTCGGCGGCGGCCTGCTCGCCGGGTCCGCGGTGCTCCCGTCCGTCGGGCGCGTGCTGCTGCCCGCGGCGGTCGTCGTCGTCACGGGGATGCTGCTGCTGCTTCAGGTGGTCGTACTCGGCCTGGGTCTGGGCGGGGCGCCGTACATCGCGGCGCTGGTGCTGGCGATCCTGCAGGTCGCCGCGGTCGTGGGCGCCCTGCTGTTCGACTCCGGGGTGCTCAAGGCGCCGGCGCCGCGATCGTCCTCCCCGCAGGGGGGCTACGCCGCGGGGGGCCAGTACGGCGGCTACGGCCAGCAGGGCTACGGCGGCTACCCGCAGCAGGGCTACGGCCAGCAGCAGTACTCGGAGCAGGGCGGCTACGGCCAGCAGGGCTACGGCCAGCAGCAGGCCGGGTACGGCGGCTACGGGCAGCAGGCGGGGTACGGGCAGCAGTACTCCCAGCAGCAGGGATACCCCCAGCAGGGCTACGGCCAGCAGCCCGGATACGGCGGCGGGCAGGCAGGCTCCGGGTACGGGTCCGGCCACCCCGCCGACTCCGGTGCGACTTCCGTGATCGGCACCGGCCAGGCAGGCCGGGGCGAGGGGCAGCCCGGCTCGCCGGGTGAGCAGCAGGCCGCGCCGCCGTCCTACGGGTCCTACGGCTCCGGACCGGCGGGTCCGGAGCAGCCGGACGCCGAGGCCGCGCCGTCGGGCGAGTCCGGCGAGCCCGACCGCACCCGCTACTTCGAGAAGCGCTCCGAGGACCGCCCGCCGAACTGAGTCCTGGCACGGCTGCTCCGACGGCGACGTGCGGGCACGGGCCGGCGGCCGGTCCGCGCCCCGGACGCGGCTGCCGCCGTCCCCCTGACGGCGGACCGCAGCGACCCGGCGTGCCTGAACCGTCGATGCCGGCCGCGCTGCGACCCTGGGTGCCGTGACGACCGCCCTCTCACCGGACCGGCCCGCCGACCCCGCCGCGCCCGATCCCGCCGGGATGGACCGCCTGCGCATCCTGCTCGCGGCGGCGATGGGAACGGTCCTGGTCAGCTACGCCGTCCTCGTGCCGGCGACCGCGGTCGTCGCGCTGACCGGCGGCGCGGCCGTCACCGTCGACGGCGCCCTCACCGCGACCGTCCCGCTCTGGCTCGCGGCGCACCGGATCCCGCTCGTCGTCGAGGGACGGCTGCTGAGCGTGCTCCCGCTCGTCCCGACGCTGATGGTCGTCGCCGTCGTCGCCGCCGGGGCGGCGTGGACGGTCCGGCGTCTGGGCGGGCGGGCGCGCGCCGACGCCGGGCCGGTGCTCGCCGCCGTCGCGGGGGCGCACGCCGCCGTCGCGGTGCTCGGCAGCGCGCTGCTGCCCGGAGCCGCGGTGGTGGCGGTGGAGCCCTGGTCGGCGATGGTCGGCGGGGGGCTCGTCGCCGGGAGCGGGGCCGCGCTCGGGGTGCTCCGGGCGGCGGGCCCGCCGCCGTGGTGGGAGCGGGCGCCGCGGTGGACGGCGGCCGGCCTGCGTGGCGCCGCGGTGGCGGTCGCGGGGCTCCTGACGGCCGGCGGCGCCGCCGTCGTCGCGGCCCTCGGGTTCGCCGCGGCCGACGTCGCGCGGGCCTACGGCGAGCTCGCGCCCGGGTTCGGCGCCGCCGTCGGGGTGACGATGCTCGCCGTGGCCTACCTGCCCAACGCGCTCGTCGCGGGAACGGCGTGGCTGCTCGGACCGGGCCTGTCCGTCGGGCGAGCCGCGGCGTCGCCGTTCGGGGCGGCCCTCGGGCCGGAGCCGGTGTTCCCGCTGCTCGCGGCGCTGCCACAGGCGCCGCCGGCGCCGTGGGCCGTCGCGGTGCTCGCCGTCCCCGCGCTCGTCGGCGTGCTCGCGGGGCTGGCCTGCCGCCGGGCGGACCCCGCCGCGGTGCCCGCCGACCGGCTGCGGGCGGCCGCGGCCGCCGCCGGCCTGGCCGCGGCAGCGGTCGGGGTACTGGCCTGGCTCGCCGGCGGGCGGCTCGCCGGCGGGCCGTTCGACCCGGTCCGGTTGCCCGTGCTACTGCTCGTACCCTGCGCGCTGCTGGCGATCGGCGGCCCGGCGCTGCTGGTCGCCGCGGTCCGGCGGGCGGGGGAGCCGCCGGTGCCGGTTCCCGAGGCCGACGCGGCGGCCGAGCGCGAGCCGGAGTCCGTGCCGGAACCCGGATCCGGCCCACCGCAGTCTCGCCGGATGGATCCGGACGAGGGGGCCGTTCGTCGCGACGGGGGCGCAGAGGACGGGGGCGCAGAGGACGGGGGCGCAGAGGAC
>DATLGI010000044.1:0-2459 GCA_035540535.1 Pseudonocardia sp.
ACCCTGCGCGGCCTCGGCTTCTTCCTGCTGCTCGGCGTCCTGCCGATGGTCTTCCCGGACGGGCGGCTGCCCTCGGCGCGGTGGCGGCGACCGGTGCGGCTGCTGCTCGGCGCGTTCGGGGTCACCTTCGTCGTCGGCGGCCTGTTCTCGGCCGGGAACCTCGACGAGCGGCTCGCCGGGCTGCCCAACCCGCTCACGCCACCCGGCGGCGTCGTCCTGCTCGACGCCGTGGCCCTGCTGTCGCTGCTCCTGCTGGCGGTGACCGTGCTGCTCGGGATGGCCGCGCTGGGCCTGCGCTGGTACCGCGGTGACGCGCGGGTGCGCCAGCAGGTGGGCTGGGTCGCGGCCGCGCTGGGTCTCGCGGTGCTCATCGGTGCGGCGATCGCCGCCGGGTTCCAGGACGCGGGTGTGTGGTCGGCCGCTGCCGCCCCGGTGCCGGTCGCGATCGGCGTGGCTGTCCTGCAGCACCGCCTCTACCACGTCGACCTGCTGGTCACCCGCGCGCTGCGCTACGGGCTGCTCTCCGCGGCCGCCGTCGCGATCTACGTCCTGGTGGTGACCGGGGTCGGTGCGATGCTCGACGTCCGAGGGTCCCCGTGGGTGGCGGCGGGGGCGGCGGCGGTGGTGGCCGTGGCGTTCGCGCCCCTGCACCGGGTCCTGCAGCGTGGGGTCAACCGCCTCGTGCACGGGGCGTGGGACGAGCCGTCCGCGGTTCTCGACCGGCTGGGCGCGCGGCTGTCCGGTGGCGCCCTCGACGAGGTCGTGGCGGAGCTGGCCGAGAGCCTCGCGCTGTCGCTGGTCGCCGTGACCGACCGGGACGGGCGCATCCTCGCGTCGGCGGGCTCGCCGTCCGCCGCGGACCGGACGTTGCCGCTGCTGCACGAGGGCGTGCCGGTCGGCGCGTTGCACGTCGGGCCGCCCGCACGCCGGGGACCCCGCGGCGAGCGGCTGCTGGCCGGGCTGGCCCAGCGGCTCGCGCCCGCCGTCGCCGCGGCAGGGCTCACGCGGGAGCTGCAGCGGTCGCGGGAGCGGCTCGTCGCCTCCCGGGAGGAGGAGCGGCGTCGCCTGCGCCGGGACCTGCACGACGGGGTCGGACCCACCCTTGCGGCGCTGGCGCTGCGGGTGGACACCGCGCGCAACACGGTCGGTGCCGATCCCGAGATCGACGCGGTACTGCTCTCGCTGCGCGGTGAGGTGCAGGAGGCGGTGGGCGACGTCCGCCGGGTCGTGGAGGACCTGCGCCCGCCCGCGCTGGACGAGGTGGGACTCGTGGGCGCCGTGCACCGACTGGCCGACCGCTTCTGCGCCGCGGGGCAGGTGGTCGAGGTCGCGGCCGGGGAGCTGCCCCCGCTGCCGGCCGCGGTGGAGGTGGCCGCCTACCGGATCGTGCAGGAGGCACTGGCGAACGTGGCCCGCCACGCGGCGGCCGGGCACTGCGCGGTCGAGCTGTGCGCGGACCCGGCGGGCACACTGCGCGTCCGGGTGCATGACGACGGGGTCGGCGGGGCCGGCGGGAACGGGGCCGGGAACGGAGGGAGCGGCTTGGTGACGATGCGGGAGCGGGCGGAGGAGGTCGGCGGCACCCTCGAGCTCGCCGGCGGTCCGACCGGCACCACCGTGGTGGCCACCCTGCCGCTCGCGGTCTCCCGGTGACCGCCGTCCGGGTGCTGGTCGTCGACGACCATCCCCTGTTCCGGCACGGCGTGCGGGGGCTGCTGGCCTCGGTGGCCGGCATCGAGGTGGTCGGGGAGGCCGCCGACGGGCCGGGGGCGGTCCGGCTGGCCACCGAGCAGCGCCCCGACCTCGTGCTCATGGACCTCAACCTGCCCGGGATGTCGGGCGTCGAGGCGACCCGGCAGGTCCGCCGGGCGAGCCCGTCGAGCGCGGTGCTGGTGCTGACGATGGTGGCCGACGACGACGCCGTGGTCGCCGCGCTGCGCGCGGGGGCCTCGGGATACCTGTTGAAGGGGGTCGGGCAGGAGGACCTGCTGGCGGCGGTGCGCACGGTGGCGGCGGGCGGGGTGGTGGTCGGATCCGGCGTGGCGCGGCGCGTGCTCGCGGCGCTGACCGGGGCGCCGGCGGGCCCGCCCCGGTCGGTCGAGGGCCTCACCGCCCGGGAGGCCGAGGTGCTGGAGCTGATGGGGCAGGGGCTGGACAACCCGCGGATAGCGCGGGCGCTGGGGGTCAGCCTCAAGACCGTGCAGAACCACGTCTCGCGGGTGCTGGTCAAGCTGCAGGCGCACGACCGGGTGGACGCCGTGCTGCGCCTGCGCGACGGGCGGGCGTGAGGGGCCTGGGCGGACGGCACAATGGTCGGCATGTCCTCGACCACCCGCGCCCCGGCCACCGGTCTCGGTGCGGTCTCCCCCAGCCGCGAGGAGTTCCGCGCGCTCGCCGTCGGGCACCGGGTGATCCCGGTCGCGCGCCGGGTGCTGGCCGACGACGAGACGCCCGTGGGG
>DATLGI010000045.1:0-7765 GCA_035540535.1 Pseudonocardia sp.
CCCCCGCGGTCTGCGGCCTGCCGTGCTGGCCGCCGCCCCGGCCGGGTCGGGCGGCGCCCTCGCCGGTTCCCCGACGTCCGCGCGCGCCCGGCGGCGTGGGCCACCACGCGACGCCGACCGGCCGGACCTCGCGACGTGAACGGGGCAGGGTCGCGACGGCGGGCGGGGCTTCGGGCGGGCGCCGCCGGACGTCGGGGGAGCGGGCAGCGCGCGCGTGACGGCGGCCGGCGGGGTCGTCGGTGCAGGAGGTGCGCGAGGGCGGCGAGGCGTGTGCTCCGGCCACGGGGCCGCCCCCTCCCCTCGTCCGTCGGCGCCGCGCGGATCGCGGCACCTGCCATCGAATCAACGGGTGCGGCGGACCGAGCGGTATGGGGATCGCGCGCACATCACCCGATGAGGGCAGCACCGATCGGGCGTGGCCGCCCGCTGCGACTACGCAGCGTTCAGCGGCTCCGCCGTTCGGCCGTGTCGCCCGACCCCGGTGGGAACGGGCGGTGGTGGCGGAGGACCCGGACCGAGACCGAACCGGCCGGCGCATCCGGCGATACGGTGCCGCCGGAGTGCGTCGCGGCCGTAAGGGTGGACGGCGGCTGCTACTTCCCGACGGGTGAGTATGCCGCGTGGCCCGACTCGGCACCGTGCTCACCGAACTGCTCGGGACGACCGGGGCACAGTACGCGGCGGTGGTGGACGGAAGGACGTCGAAAGTTCTCGCGGAGGTCGGCGGAGAAGGCCGGGGGAAGGAACGGACCGGGGCCGTGACCGGGCTGGCGATGAATGCGGGTGCCCTCGTCGAGGGCCTGGACGGTGACGTCCTGCACGACGTGACCCTGTCCACCGGACGCACGTTCGCCGTCCTGCGCGCGCTGCGCGGGCCCGGTGGCGGGCGGCTGGTGCTGCACGTCGTGCTGCGGCGCGGTCGGGGCACGGTCGCGGCGACCCGGCGCGAGATGGAGAGCACCGCCCTGCACCGCCGGATCCTCGACGCCGTCGCATCCGATCTGGTGCCGGAGCCGCGCCGGCCGGTCGCGCTGCCGCGGCGGGCGGCCGGCGCGCAGGTGGCCGGCCCGCCGCCCCCGGCGGCGGAGCCGGCGCCGCGGGTCGGGCCCCCGACCGTCCTGGCGCAGCGCTGGGTAGCGACGTCGGACGCTGCGCCGCGTGCTCAGCGGCCTGCGCCGCCTGCAGTGACCGGGTCCGCCCGGCGACCACAACGGCACGACCGACCGGCTCCGGAGTCGGGCGGAACATCTGTCAGGAGGATGACGTGGGAAACATCGAGCAGTCGCTGAACATGGCCGCGAACATCAAGGGCGCATTCGCCGTCGCGGTGGTGGACTACGAGAGCGGGATGATGCTGGGATCACGCGGCGGCAGCGCCGAATTCGACCTCGACGTCGCCGCACCGGGGAACAGCGAGGTGATCCGCAGCAAGTTCGACACCGTCCAGAAGCTGGGCCTGCGGGAGACGGTCGAGGACATCCTCATCACCCTCGACTCGCAGTACCACCTCATCCGGCCGATCCACGGGCTGCCGGACGAGAAGCTGTTCTTCTATCTCGCCCTCAACAAGACACAGGCGAACCTCGCCCTCGCGCGCCGGGAGTTGCGGATCATCGAGCAGGAGTTCTTCATGTCACACCCGGCCAACGCCGCCCGGCAGGGCGCGGCGGGCGGCGACGGGAACTTCTTCCCCGCGCCGAACCAGCGCTGACCCGCCGTCCGGTCGGCACGTGCGACGCCTGGACGACACGTCGGGGGAGCCGGACGCCACCGTGCGCCGGCTCCTCCGGACGCCGGGTGCCGTGGCCGCGGCACTAGTGGACGTCGACAGCGGGCTGCCGCTCGCGGTCGCGTGCGGCACCCGCTGCCGGATCGACGTCGAGGTGGTCGCCGCGGCGCACAAGGACCTGGTGCGAACGGCGCTGGACACGATCGGCGCCCTCTACCGGGCCGGTCCGCCGACCGAGGTGGTGCTGAGCCACGGGGATCGCCTGCACCACGTGGTCGCGCTGGTGGCGGATCCCTTCGGCGACCGCCTGGCGGCCTGCGTCCTCGTCGCCGGGCCGCGGTGGCACGTCGCGCGGGCGCGCCGGTTCCTGCGGCGGGCGGGCGCGGCACCGGCTCCGGCAGGCAGCGGCGAGGAGCCCGCCGGAGGCCTCTAGCATCGTCGGTACCCGCTCCGCCGACGCCCTGGAGGCCCTGTCGTGTCCGCCCCCGTGAGTCCGCTCGCCTCCGCCCGCGTCCGGGTGCCGGCCGGGACGACGGCGGGCTCGGCCGTGCGCGAGGCGGGCCTGCCGACCGGCGGCCCGTCGGCCGTCGTCGTCGTCCGCGAGGCGGACGGGACGCTGCGGGACCTGACGTGGGCCCCCGAGGGCGACGTCGAGGTCGACGCCGTCGGCGCGGACACCGAGGACGGGCGCAGCGTCATCCGGCACTCGGCCGCGCACGTGCTGGCGCAGGCCGTGCAGCAGCTGCACCCGGGCGCGAAGCTCGGTATCGGCCCGCCGATCACCGACGGCTTCTACTACGACTTCGACGTCGAGACGCCGTTCACCCCGGAGGACCTCCGCGCGCTCGAGTCCGCCATGAAGAAGATCATCAAGGCGGGGCAGCGATTCTCCCGGCGCCGGTTCGACTCCCTCGACGACGCCCGCAAGGAGCTCGCCGACGAGCCGTACAAGCTCGAGCTGATCGACCTCAAGGGGGAGGTGGACACCAGCGAGGTCATGGAGGTCGGCGCGGGGGAGCTGACGATCTACGACAACGTGCACGCGCACACCGGCGAGACCGTGTGGAGCGACCTGTGCCGGGGCCCGCACGTGCCCACCACCAGGTTCATCCCGGCGTTCAGGCTGATGCGCAGCGCCGCGGCCTACTGGCGGGGCAGCGAGCGCAACCCGCAGCTGCAGCGCATCTACGGCACCGCGTGGGAGAGCACCGAGCGCCTCGACGAGCACCTGCACCGGCTCGCCGAGGCCGAGCGCCGCGATCACCGCCGCCTCGGCGCGGAGCTCGACCTGTTCAGCTTCCCGGACGAGATCGGCTCCGGGCTCGCCGTCTTCCACCCGAAGGGCGGGGTGATCCGCAAGGAGCTGGAGGACTACTCCCGGCGCCGGCACGAGGAGTCGGGCTACGAGTTCGTCAACACCCCGCACATCACCAAGGGCCAGCTGTTCGAGACCTCCGGACACCTGCAGTGGTACGCCGAGGGCATGTACCCCGGGATGCATCTGGACGCCGAGCGCGACGCCGACGGCGCGGTGCGCAAGCCCGGGCAGGACTACTACCTCAAGCCGATGAACTGCCCGATGCACAACCTGATCTTCCGTTCGCGCGGGCGGTCGTACCGGGAGCTGCCACTGCGGCTGTTCGAGTTCGGCACCGTGTACCGCTACGAGAAGTCCGGGGTCGTGCACGGGCTGACCCGGGCCCGCGGCTTCACCCAGGACGACGCGCACATCTACTGCACGCCCGAGCAGATGCAGGGCGAGATCCGCTCGCTGCTGCGGTTCGTCCTCGACCTGCTGCGCGACTACGGCCTCGACGACTTCTACCTCGAGCTCTCCACCCGCAACCCGGAGAAGTCCATCGGCAGCGACGCGGACTGGGAGCGGGCGACGGACATGCTGCGCGAGGCCGCCGAGGCCAGCGGGCTCGACCTCGTGCTCGATCCCGGCGGCGCGGCGTTCTACGCGCCCAAGATCTCCGTGCAGACCAGGGACGCGATCGGGCGCACCTGGCAGATGTCGACGATCCAGGTCGACCTGATGCTGCCGGAGCGCTTCGACCTGGAGTACACCGCCGCCGACGGCTCCCGGCAGCGTCCCGTGATGATCCACCGTGCGCTGTTCGGCTCCATCGAGCGGTTCTTCGGGGTGCTCACCGAGCACTACGCGGGCGCGTTCCCGGCGTGGCTCGCGCCCGTGCAGGCCGTCGCGATCCCGGTCACCGACGAGCAGGTGCCGCACGTGCGGGAGATCGCGGCGGCGTTGCGGGAGCGCGGCGTGCGGGTCGAGGTGGACGCCTCCGACGACCGGATGCAGAAGAAGATCCGCACCCATACGCTGCAGAAGGTGCCGTTCCTGCTGCTCGCCGGCGCGCGCGACGTCGAGGCCGGCGCGGTCAGCTTCCGGTTCCGCGACGGCAGCCAGCTCAACGGGGTGCCGGCCGCCGACGCCGTGGCCACCGTCGTCGACTGGATCGCGAGCCGGAACAACACCTCGCCGACGGCGGACGTGTTCGCCGCCGCGCCCTGACGGCGCCCTGCGAGGATCGGCGGAGCGATGGACGACGGGACCGACCGGGACGAGCCGGTGACCGAGCCCCGCGACGGGGTGGGGACGCCGGACGGGTTCCGGCGGCTCTGGACCCCGCACCGGCTGGCCTACATCAAGGAGGCGGGCACGGACGGCTGCCCGTTCTGCCGCATCCCCGACCTGCCCGACGCCGAGGGGCTCGTCGTGGCGCGGGGCGGGCAGGTGTACGCGGTGCTCAACCTGCACCCGTACAACCCCGGGCACCTGATGGTGCTGCCCTACCGCCACGTCGCCGAGGTGGAGGACCTCACCGACGCCGAGGCGGCCGAGCTGATGGCGTTCACGCAGGCCGCGGTGCGGGCGATGAAGGCCGTCGCCGCGCCGCACGCGTTCAACGTGGGCCTCAACCTCGGCCACGTCGCGGGCGGGTCGTTGGCCGACCACCTGCACCAGCACGTCGTCCCGCGGTGGGGCGGCGACGCGAACTTCATCGCGGTCGTCGGCCAGACCAAGGTGATCCCGCAGCTGCTCTCGGAGACCCGCGACCTGCTCGCCGCGGCCTGGCCGGACCGGCGGCCGCACGGAACCGACCGCGAGCCGCCGCCGGGGGCGGAGAGCGATCAGGACTAGCCTGGTCGGCAGACAGCCCGCCCCCGGCAGGAGCGCATGCTCAACGTCTTCGCCCGCGCACACGTCAGCCGCGTGACCGATCCGCTCGGTCGGTGGCTGGTCGAGCGCGGGGTCACCCCGGACGCCGTCACCGTCGCGGGCACCGTGGGCACGGTCGTCGCCGCGCTGTGGTTCCTGCCGCGCGGGCAGCTGTTCGTCGGGGCGGCCGTGATGACGGTGTTCGTCCTGTTCGACATGGTCGACGGCGCGATGGCCCGGGCCCGCGGGCACGGCACACGCTTCGGCGCGGTGCTGGACTCGACGTGCGACCGGCTCGCCGACGGCGCCCTGTTCGCCGCCCTCGCCTGGTGGTGTCTGGGCGTCGGCGGGCAGCGGCTGCTCGGGGTGGCCGCGCTGGTCTGCCTCGTCGCCGGCCAGCTGATCTCCTACGTCAAGGCGCGCGCCGAGGGTGCGGGCCTGTCCGCCGACGGCGGCCTGGTCGAGCGGCCGGAACGACTCATCGTGGCGCTGGTCGGCACCGGGTTGTCCGGCCTGGGCGTGCCCTACGCGGTGCACGTGGCGCTGTGGGTCCTGGCGGTGGCGTCGCTGTGGACGGTGGGGCAGCGGCTCGTCGCGGTGCACCGCAGCGCGGCCGCGGCCGACCGCGCGTCCGGCTCCGCGTCATGACCGGCGGGCTGCGCGGCCGGCTCGTCGACGCCGGGTACGCCGCCGGTTGGCGGCTGGTGCGGGCGCTGCCGGCGCCGGTGGCGGGTGCGGCGTTCCGGCTCGGCGCGGACCTCGCCGCCCGCCGCCGCGGTCCCGGTGCCCGCCGGCTGCGCGCGACGCTGGCCCGCGTGGTGCCCGGTGCCGCACCGGCCGAGCTGGACGCGCTGGTCCGCGCCGGGCTGCGCAGCTACGCGCGCTACTGGTGCGAGGCGTTCCGGCTCCCGGCGCTGGACCCGGTGGCCGTCCACGCCCGGATGGACCCACACGTCGTCGGCGCCGGGCCGTTCCTCGAGGCGCTCGACGAGGGCCGCGGCGTGGTGTTCGCGCTCCCGCACAGCGGGAACTGGGACGCCGCGGGGGTGTGGCTGGTCGAGACCCTACGCGGGCGCGGCCACGAACCCGCGTTCACCACGGTCGTCGAGCGGCTGCGGCCGGCGTCGCTCTACGAGCGGTTCGTCGCCTACCGGGAGTCGCTCGGGTTCGAGGTGGTGGCGGTCGACGAGGGCACCGTCGCGCACCGCGCGTTGACGCGGCGGCTGCGTGCCGGCGGCGTCGCCTGCCTCGTCGCGGATCGCGACCTCACCGGCACCGGCATCGAGGTCTCGCTGTTCGGTGAGCCGGCGCGGCTGCCCGCGGGCCCGGCCCGGCTGGCCGCGCTCACCGGCGCCCTGCTGCTGCCCGCGTACCCGCGCTTCACCGCGGACGGGTGGGCGCTGGAGTTCGGCGCCCCGGTGCCCGTCGCCGGCCGGGCGGAGGTCGGCAAGGCCACCCAGGAGCTCGCGGACGCCTTCACCGCGCTGATCCCGGCCGCTCCCGCCGACTGGCACGCGCTGCAGCCGGTGTTCGTCGCCGACCGGGAGGCCGCACCGTGAGCGAGGGCCCGCTGCGGATCGGCCTGGTGTGCCCGTACTCCCTGGACGTCGCCGGGGGCGTGCAGGCGCACGTCGTCGACCTCGCGGAGGCGCTGCAGCGGCTCGGCCACACCGTCCACGTGCTGGCACCGGCCGACGAGCACACCCCCCTGCCCGGGTTCGTCACCTCCGCGGGCCGGTCGGTGGGGGTGCCGTACAACGGTTCGGTCGCCCGGGTGGCGTTCGGACCGGTGTCCTTCTCCCGGGTGCGGCGCTGGCTCGCCCGACACACCTTCGACGTGCTGCACATCCACGAACCGATCACGTTCTCGATCTCGGCGATGGCGCTGATGAACGCGGAGGGCCCGATCGTCGTCACCTTCCACACGGCCACCGAGCGCTCCCGCACGCTCAGCGCCTTCAGCGGCTTCGCCCGGCCGCTGATGGAGAAGGTCACCGCGCGGATCGCGGTCTCGCCGCTGGCGCGGCGGGTGCAGGTCGAGCACCTCGGCGGCGATGCCGTCGAGATCCCCAACGGCGTGGACGTGCCGCTGTTCGCGAGCGGTGCGCCGCTGCCCGGTCACCCGCGGCCGGGCACGGTCGGCTTCGTCGGGCGCTTCGACGAGCCCCGTAAGGGCATGCCGGTGCTGCTCGACGCGCTGCGCCGGCTCGCGCCGCATCGCCCCGACGTGCGGTTGCTGGTCGTCGGCCGGGGGGACGCCGCGGCCCTGCGTCGTGCGGCGGGAGCCGAGCTGGCGGACCGGCTGCAGGTGCTCGGCGCCGTCGACGACGCGACGAAGGCGGCCGCGCTGCGCTCGATGGACGTCTTCTGCGCCCCGCACGTGGGCGGGGAGAGCTTCGGCATGGTGCTGACCGAGGCGATGGCGGCGGGCGCGCCCGTCGTCGCCAGCGACCTGGACGCGTTCCGCGGGGTCCTCGGCGACCCCCCGGCCGGGGTGCTCGTCCGCACCGGCGACGCGGGCGCCCTGGCGACCGCCCTCGGCGGGCTGCTGGACGATCCCGGGCGGTGCGCGGAGCTCGCCGCCGCGGGCCGGCGCCGCGCCGCGGACTACGACTGGCCGGTGGTCGCCGCCGCGGTCCTGCGGGTCTACCGGGCGGCCGTCGCCGCCGACCCGCGGCGGCCGCGCGTGGCCGTGGCCGGCCCCGTCGCAGCCCGACGTGGAAGCATGTCGGGCTCCGGCGACGGTCCGGGCGCCCGACACGGTTCCACGTCGGGCACGGTGGGCGGGCCGGGACGGGATTCGACGTGACGCTTGCGGTCTGGACGGCCGTCGCGGCCGTCCTGCTGGTCCTGGTGCTCGT
>DATLGI010000046.1:0-18256 GCA_035540535.1 Pseudonocardia sp.
TCTCCATGTCGGGCGTTCCCGGGGTCGGGGGTGGCGGGTGGCGGGCGCAGCCGGAGGTCGTCGGGATCGGCGGGCACGCCGTGGGCCTCGAGCAGGGCGCACCAGCGCTCCCGCTCGTGCGGGTGCCTGTCCGCGACCGCCTCCCAGGTGGGGCCGTCCCAGCCGGGGGCCCGGAAGCCGAGCCGTCGGCGGGGGCGGGTCCGGTCGAGCGCCCGGTGGCTCTGCGGGCCGGCGCCGTGCAGGTTGACGGCGAGGTCGGGCGGGGGGCCCGGCCAGCGCAGCTCGTCCGGTCCGCCGCACGGCAGGACGGCGTCGACGGCGCCGGTGAGCTCGGCGACCGGTGCGAGGTCGGGCCGGGTCGCGAGCACCAGCCGCCGGCCCGGCCACGCCCGACGCAGCGCCCGCAGCGCCGGGACGGCGACGAGCAGGTCGCCGAGGTGCAGCGCCCGCAGCACGAGCACCACCCCGTCCTGCGGGGCCTCCCGATCCGCCGGCACAGCACCCCGTACCCGTCCGGCCGCCGTCGAACCGTGCCCCCCCGCCCGCGAGTGCGCCGCTGCGCGTCGGCGAGTGCGCCGCTGCGTGTCGGCGAGTGCGCCGCTGCGCGTCGGCGAGTGCGCCGCTGCGCGCGATGACCCGATCCGTGCTGAGGCGGGGTAGTCGCACTCGACGGGGCACTGCTCGCCCGACGTCGAGTACGCGTTGCGCGTCGGCCAGCGCGCCGGTGCCGTGTCGGTATTCGCGCCCGGAGTGGGAGATTCACACGCACGGAGCGGCGCACTCGCGGGTGAATCGGCACGCGGGTCAGCGCCGCCGTCGGGGGTACAGAACCCCGTGCCCCTCCTGGAGAACGTCCGGCGCATCGCGGTGCTGCGCTGCAACGCCGTCGGTGACCACCTCATGGCCACCCCCGCGCTCACGGCCCTGCGCGCCGCCTACCCCGGTACCGAGATCACGCTGCTCGGCGCGCCGTGGCACGAGCGGTTCCTGACCGGACGCCCGGGTCCGGTGGACCGCGTCGACGTCCTGCCGATCGTCGACGGCCTGGCCGGGCAGCCCGCCGACGCCCCGCCGGCCGCCGAGCTGCCCGCGTTCCTCGACGCCGCCCGCGCGCGCCGTTTCGACCTGGCCGTGCAGATCCACGGCGGCGGCGCCCGGTCCAACCCGCTGGTGAAGGAGCTGGGCGCGCGGTGCACCATCGGGCTGCGGGCCCCGGGCGCGCCACCGCTGGACCGCACCGTGCCCTACCGCTACTACCAGTCCGAGGTGGCGCGCTTCCTCGAGGTCGTCGCGCTCGTCGGCGCCGCCGGACCCCCGGAGTACCCGCCGCTCGCCGTCACCGCCCGGGAGCGCGCCGCCGCCGCCGAACTGCTGCCCGGCGACGGTCCCTGGATCGCCGTGCACGCCGGCGCCACCGACCCGCGGCGGCGCTGGGCCCCGGAGCGGTTCGCCGAGGTCGTCCACCGGCTCGTCGACGACGGCGCGCGCGTCGCCCTCAGCGGCACCCGCGACGACCCGGGCGCCGCGGCCGTCCGGCGGCTGCTGCGGGTACCGGTGGCCGCCGACCACCACGTCGACACCGGCGACGCCGCGCGTCCGGCGGTGCTCACCGCGCCCGAACCGGTCGTCGACCTGGCCGGACGCACCGACCTCGGCGTGCTCGCGGCGGTGCTGCAGCGCTGCGCGGTGGTCGTCTCCAACGACACGGGGCCGCTGCACCTGGCGCGCGCCGTCGGCGTCGCGACCGTCGGGTTGTACTGGTGCGGGAACGCCATCAACGCCGCGCCCGCGACCCGCACCCGCCACCGCCCTCTGCTCAGCTGGACGGTGCACTGCCCGGAGTGCGGGGTGGACTGCACCCCGGCCGGGCACCCCCACCGGCTCGGCGCCGGCTGCGCGCACCGGCCGTCGTTCCTGGGCCAGATCCCGGTCGCCGAGGTGCTGGAGGAGGTGCGGGACCTGCTGGCGACGTGATCACTCCAGCTCGGCGAGCTCGATCCGTTCGGCCAGCACCGACACCGCGTCGCGGCCGCCGGTGCCCAGCCCGTGGCGGACCACGTTCAGGGCACCGCAGGCGGCGCCGAGGCGCAGCGCGTCCGTCCAGGACCGGCCCTCGGCCCGCGCCGCGACCATCCCCGCCGTCATCGAGTCGCCCGCGCCCCGCGGCTCGGCGGGCTCCAGCGATGGCATCCGGATCTCGTACACCGTGTCCTCGACGAGGGCGACGGCGGGCTCGGCCGCGCGGGACACCACCACCGTCCCCGCTCCGTCCGCGCGCAGCGACCGCATCGCCGTGAGCAGCGACGGCAGTTCGGCGTCGGCGGCGCGGCCGTCGTCGACGAGCTCGGAGTGGCTCACCTTCACCAGGTCGGGCTCACCGTGCAGGGCCTCGGTGAGGCGCTCCCCGGCGAGGTCGACGGCGACGGTGCACTCGTTGGCGGCGAGGTCGACGGCGAGCCTGCGGTAGATCGACGCCGGGATCACCCGGTCGTCCTGCGGGCCGGACAGCAGTACGGTGCCGTGCCGCAGGCCATGGGCGAGCGTCGCCTCGTAGAGCGCGTCGAGGTCGTGGCGCCCCAGGGCGCCGCCCGGCGCCTCGGCGACGACGGACCGCTCGCTGCGGCGCCGGTCGTGCACGTACCCGCCGTTGCGCACGTCCGCGGCGACGTCGACCAGCGTCATCCCCTCCCCGTGCAGCAGATGCGCGAGCAGCCGGCCGGTCTCCCCGCCGAGCGCAGCGCAGACCACCACGGGCACCCCGAGCGAGACGATCATCCGCGCCTCCCACACGCCCTGGCCGCCGGCGTGCACGTGGATGTCGGCCTCGCCGCTGCGGTCCTCGACGGTCACGGTCAGCAGCGGCGACGGTGCGAAGACGACGACGGCCGGCGCGTCGGGCATCCGCGCCTCAGCTCAGCGCGGCCAGCAGCTGCTCGCACGCCTGCTCGCAACGGCGGCACGAGCCGGCGCACACCGCGCAGTGGCGCATGCCGGCCTCGCCGTGGCGGGCGCACTCGGCGCCGCAGGTGCGGCAGGCCCGGGCGCGGGCGGTCGGCACCGCCCGGATCAGCTCGGGCTCGGCCGTCGTGCGCCGGGACAGGACCCGCCCGGTCGTCGCGCAGACGTCCGCGCAGTCCAGGTTCAGCCGGATGCACCGGACCATCTCGGCAGCGGTGGTGGTCATCGGTGCTCCTTTCGACGGGAGGACCTTCCGCATCGCCTACCCGTGCGGCGCCGCGTCGACCGTCCGCCGGGCGAGCGCGAGATCGTCCACGAGCTCGTCGAGGGCGGCCGTGCGCCGGTCCTGGGGGCCGCGCAGGACGGCCGACGGGTGGATGGTCGCCACGAGCGGAAGTCCCGGCAGCTCGGGTGCCCCCAGTACCTCCCCGCGGTGCTGCGTGAGCCGGAAGCCGCTGCCGAGCAGGGCCTTCGCGGCCGTCGCCCCCAGGGTGACGACGACCTGCGGGGCCACCGCGTCGAGCTCGCCGCGCAACCACGGCAGGCAGGCGCGGACGTGCTCGACGCCGGGCGTCCGGTGGATCCGCCGCTTGCCCTCGCGCCGGAACCGGAAGTGCTTGACGACGTTGGTGACGTAGGCGTCCTCGCGCGCGACGCCGGCCCGGTCGAGGGCCTGGTCGAGCAGGCGCCCGGCGGGGCCGACGAAGGGCGCGCCCTCGACGTCCTCGCGGTCGCCGGGCTGCTCGCCGACCAGCATCAGCCGCGCCCCGGGGCGGCCCTGCCCGAACACGACCTGCGTGGCGTCGGCGTACAGCTCGCAGTTCGTGCATCCGGCGGCGTCCCGGGCGAGGTCGGCGATGGCGGTCATCGGCGGCGGGTACCCCGAATCGCGCACGGTTCCACCCCGGCCCGCGGAGCGGGACCGGTCCTCGCCCGACCGCCGGAACCTGCGTGACCGTCGCCCGACGGGGTAGATCAACGCGCGGCCGGAGCGGATCCCGGTCATCGTCGGGGAGACCCGTCGGACGCCGGAGGGGAGCCGGGATGGCACCGGAACAGGTCGTGCTGGTCGATGCGTCGGGGCGCCCGGTCGGGGTCGCGGACAAGGCGACGGTGCACGGCGCCACCACGCCGCGCCACCTCGCCTTCTCCTGTTACGGGTTCGACGGTCGCGGCCGCCTGCTGGTCACCCGACGGGCACGGGTGAAGCGCGCGTTCCCGCTGGTCTGGACGAACACCTGCTGCGGGCACCCGGCCCCGGGGGAGCCGGGCGAGGACGCGGTGCGCCGCCGGCTGGCCGACGAGCTCGGCCTGGACGCGGTGGACCTGCGGCTCGTGCTGCCCGACTTCGCCTACCGCGCCTCGGCGGGCGGGGTGGAGGAGAACGAGCTGTGCCCGGTCTGGGTGGCGACGCTCAGCGGCGAGCCGCGCCCGCGTCCGGACGAGGTGCAGGCGTGGCAGTGGTGGAGCTGGCCGCAGTTCCTGCAGGCCGCCCGCGAGGGCGCGGTCTCGCCGTGGGCGCAGCTGCAGGCCCCGTTGCTGGCGGCATCCGGGGATCCGCTGACCGCGACCGCGTGACCGTCCCGACCCGCACCCCCGACGTGGAAGCATGTCGGGGTTGTCAGCCGCTGCTGCACCCCGACATGACTCCATGTCGGGCGTTGGGGGACGGGCGTTCCGGGCACGAAGGTGGGGCCGGGCACCCCGCATCGCCCGGCCCCACCTCCTGCGCGCGCAACCGCGCGCGGATCATCTCAGTGCCGGCCCTCCCGGACCGACCCCGCGGCATCCTGGGCCCGCCCCTGCACCTGCTCGGCGGCGGACCGACCCTCGTCCGCGATCGTCGAACCGGCGTCCTGCGCCGTCGACCGGACGGACTCGGCGGCCTGCTGCGCGGGCTCGCGCAGGTTCTCGGCCACGCCCCGGGCGGCGTCGCCCGCCTTCTGCGCGAGCGGGGTGCCGTGCTCCTGCGCGACCTGCTGGGCGCGCGAGGCCAGCTCCTGCTCCCGCTGCGACGCCGGCAGCAGCGACGAGATCAGCCAGCCGGCACCGAAGGCGATCAGGCCCGCGGCGAGCGGGTTGCCCTGCGCCTGCTGGCGGACGGCCGTCGGAGCCTCCTGGAGCCGGTCGGCCGCGGTCTGCGCGGCCGCCGACACGGAGTCCGAGGCGCTGGACGCGGCGTCGGACATCGAGCCCGACGTGCGGTCTGCCGCTGAGCGGATCCCGCTGCCGTACGAGCGGGAGTGCGCCCCGGAGGAGCTGCCCATCACCGAGTCGCGCCAGCGCTGGGCGGTGGCCCGCGCGCGGCCGACCCGGCGCTCGACGATGCGGCCCGGCGTCACCTTCTCCGCCAGCGCGTCCACGTCACCGCGCAGTTCGGCCTGGGTGAATTCGATCTCGCGGCGGATGTGGTCGGGGTCGTTGCTGGTGGTCACGATTGTCCTCCTCGTCCGCCGGTGACGGCGTCCGGTACGTTCTTGACGGTCTCGACGGTCCGTTCGGGCGGGTGCACCTGACGCAGCTTGTTGCGACCCATGGTGTAGAGGACCGCGGCGACGATGCCCCAGAGCACGGCGACGATCAGCGCGGACCAGCTGTGTCCGACGAGGTGCGACAGCGCCCACCACAGCGCGATGGACAGGAACAGCACCGTCATGTAGCCGGCCAAGCCGGCGCCGGCGAGCGCGCCCGCGCCCTTGCCGGCCTTCGTCGCCTCCTGCTTGAGCTCGGCCTGCGCGAGCGCGAGCTCCTGGCGCATGAGCGTGGACAGGTCCCGGGTGACGTCACCGATGAGCTCGCCGAGGGGCACGTCCCCGACGTCGCGGGTCCCGGTCGCCCCGTGCGGGACGTCGGCCGCGTGCGCACCACCGGCCGGGTAGGAGGAGCCCGTGGGGTACTGGGCGCTGCTCACCGCGGACCCCCGTGCTCCGGCCGCCACGGTTCGTCGGCGGGACGCGGCGGGCCGCCGCGCTCCAGGTCGTCGACGTACTCGCCGACGGTGCGCGGGCGCCCGCCGCCGGGTGGCGGCATCGGCGGGGGCGGTCCGCCGCCGGGGCCGGCCGGACCAGGGCCGCCGCCGGGCGGGGGCCAGGCCGGGCCACCGGGCGGAGGCGCCCCGGCGCCGGGCGGCGGCACCGGCTGCCCGGGCGCGGGCGGTGGTACACCCGGTCCGGGGTGGCCGGGCCCGCCGTATCCGGGGCCGACCGGAGGCTGCGCCGGCACCGGCGGGCGCGCCATCGGCGGCGTGGCGTCGTACGGGTGGTCGTACGGGTGCATGCCGTGGCCGTTGCCGGCGTGGTGGGCTCCGGTGGGGACGTCGTCGCGGCGCGCGTCGACGGCGCCGCGGGTCAGCCTGCCGGCGAGCAGCCCGGCGGCCGCGGCGCCGAGCAGGAACGCCCCGGGCCGGCGACGGGCCAGGGCCCGGAACTCGTTGACGAGCTCGCCGGGCTCGCGCTTGCCCAGCCAGTCGGCGGCGGTGCCGGCGCGGTCGGCGAGCTGGCGGGCCACCTCGGCGGCCGGCCCGTCGGCCTCGCGAGCCATCGTGCGCAGCTCCTCGGCGATACCGGACAGGCCGTCGGCGGCGGTGCGCTGGCCGTTGCGGGCCTGCTCGCCCACCTGCTGGCGGGCCTCGCCGAGCAGGTCGCGGGCCTGCCGGCGGGTCTCCTCGGCCACGTTGCGGGCCTGTTCGGCGGCCGTGCCGGCCACCTGCCGTCCGGCCTCGGCGCCGGTGCGGCCGACCTCGGCGGCCTCGTCCTTCGCGACCTGGGTCGTGGACGACCCGCCGTCGGGCGGGCCGTGGTCGGGTCGGGTCATGGGATTACTCTCCTTCGGTCGATACCGGCGATTACCCGGGATGGGCGCGCTCAACCACGCGCCCGGCCGAGCGCCGGACGGATTGGTACGGACGGTGTACCGGCCTGCGCCAGGGGTAGTGCTCGCGCATGACCGAGGGCTCTCTGACCTTCGTCGGGACTGCGACGACGCTGTTGCGGCTGGGCGGCTTCACGCTGCTCACCGACCCCAACTTCCTGCGCCGTGGGCAGCGCGCGTACCTCGGCTACGGCCTCACCTCGCGGCGGCGCACCGATCCGGCGTGCGGCCCGGCCGATCTGCCCGAGCTCGACGCGGTGCTGCTCTCCCACCTGCACGGCGACCACTTCGACCGGGTGGCGAGGCGGTGGCTGCCGCCGGAGCTCCCGGTGGTGACCACCGAGCACGCGGCCCGCCGGCTGGGCCGGCGCGTCTCCCGCGCGGCCGCCGGGCTGCCCGTGTGGGAGCAGTGGTCGGTGCAGCGCGGCGACGAGCGCCTGCGCGTGACCGCGGTCCCGGGCCGGCACGGCCCGCCCCTGCTGGCGGGGGCGCTGCCGCCGGTGATGGGCAGCGTCGTCGACCTCGAGCGCGGCGGCCGACGGGTGCTGCGGGTCTACGTCACCGGTGACACGCTGTGCGTCCCGGCGCTGCGCCAGGTCGGCGAGCGGTTCGGCGACATCGACGTCATGGTCGCCCACCTGGGCGGCACCCGGATCTTCGGGATGCTGCTGACGATGGACGCGCGGCAGGGCGCCGACCTGGTCGAGCTGCTCGCCCCGCGCACGACCGTCCCGGTGCATTACGACGACTACGACGTCTTCCGCTCCCCGCTCTCGCACGCCGTCACCGAGCTGCGCGACCGGGGGCTGGACAGCGGCCTGCGGGTGGTGCACCGGGGTGACACGGTGGACCTGGTCGGTCGCTCCTGACCGGCGGGGCTCTCGGCGCGGCCGGCTACCACACCGTTGCGGTGGAAGGACCTGCCGGACGCGGATCGGCGCGAGCACAGGAATTGCCACCGGCGGCGGCCCCGGTACCTTCCGCCTGACGGGACACGGGAGGTCGGCGACGGTATGGCGGCCGGATGAGCGACGGCGACGGTGACACCGGTGCCGCCGGCGGCGGGGACACGGGCGCGGACTGGTCGTGGCTGGGCGCCGGCGGGCCGATGGCGGACGCCGTCGCCCGCACGGACTGGACGCGCACCGCGCTGGGCCCGCCCGAGGGGTGGCCGCCCAGCCTGCGTACGGCGCTGTCGATCTGCCTGTCCTCCCGGTTCCCGATGCTCGTGTGGTGGGGCCGCGAGCTGGTGCAGTTCTACAACGACGCCTACGTGCCCGCGCTGGGTGACAAGCACCCCGCGGCGCTGGGCCAGCCGGCGGCGCGGTGCTGGGCCGAGGCGTGGGCGGAGCTGGGCCCGCTGGCCGCGTCGGTGCTCGCCGGCGAGGGTGCCACCTACTCGCAGGACCAGCTGCTGTTCATGCAGCGCCACGGCTACACCGAGGAGTCGTACTGGACGTTCTCCTACTCCCCGGTGCGCGCGGTGGACGGCGGGGCCGGCGACGTCGGGGGCATCTTCATCGCGGTGAACGACACCACCGAGCGGGTGCTGGGGGAGCGGCGGCTGCGCGCGCTGCGCGAGCTGGGGGAGGTGTCCGGGGCGAGTGCGGGCTCGGCGGAGGCGGCCTGCCGGGCGTCGGTCGACGTCCTGGCCCGCCACCGCACGGACGTCCCGTTCGCGCTGGCGTACCTGCGCGAGGGCGACGGCGCTCGCCTCGTCGCGTCCTCGGGGGTGGCGCCGGGCAGCAGCATCGGCCCGCCGACCCTGCCGCGCCCCGACCGCGGCCACCCGATCTGGCGGGCGCTCACCGAGCCCGGACCCGCGCTGCTGTGCTCGGGGCTGGCCGCCGATCACCCCGGCGCGATCCACCCGGCCCCGATCGGCGCGGCGGTCCCGACCGACGCGCTGATCGTGCCGCTGGTGGTGGCCGGGCACGCGGACCCCGCGGGCGCCCTGGTGATCGGGCTCAACCCGTACCGCGAGCTCGACGCCGAGTACCGGGCCTTCGCCGACCTCGTCGCCCACCACGTCACCACCGCCGTCGCCGACGCCCTCGCCTACGCGGCCGAGCGGCAGCGGGCCGAGGCGCTGGCCGAGCTGGACCGGGCGAAGACGGACTTCTTCGCCAACGTCAGCCACGAGTTCCGCACGCCGTTGACGCTCATCACCGGCCCGGTCGAGCAGCTGCGGTCGGCCCCGACCGTGGCCGCGGACCCGCAGCTGGCCGCGGAGGTCGACCTCGCGCACCGCAACGGGGTGCGCCTGGGCCGGCTGGTGGACACCCTCCTCGACTTCTCCCGCCTGCAGGCCGGTCGCGCGCGGGCCCGGTTCGAGCCCGTCGACCTCGCGGCGACGACGGCGGAGCTGGCCAGCATGTTCCGGGCCGCCACCGACCGCGCCGGGCTGGTCCTGGACGTGCGCTGCCCGCCGATGGACGAGGCGGTGTACGTCGACCGGGAGATGTGGGAGAAGGTCGTCCTCAACCTGCTGTCCAACGCGGTGAAGTTCACCCTCGAGGGCACGATCACCGTGGCGGTGCGCCGCGACGGGGACCGGGCTGTCCTGGAGGTCGCCGACACGGGTATCGGCATCCCCGAGCACGAGCTGGAGCGGCTGTTCGAGCGGTTCCACCGGGTCCCCGGCGCGCGGGGGCGCTCGGCCGAGGGCAGTGGCATCGGGCTGGCGCTGGCCGCCGAGCTGGTGAGGCTGCACGGGGGCACCCTCACCGCCGGTTCGACGGTGGATGTCGGGTCGACGTTCACCGCGCGGATCCCGCTGGGCTCCGCGCACCTGCCCCCGGACCAGGTCCACCCGGCCCGGGCCGACGCCGATCAGGTCGACGGGGCCGAGCCGGGCAGGCCGGCGGCGGAGCCGTTCGTCGCCGAGGCCATGCGCTGGCTGCCCGATCCGGACGGGACGGCAGCCGAGCCACCGCCCGCGGCGGCCCCGGCCCGCATCCTCGTCGCCGACGACAACGCCGACATGCGCGAGTACCTCGGACGGCTGCTCGCCGGCTACGCCGTGACGGCCGTCGCCGACGGCTCGGCGGCCCTCGCCGCGGCGCGCGCGCGGCCGCCGGACCTCGTGCTGACCGACGCGATGATGCCCGGCATGGACGGCTTCGCGCTGGTCGCGGCGCTGCGCGCGGAGCCGCGGCTGGCCGGCGTCCCGGTGATCATGGTGTCGGCCCGGGCCGGTGCGGAGTCCGCCGTCGACGGGCTCGCCGCGGGCGCGGACGACTACCTGGTCAAGCCGTTCACCGCCGCCGAGCTGACCGCGCGGGTGCGGGGGCAGCTGGAGCTGGCCGCGATACGCCGCCGCGAGGCGTCGCGCTGGTCCGCCCTCATCGCCGCGTTGCACGACGGCTTCTTCGTCCTGGACGACGAGCGCCGCATCGTCGAGGTCAACGAGGCCTTCGGGGCCATCCTCGGCTACGGCCCCGAGGGGATCCCCTACCCGCAGCCCTACCCGTGGTGGCCCGACCCGGACACCGATCCCGAGCACCGCCGCATCGTCGACGAGGTGTGGGCCGGTTTCGGCTCCGGAGGCCAGTACGTCGTACCGGCGCGGCACCGGGACGGCCGCCTGGTGTGGGTGTCGGCGGTCTACAGCCCGGTCACCGACCCGGACACCGGGCGCGCGGGATGGATCGCCACGATCCGCGACGTCACCGCCGACCGGGAGGCGGCCCGGCGGGCCGAGCGGCTCGCCGACGAGCAGCAGCGGGCCGCGGGCGAGGCGTTCGCGCTGCTCGCGGACGCCGACGACGTCGTGGCCCGGCACGACCCGGACGGCACCTGGCGCTACGTCTCCCCGGCCGCCTACCGGATGACGGGCTGGCTGCCCGAGCAGCTCGTCGGGCGCCACCCGCTCGCGTTCGTCCATCCCGAGGACCACGACGCGGTCGAGGCGGGGCTGCGGGCCCTGGCCGAGAGGCCGGCCGAGGTGCTCCTGCGGTTCCGCCGGGCCGACGGCGAGTACCTGTGGACGGAGGTGCGCGGCCGGCTGGTGACCGACCCGGGGACCGGCGCGCTCGAGCTGCGCACCGTGTCGCGTGACGTGCACGCGCGGGTGCTCGCCGAGCGGGAGCTGGAGCGCTTCCGGGCGGTGGCCGAGCAGACCACCGACTTCGTCGGCATCGCCGGCGTGGACGGGTACGCGATCTGGGTCAACCCCGCGGGCCGGCGACTGCTGGGCTGGACGCCCGACGAGGACGTCACCCGGCGGACGATCACCGGCGCGCTCACCGCGGCCGCCGCGGACCGGTTGCGCCACGAGATCGTCCCGGCGGCGCAGGAGCACGGGATCTGGGCGGGCGAGACGGAGTTCGCCGGTGCCGCCGGCGAGCCGATCCCCGTCTCGCAGGTGTTCGTCAGCCACCGCGACCACAACGGCCAGGTGGCCTACTACTCCTCGATCGCCCGCGACCTGCGCCCGCAGCGGGCCGCCGAGCAGCGGCTGCAGGCCGAGCAGGAGCGCTACCGGACGCTGGTGACCCAGGTGCCCGTCGGCATCTTCCTCGTCGACGCCGGCGGGGCGGACCTGTTCGCCAACGACTGGCTGCGCGAGCTCGTGGGCGAGCCCACCGGACAGGCCGGCCCGCTCGGCTGGCTCCGGTCCGTGCATCCCGCGGACCGCGACGGCGTGGTGGCGAGCCGGGCGGCGGCGATCGGCGCCGGTGAACGGTGGGACCGCGAGTGCCGGCTGCTGGCCCGTGACGGGCGCACGCTCTGGCTCGCCGTGACCATGACGCCGCTGCGCGACGCCGGTGGTGCCGTCACGGGGTACCTCGGGACCGCGGTCGACGTCACCGCACGCCGCGACGCCGAGCGCAGCCGCGAGCAGGTGGCGGCCGAGCGCGCCGCCCGCGCCGCGTCCGAGGCCGCAGCGGCCCGGCTGAACGCCCTGGTCTCCGGCCTGGCGGCGGTGGTGTGGGAGGGCGACGCGCGCACCCGTGAGCCGACGTTCATGTCCGCGCGGGTCGAGCAGCTGCTCGGGTACTCGGTGGACCGCTGGCTCGGCGACCCGCGGTTCTGGCCGTCGATCCTGCATCCCGACGACCGTGAGCGAGCCGTGGCGACCGTCGGGGCGGCCCTGGCCGAGGGGCGCGACTACGAGCAGACCTACCGGCTGATCGCCGCCGACGGGCGCGTCGTCTGGGTGCACGACGTGGTGCACGTGCGCTGCGACGCCGACGGCGCCGCGCAGCGGCTGCAGGGCGTGCTCATCGACGTCACCGAGCAGAAGCGCGCCGAGGAGGCGGCCGAGCTGCTCGTGCGGGTGGGCACGGTGCACAGCCGGGCCGGCTCGCTCGCCGAGCGGCTCACCTCGCTGGTGGAGGCCGCGGCGCCGGTGCTGGCGGAGCTGGCCGCGGTGGTGGTGCTGGGCACCGACGGGTTGCTGCGCCCGTTCGTCGCGGCCTGCCCCGAGCACCCGGACGTGCTCGCGGCCGCGCTCGCCCTGCCGCCGGTGCCGCTGCCGGAGTCGCTGCGCGACCGCATCGGACGGGGCCGGGCGTTCGTGCTGCCCGGCACCGGCGAGGACGTTCTCGCCGGGGTCAGCCCGGGCGAAGCGGACCTGCGCGCCCGCCTGGCGCTGGGCCTGCACGACCGGCTGCTCGTCCCGCTCCTCGAGAACGGGCGGGTGCTGGGCCTGCTGTCGTTCGTCTCGGTCAGCCGGGTCCGCC
Source organism: Pseudonocardia sp. (assembly GCA_035540535.1). Lineage (GTDB taxonomy): Bacteria > Actinomycetota > Actinomycetes > Mycobacteriales > Pseudonocardiaceae > Pseudonocardia. The sequence goes on from DATLGI010000046.1 coordinate 12,516, forward strand.
ACTACGGCCCCGGCGAGATGGCGCTGGCCGAGGAACTGGGCCGGCGGGTCACGCTGATGATCCGCAACGACCGCGCGGCCGAGCGCGAGCGCCGGCTCAACGAGGTGACCGCGCAGCTGGCCGTCGCCGCCACGGTGGCCGACGCCGCCGCCGCGCTGGGTGGGGCCGTGCGGCGCGCCACCGGGGCGTCGGACGTCGTGGTGCGGGCGGTGGAGCCGAGCGGGCACCTGCGGCGGGTGTACGGCGAGGGCGCGCACTGGGGCGCGGCGGGCCGGGAGGTGCTGCACCCCCGGGACGGGGACCATCCCGCGGCGGTGGTGGCGCGCAGCGGCGAGCCGCTGTGGCTCGGCACCGAGGAGGAGATCCTGGCCCGGTTCCCGGACCACGCCGGGCTGCTGGAGGCCAGCGGGTACCGGGCGGGCGCGGCGGTGCCGGTGCGGGTCGGCGAGCGCACGGTGGCGGTGTTCGTCGCGCTCTACCCCACGGTTCGCGAGTTCCCCGCCGAGGAGCGGGAGTTCCTGCTCAACCTGGCCGCGCAGAGCGCGCTGGCCTTCGAGCGCGCCGCGCTGGCCGACGCCCGCCGCGAGCTCGCCGACACCCTCCAGCGCAGCCTGCTCCCCGCGAACCTGCCGGCCCTGGACCGGGTCGCGCTGGCGGCCCGCTACCGGCCGGCGATGCACGGCGTGCAGGCCGGCGGGGACTGGTACGACGTCGTCGCGCTCGACGCCGACCGCACCGCCATCGTCGTCGGTGACGTCGTCGGGCAGGGCGCGGCCGCCGCGGCCGTGATGGGGCAGCTGCGCAGCGCGCTGGCCGGCGCCCTGCTGCTCGTCGACGGGCCCGCCGCCGCGCTGACGCACCTCGACCGGTTCGCCGCCCGCACCCCTGGGGCGCTGGCCAGCACCGCCGTGTGCGTCGTGCTCGACGCCCGCACCGGCCGGTTGCGGTGGGCCACCGCGGGCCATCCGCCGCCGCTGGTGGTCGAGTCCGGCAAGGCCCGCTACCTCGACGGGGACGGCGTGAACCCGGTGCTGGGTGTCGGCCGGGGCGCGTTCGGCGAGGAGGCCGTGGACATCGCGCCGGGCGCCACGGTGGTGCTCTACACCGACGGCCTGGTCGAGCGACGCGCGGAGCCGATCGACGACGGCCTCGCCCGGCTCGCGGCCACCGCGGACGCCTCGGCGGCCGCGGCGCCGGTCGAGCTCGTCGGCCGGATCCTCGCGGCGGTGCTGCCCGACGGTCACAACACCGACGACGTCGCGGTCGTGGCCGCCCGGTTGCTGCCGGTGCCGCTGCGCGCGCGACTGCCCGCTCGCCCGGACCAGCTCGCCGTGGTCCGGCGCGGCGTCGAGCGGTGGGCGGCGGAGGCCGCGCTCCCCCCGGAGCAGCTCGACGACCTCCAGCTGGCCCTCGGCGAGGCCGCCGCCAACGCCGTCGAGCACGCCTACCGCGCGGCACCGCCGGAGGCCGCGCCGCAGTTCGGCTACGCGCTGGAGCGCTGTCCGGACGGGGCCGTGACGGTGGAGGTCGTCGACGAGGGCACGTGGCGCCCGCCGCCGGCGGACCGCGGCCACCGCGGCCGTGGGCTGGACCTCATTCGCACGATCGGCGGGGACACCGCGGCCGTGGAACCGGCGCCGGCCGGCACCGCCGTGCGGTTCGCCGTCCCCGCGCCCCGACCCGTCGACGGGAGCTCCGCGGACCCGCCGCCCCTGCCCGACCCGCCGGCACCGCCCGGTCCGCCGACCCGGCCCGATCCCGGCCCGGGTGGTGCGGGTGTGCAGGTTCGCGTCGAACGCGGCGGGCCGGTGGTGCGGCTGCACGGCGAGGTCGACCTCGCCGGGGTCGCCCACCTGCGGGCGCAGATCCTCGCGGGCTTGGACGAGCCGGCCGGGAACGAGCCGGCCGGGAACGAGCCGGCCGGGGGCGAGCGGGCCGGCCCGCGGGAGCTGGTCGTGGACCTGCACGGGGTGACGCACCTCGCCAGCGCCGGGGTGCGGCTGCTGCTCGACCTCGCCGCCGAGGCGCGCGCCCGCGCCATGTGCGTGCGGCTGGTGTACCCCGCCGGCGGCCCCGTCGCCCGGGTGCTGGAGCTCACCGGAGCCGCGGTGGTGATGGGCGGGGGGACGGACGCCGCCGGGCCGGTCGGCCGGGCGGACCGTGACAGCGGGTGAACCCCGCGGTGTCGAACGACCGAAATGGGTTGCGCACCGCCGAATCCTGCTGCAATCTGGCGGGCGACTCACCGGGTCGTTCCCCAGTCGTGCCTCGCCCGCGCGTCGTCGGGCGGCGCCGGTCCGACCCTCGGCCAGTGCGGAGCGCCATCGATGACCGACCGGCCCCACGACGACCGCGAGCTCGCTATCCGGATGTTGACCGTCGACGTCCGCCGCCCGGCGCGGTCGGTGGCCGTGGTGTCGCTCGACGGCGAGGTCGACATGCTCACCGCGCCGCTGATCACCGAGTCCGTCGAAGCGGAGTTCGCGCGTGGCCTGGACGTGGTCCTGGACCTGACCTGCGTCGGCTTCCTCGGTTCGCACGGGGTCGCCGCGATGTATGACCTGGACGACCGGGCCGACCGGCGGGGCTGCGAGCTGTGCCTGGCGGGGACCCCGACCCACGGGATCGTCCGGGTGCTGGAGATCACCGGCTTGGGCGTGGTCATGCCCGTCGTGTCCGACCCCGACGAGGCGGTCCGCACCCTCGCCCGCCGCCGCTCGGCCTGACCCGCGGCGGTCTCGCCGTCCGGCACGGGCGAGGTTGTCCGTCCCGCGGCGGCTGGACGCGCGACGATCCGCGGCTAGGCTGCGCCGATGCGGACCGACCCCGCCGAGGTTCTCGCCCGGCTGGACTTCCCGCTGGGAATCACCCGCGGTCCACAGCACGTCGTCGAGCTGCTCAACGCCGCGGCGCGCGAGGTGCTGGGGGCGGGTGAGGTCCTGGGCAGGCCGATCCGCGAGGGCCTGTCCGAGGCGGCCGGCCAAGGGCTGGTCGCCCTGCTCGACGAGGTGTACCGCACCGGCCGCCCGTACCAGGACCCGGCGCAGCGGGTCGTGCTGCGGCGGGCGGGCGAGGACGTCGAGTGCTGGTTCAGTGTGCGCCACCGCCCGCTGCGGGGCCCCGACGGCGAGGTCCTGGGGCTGATCCTGCAGGCGTTCGAGGTCACCGAACTGCACCGCGCTCACCGGCACGACCTGCGGCTGGCCGAGGCGGCGCGCGCGCGCAGCGCGGCCCTGCAGGAGCTCGCCGAAGCACTGTCGTCGGCGGCCACGCCGGCAGCGATCGGCGAGCTCGCCGCCACCCGCGCCGCCGACCTGCTCGGTGCGGACGCCGCCAACGTCTTCGTCACCGCCGACGGCGGCCTGGAGCAGGTGCACTTCCGCGGGTGGACCCAGGAGCTGACGGCACCGTACCGGCGGCTTGCCCTGCAGCGCGGGCGGCCGCTGTCCGACGCCGTGCTGACCGGCGTCCCGGTGTGGCTGGAGAGCGCCGAGCAGTGGCGCGCCCGCTACCCCGAGATGGCGCCGGTGCACGGTGCGGGCGGCTACGAGGCGTCGGCGTGCCTGCCGATGCGCGTCGAGGACCGCGAACAGGGCGAGGTTCGGGATCTGGGCGGGCTCGTCTTCAGCTTCCGCGCCCCGCGGCAGTTCAGCGTGGACGAGCGGGAGTACCTCGTCACCATCGCCTCGCTGTGCGCGCAGTCCCTCGACCGGGCGCGCCTGTACGTCGCCGAGCAGCGGGCCCGGTCGGTCGCAGAGCGGGAGCGCGATCACACGGCGTTCCTCGCCGAGGCCGGCCTGCTGCTGGACGCGCCGATGTCGGTGGAGGCGCGGCTGCAGCGCCTCGCCGACCTGGCCGTGCCCGGGATCGCCGACTGGTGCGCGGTGAGCCTGGTGCGCGGAGCACGGGTGGACCAGGTCGCCGTCGGGCACAGCGACCCGCAGAAGGTGGAGTTCGTGCGCCGGTTGCAGGAGCGGTACCCGCCGGACCCGCACACGCCGGGGGGCTCGATCCAGGTCGCCCGCACCGGCGTCCCGTCGTTCGTGCCGGAGATCTCGCAGGAGCTGGTGGCCGCGGCCGCCCGCGACGCCGAGCACCTGGAGCTGATCCGGTCGATCGGGCTGCGGTCCATCGTCACCGTGCCCCTGCAGGTGCGCGGCCGCAGCCTCGGGTCCCTGTCGCTGGTGCAGGCCGAGTCCGGGCGCCGGTTCGACGAGGCCGACCTGTCGTTCGCGGGCGAGCTCGCCGCCCGGGCGGCGCTGGCGCTGGACAACGCCCGGCTGTACGAGCAGCAGCGCAGCATCGCGCACGCGCTGCAGTCGGCGCTGGTTCCGGCGGCGCTGCCGGAGATCCCCGGCGTGCGCCTCGCGGCCCGGTACCTGGCCCAGGCCGAGGGCACCGAGGTGGGCGGCGACACCTACGACGTGTACCCGGGCGCCACCCCCGGCCAGTGGGCTTTCATGATCGGCGACGTCTGCGGCAAGGGTGCGCTCGCCGCGGCACTCACCGCGCTGATCCGCTACTCGCTGCGCGCGGAGTGCGGGCACGGCCTCGCCCCCGCCGAGGCGTTGCGTCGACTGAACGCGGCGATGCTGGGCAACGCCCTGCCCGGCGACCTGCGCTTCGCCACCGTCGTCCACGGCACCCTGCGGGTCGACGCGCAGGGCGCGGACGTCACCGCGGTCAACGCCGGCCACCCGTCGCCGCTGCTGCTTCGGAAGGGCGCGGTGGAACCGGTGCTACCGGCCGGTACCCTGCTCGGCGTGTACCCCGATCCCCGGCTGGTCGAGGGCGACGTCCGCCTGCGCCCGGGTGAGACCATGGTGTGCTACACCGACGGGGTCACCGAGGCACGGGGCGCCGACGGTGGCCTCTACGGCTCGAGCCGGCTGTCCGCGCTGCTGAGCGATTCCGCCGGCTGCTCCGCCGAGGAGATCGCCGAGACCGTCGTCGCGGACGTCGTCGCGTTCCAGAACGGATCGTTGCGCGACGACGTCGCCGTGCTGGTCATGCAGGTGCCGGCCGATCGGGCGACGGAGTGAGTTCCGCGGAACGGCCGGCGGAGGGCGACGGGACCGACGACGGCGGCCTGCGGGTGACGCGCGAGGACGTCGCGGGCACGCTGGTCCTGAGGTTCACCGGCTGCCTCGACCTGAACGGCCTGCCCGTCGCCGAACGCGAGGTCCGGGCCGCGGAGGAGTACGCCCCGGCCGTCCTGCTGCTCGACTTCTCCACGCTGGAGTTCGTCGACTCCTCCGGCGTCCGCCTCGTCCTGCAGGCCGAGGAGCGCGCCGCCGCGGCCGGCCGCCGCCTGCGCGTGGCGCTGGGCACGGGCCTGCCGCGGCGGCTGTTCCAGGTGCTCGGCCTGCTCGACCGGCTGGACCTCGCGGAGGAACCACCGGCCTGAGCCCGGGCCCACGGGGTGACGGCGCGGTGCGGCTGCTCGGTGAGCTTCGACTCCGGTGGTGCCCCGGCCGCCACCGAGCAACTCGGGCTCGTGTTGCTCGATGCAGGTGGCCGGACGGCTGTGCGCCTTGACGTGTCCGAGGTGGGCAGGGAACCGCGATGGTGCTGGGTGAGCGGGACGACACGTCACGCGGCCGCCGCGGACCGCCCGGTGCGGGGGAGCAGGCGTTGCAGGATCGGGGTGGGGTCGAGGGTCTCGCCGCCCCACGTCGGGGTGAGGCTGCGCGGGGTGAAGACCAGACGGGCGCGGGTGTGGATCTCGAGCAGTCCTCGGG
>DATLGI010000047.1:0-4954 GCA_035540535.1 Pseudonocardia sp.
GTCCTCACCCCGCCACGGCTTTCCTCCGCCGCCACGCACCTGAGGACTGGGCCTCCGCATAGGATCCACCGGGTCACCGCTCCGCCAACCCCCGCTCAACCCCGGCGTCGGCGAGCCGGTCGGTGAGCGCGGCAAGCGCCGCGCGCCCGTCGACGTTCGGGCTGCTGGTGTGGGAGTCCGGGCTGCCGCACCTGCCGTGGCGCGCCGCCCCCGACAGCGCCTGGACCACCAGCCCGCTCGGCGCCCGGGTACCGCCGACCGTGCAGGTCGACGGGGTGATGTGGGCGCCCGACTCGGGCGGGGTCCGGCTCGGGCTGCTCACCCGGACCCACCCGATCACGCACGCCCTGGCCGACCGGTGGTCGAAGCTGGAGCTGTTCGCGTTCGCAGACATCGTGCTGCCGCTGCTCGACCCGGTCCCGATGACCAGCCGCGGCCGGTCATCGGGACTGGTGGCTGCGCTCGGTGCGACGTGGCTGCTGATGGCGCAGCCCACCGTCGCCGACGCCCGCCCGCTACACCGCCCGGTCGACGCTGGCGCGCCGGCATCCCGGCGCGATCACCCCGAGCGGGGGGTCACGCTGATCGACCTACGGCGGGCCGCCACCGCACCCGCTGAACCGTCCGGGGACCACCCGGGCCGGGTATACCGGCACCGTTGGCTGGTCCGCGGGCACTGGCGCCAGCAGGCCGTCGGCCCGGGTCGCACACAGCGCCGGCCCGTCTACGTGCCCCCGCACCTGAAGGGACCGGACGGGGCGCCCCTGCTCGAGCGGGAGCAGGTCAACGTCTGGCGCCGCTGACGGACCACGGCCGTCAAACTATCGCCGCTCATCGGCTGGTGACTCTTGCCTAACGGTCCCCATTGCGGTAACCTAGGGCTCCTGACACCGCCGAACCTCCGAAAGGAACCTCGCCATGAGCCTCTACGCCGCAATCCTCGACGCCGGCGTCCCCGCCAGCCACGTCGACGAGCACAGCCACGGCTGGGTCGAAGTGGACGGGCTCTGCGTGGCCACGGAGTCCCGCCACGGCGGCGCGCACGTGTCCGGCCTCGACCCCCACGGGAACGACTGGCACTTCGACACCATCGAGGCAGCCGCAGCGTCGATCGCGCGCGCCGCGGATCGCGCGCAGATCGCCTCTGTCACCACCTGCCCCAGGTGCGGCAGCACGGTCACGCTGACGGTCCTCGCGACGCACGCACCCCACCACCGTGACCGCTACCTGGCGGTCTGCCCGCTGGGCGGCGCCAGCCGCGACGAGTTCCTCCGCGGCTGACCGGTGCCCGCGGCCAAGGCGACTCCAGGCCTGCGTAGGCGAGTCCTCGATGACTACCGGGCCGGTGCCACGTCCCATGAGCTGGCAGCCCGGCATCGGGTCGATGCGACTACCGTGCAGCGTTGGATCCGACAGGCCGGCGAAATCGAGCTGCGGCGCACCGGCCCCCGCGGGCGCACCGACGTGCCCACCGCCCTGATCGTGGAGCTGCGCGACGTCGATCACCTGTCGTGGAGTCAGGTGGCGGACGAGGTGCGGATGTCGAAGACGGGCGTGCAGACGCGGTACCGGCTGGCGACCGAGGGTGCTCGACGGGACCGTCCGCGGGCATGAACCCGATCGCGGTCAGCGGCGCGGGGTCGTCGCGGCACGACCGATGGTGCGCGGCGGCCGGGGGGCGCGCTGCGGGCCGGTGTTGCGGGCCCGGCGTAGCTGCAGCGCCCGCGCCATCGGGTCGACGTCGGCCGGCGGGGACGGCTTCGGCGGCACGTCCTGGAACGCCCGGGACAACTGCGAGTAAGCCTCCGTCAAGCTCCGCGCGAAGTTCCGGAAGAACTCGCCGAGCGCGTCTATGCTGGGTCGTATCGCGTCGACGAGTTCTGTGGCCATCCGCTGCTGGCGCGCGACCGTCCGGGCGGTCAGCGACTCCACTCGCAGCCGGACGGCTGCGCGCTGGGCGTCGGTGGTGGCGCAGGTGAGCGCGCAGCGTACGGCGCGCCAGTCGGCGTTCAGGTTCGCGGTCTCCCGCGGCAGCCGGAACGTGACCACCGTGTAGGCGTCGTCTCCGACCCCGGAGAGCTCTTCCGGGTGGTCCCACGGCTCCCGGTACCCGACCAACTCATCGGCACGGTCCGCGTGCCACGCCGCCTGATGGTCGGCCGAGCAGAAGTCATCCGACGGGGAGTCGCCGAGCGGCCCGCCGCAGTGCTGGCAGCCGACGGCGGCGTCGATCGCGGCGAAGATATCGGGGTGGTGCTCGCGCATGCCGGTCATGGTGCCGTGTCCGGCGCCCAGGCGGGGTCGTAGCCGGGCCAGCCGGCGTAGGGCAAGGCGAGGTACCGCAGTACGTCCCGCAGTGCGCTGATCGCCCCGGTAGTCATGTCCATAGCGCGGGTGTGGTCGACGGCTGGGCCGTGACTGGTCAGGAACTGGTAGCGCTCGATGATCGCCCGCTTGGCTGCGACGTCGGCGAGCGCCCAATTTGCGGCCTTGCTGGCCATCCGCCTCTCTCGGCCGTACTGGACCGCGTACTGGGCTGAACGCTCGACTTCGTCGAGTTGCGCGAGCAGCCACGCCGCCAGGTCAGTCACGCCGCTCATCCTGCCCTCCGTCCCGATCGCGTGGGACCGTGGCGGCACGGCGCTCGTCACCAAGGGCGCGCGCGGCGTGTGCTGCCCACGCCCGTTGCGCGGCGGCGAGGTTGTTCCCCGAGCGGGCGCGGCCGTTCGGCCGGGCCGCGTACCGCCACTGCCCGCACGCGCAGAGCCAGTGCGGCTCGGAGTCGGCGACGCCGAGCCTGCCGAGGCCGCGGGAGCCCGCCCGGTACTGCATCGCGTGGATCTGCCGCCCGCTCTCGTCGGGTGCCGGCGTCGGGCCGCTCACTGCGGGCACTCCCGCGCGTGGACGTACCCGGCCCCGTCGGCGACCCGGGCGATGTCCTGCCCCGGGATAATCCGGCCTTCGCAGCGCTCGCACACCCCGGGGTAGGCGGCCTGCAACGGCTGTCCCACCGTCTCCACCTCCGCCGGCAGGGCGCCGCCACGGTGGCGGTGGCAGGCGCACTGCGACGCGGGCAGCTCCGACAGCGGGCACTCCGGGCCCGGGGCGGTCACTGCTGTCCCCCGTCGTCGCAAGCCCAGCGTTCGATCACGGCCGGGCGTGGCGCGCTCGACAGCCAACGTCGGCCGCACCGCTCGCACTCCCTGCGGGTCCAGCGATAGGCGACCCGGCCAGTCAGCAGCCGAGGACGCCCATCGCCGGTCGTCGTGGTGTGCACGATCTCCACGACGCGCCAGACGGGGGTGTGGGCGAACAACTGGTAAGTCCTCACCGCTGCCCACCCCCGCCCGCCGCTGCCGGTGCGTTCGCGATCACGAGCAGAACGTCCGCGTGGCACGGCTGACCCACCGGACACCAGCACCCCAGGTCCCGCCCGGCCAGGCTGGCGGCGGCGTCGGCTGCCATGCTGGGCACCATCTTCGTGATCCACGCCTCGTACCAGAGGACGGCCTGCTGGGCCGTTTCGCATCGCTCCAACTGCTCCCAGTCGCCCTCCACCCGCTCGGCCGGGCCCGGGTACGGGCACGGCTCGCCGTCCGCCCAGCGGTACTGGGCGGACACCCGGTACGGGTTGCCCCACCGCGACGGCCGGGCCACGGGAGACCACGCCCTCGGGCTTGCGCCATCCGCTCTTGCGCTGAAGCTGGATCCGCTCAGGCACGGCGCTCACCGCCCGCCAGGAGGGCGCGGACCTCGGCCGGGTCCAGGTCCCACGTGCACGGCCGCGACCCCGAGCAGTCAGACATCGTGGGCACCGCTCAGGTAGGCGATGACCCAGGCGTTCAGCTCCCGGGAGAACGAGCCGTCCTCGTCGAGCTTGTGCCGGTACCCGCCGAACAACTCCCCCAACTTGGCCCGCAACGTCTCGCCGACCTGCGGGTCGGTCTCGATGTACTCGCGGACCACGGTGCGCGCGTACACCTCCACAGCCTGGATGAACGCCTCCTCCAGCGGGCTCGGGTAGACCTCGTTGCGCCAAGAGTCGGGGCGCTTACGCGGCGACACCAGATAGTTGATCGCAGCCTGGATCAGCGCGTTGCGGCCGTCGACGTCGATGCTGGCGAGGATGGCGTCGCCGATCAGAGCGCGCATCGTCTCCTCGTCGATGGACAGATTCAGGGGCACGGCTCAGCCCTTCTCGGGGTCGGTGGTGTCGGTGCAGCCGGACAGCGCGCGGTCCCTGTCCCACTCGGCGCGGAGAGCGGCCAGGTCGGGCCCGGAGCCGTACCGCGACCGGTACGTGTGGCCGTCGACCGGGGAGGCCCATGTCCGCGCCGCCCACTCCCACGGCTCACGGGGGACCTCGCGGTACTCGTGGATTCCGCCGCAGATGCGGCAGGCGGCGAGCCACGCCCAGACGTCATCCGCGGTGTCGCCGCTCATCGGCTGGTTTCCCGATCTTCGTCGGCCGGGCAGGGCGCGTCGGCGCCCGGGTCGTTCTCACGGAGCCAGCAGCGACGACACACCGCGGGGAACCGGCCCCGCCCGGCGAACGGCTCGGTCCAGGCGTGGCCGCTCACCGCCGCTCACCGCCCTCGTCCTCGGCCGGGCCGGGTGCCGCCCCGTCGTATAGGGCGTCCTCAGGGCAGTCCCAGTCGCTCACGTCGGGGAACGGGATGCGACGTCGCGGGCGGCGTGGGGGGCGGTGTGGTTCGCGGCGCGAGCGTGCTCGGCGGCGGCTCGCATCGCGGCCAAGGTCGGGTCGTCGGTCACCGAGCCACCTCCTCGACGGCGCAGGTGTCGGCGGCACGCGCGACCCGATCCGACGCCCCGACCAGGGCGCCGTGCAACACCCCGTAGCCGAGCGCGACCACGACCGCGGCGGCGACGAACCCGACCCGGGGCAGCCACGGGTCGCGGCGGTGCCGGCAGCGGCCGGTCACTGCTTCCGCCC
>DATLGI010000048.1:0-12905 GCA_035540535.1 Pseudonocardia sp.
CCGCGGCGGCGGCCAGTCCGGCGGCCAGGCCGACCACGGCCAGCGCGGCCGTCGCCCGCTCACCGGGGGTCGCCGACCCCCGCTCCCGCCCGGCCGCCCCGCGCGGGGCCACCAGCAGCGCGAGCAGCGCCAGCCCCGCGCCCGCGACGTACGCCCACCGCCAGCCCGCGGTCAGCCCGATCGCCGGCACCGACAGGCCCGCGAGCAGCGTCGCGATCGGGATCGCCGACTGCTTGATCCCGAACGACAGGCCCAGCCGCTCCGCGGGGATCCCCCGGGCGAGCGTGAGGTTCGCCGCGAGCTGCCCGAGCACGTTGCACCATGCGCTGCACAGCAGGATCGCGACGAACGTGACATAGGAGCGGGCGAACAGGGCGACACCGAGCATGGTCGCGGCCGAGCCGAGCATCCCGATCCGGCTGGTCGGGCCCGCGCCGAACCGTTCGACCAGCCACCCCGCGGGCAGCGCCGCCACCGCGCTCACGCCGAAGAACAGCGCGACGACCAGGCCCAGCCCGGCGGGGTCGAACCCCAGCTCGTCGCCGATCAGCACGGCCAGCCCGCCGGTGAGGAACACGGGCAGGACCGTGACGGTGGTCGTGCTCACGGCGGCGACGGTCACCCGGACCGCACCGGGCACCCGCGCCTCCACCTCCACCGACATGATTAGCGATGCTACCGTCAGCGCGCCGTGGCGAGCGGTGCGCCCACCGCGGGCCGGGCCGGGCTGGGACATGCCGCGATACGACGGCGGCGGTCAGCGATCACCCCGCTCCAGCATCGCGTCGATCGCCTCGTCACCCGTGGGCGGCGAGTGCCGGGTGGGGGCGCCGGCCGCGAGCAGCGCCGCAACCGTGCCGCGGTAGTCGCCGTCGTCGGCGCGGTTGTTCGCCAGACCCCACAGCGCGCAGTCCAGCGGCGTGGGCCCCTCGTCGTCGAAGGCGCAGTCGTCCAGGTCCGCCCCGCGCTCGATCAGCAGCCGCACCGCCTCCGTCCGCCCGTGCATGGCGGCCTGGTCCAGCGGGGTGAAGTTGCTCCAGCCGCGTGTGTCGACGGCGAGGCCGGCGTCGAGCAGCAGCCGGACCAGCGCCAGGTCGCGGCGCTCGACGGCGTCGGACAGCCCGGAGATCCCCCACTCGCCGCCGTCCTGGGGAGTGGAGCTGTCCGGATCCGCGCCGGCGTCGAGCAGCAGCTCGGTGCAGCGGCGCACGTCCGCGGGGTGCCGGTCGCGGCGCAGCAGCGCGAGCAGTGGCGGCAGGCCGTCGATCGGGCTCGTGGCCGCCTCCGCCGACGCCGCGAGGTGCGCCGCCAGCGCGGCGGGGTCGGCGAGCACCAGCGCCCGCTCGACGCCCGTGAGCCCGGCGGCCTGCACGTGCCGGACTCCCTTCCCCGCGGACGGGTGCGCCCGGCGGCGCGTGCGCGATGCTACCGAAGAAGATCTTCGCGCGCGGTGTCGATCCTGCCGCGGGCCGTTCGTCTGGGCGGTGAGAAGCCGGCAACGGACCGGCGGTCACCGGAGGAGGGCGGCCCGATGGGCAGGATCGTGGTGGTGGAGAACGTGACCCTGGACGGCGTGGTGCAGGCGCCGGGGCGGTGCGACGAGGACCGTCGTGGCGGGTTCGCGCACGGCGGGTGGGCGCAGCCGTACCAGGACGAGGTGATGGCCCGGGTGATGGCCGAGGGCATGGCGGAGGCGACGGCGACGGGCGGGGCGCTGCTGTTCGGCCGGCGGACCTACGAGGACTTCGCCGGCTACTGGCCGCGCCAGACCGACAACCCGTTCACGCCGGTGCTGAACGCCCAGCGCAAGTACGTCGCGTCCCGCACGCTGCGCGGGCCGCTGACCTGGGAGAACTCGACGCTGCTCACCGGCGACGCCGCGCAGACCGTGGCCGTGCTCAAGGCGGAGCCCGTCGACCTGACGGTGCTCGGCAGCGGTGAGCTCGTCCGCTCGCTGTTGGCCGCGGACCTGGTGGACGAGCTCTGGCTGTCGATCCACCCGCTGGTCCTGGGGACCGGGCAGCGGCTGTTCGCCGGCGCCGGCCCGTCCCGCACACTGCGGCTCGTCGACTCCGTGCCCACGACGACCGGCGTGATGATCGCGACCTACCGGAGGATCCCGTGACGACGCAGTACCTGCTCAGCATCTACCAGCCCGACGGCGACCCGCCGCCGCCCGAGATCCTCGAACCGATCATGCGGGACCTGGACGCGCTGAACCGGGAGATGCAGGCGGCGGGCGCGTGGGTCTTCGCCGCCGCGCTGCACGCGCCGAGCACGGCCACCGTCGTGCGCGCCCACGACGGCGACGTCCTCGTGACCGACGGCCCGTTCACCGAGGGCAAGGAGCACCTCGGCGGGTTCACCGTCGTCAGCGCACCGGACCTCGACGCCGCCCTGGAGTGGGGTCGCCGGCTGGCCCGGGTGCTCAGCCCGCTCTCGATCGAGGTGCGCCCGCTGCACGACGGCGCGGGCTCCTGAGCGTGCCGGCCCTACCCGTGCGCGAGATCGCGCGCGTGTTCCGCGAGGAGCACGGCCGCGCGGTGTCCGTGCTGGTCCGCGCGTTCGGCGACATCGACGTCGCCGAAGAGGCGGTGCAGGATGCGTTCACCGAGGCGGTGCGGCGGTGGCCGGACGCCGGGCTCCCGCCGAGCCCGGCGGGATGGATCATCACCACGGCGCGCAACCGCGCGATCGACCGGCTGCGCCGCGAGGCCTCCCGCGCGGACCGCCACGCCCAGGCCACCCGACTGCAGACGCCCGACGAGGCCGTCGAGGAGGACCCGGTGGGCGACGACCGGCTGCGCCTGATCTTCACCTGCTGCCACCCCGCGCTCGCCCCGGCCGCGCGGGTGGCGCTGACGCTGCGGCTGCTCGGCGGGCTCACCACCGGCGAGATCGCCCGGGCGTTCCTGGTCCCGGAGGCGACGATGGCCCAGCGGCTGGTCCGGGCCAAGGGCAAGATCCGCGACGCGCGGGTCCCCTACCGGGTCCCGGCGGAGGCCGAGCTGCCGGAACGCCTGCGTGCCGTGCTCGCCGTGGTCTACCTCGTGTTCAACGAGGGGTACCCGGCCAGCGCGGGCGACGGGCTCGTCCGCGCGGACCTGTGCGCCGAGGCCGTCCGCCTCGGGAGGCTGCTCGCCGGGCTGATGCCCGACGAGCCCGAGGCGATCGGGCTGCTCGCGCTGATGCTGCTCGTCGAGTCCCGCCGGCCCGCCCGGACCGGCGACGGCGGCGAGCTGGTGCTGCTCGCCGACCAGGACCGGAGCCGCTGGGACCCCGACCTCGTCGCCGAGGGCCAGTCCCTCGTCCGGCAGTGCCTGCGCCGCAACCGGCCGGGACCGTACCAGATCCAGGCCGCGATCAACGCGGTGCACAGCGACGCCGCGGACGCGGCCGCCACGGACTGGGCCCAGATCGTCGCGCTCTACGACCAGCTCCTGGTGCTGACCCCGACGCCGGTCGTGGCGCTGCACCGGGCGGTCGCGGTGGCCGAGGTCGACGGGCCCGCGGCCGGGCTCGCCCTCGTCGACGACCCGGAGGTCGCCGGGGCCCTCGAGCGCTACCACCCGTTCCACGCCGTCCGCGCGGACCTGCTCCGCCGCCTGGGCCGGAACGCCGAGGCCGTGCAGAGCTACGACGCGGCGATCGAGCGCACCGCGAACGCCGTCGAGCAGGCCCACCTGCGGCGGCGCCGGGCCCTGGCCCTGCAGGAGAGCAGGTGATGCCCCAGGTTCCCGGGACGGGCCAGGGGTTCGCACAGGGCGCGGACGTCACCGCTCCCGGGAGCTCGACGAGGTAGGACACGAGCGGGAGCCCGTCAGGTTCGTCGTCCTCGCGGTCCGCCGACCGCTGCTCGCGCAGCACGACCGGCCCGTCGTCGCGGCGGAACACCCCGCGGATCGACTCGACCCAGCCCGCGTCGCCCGCGTGTCCGCGGGCAGGCAGCCGTGGCTCTCCGCGCTTTTGGGTGACGGTCGCGGCGAGCTCCGCGCCGAGGACACCGGTCAGGAACGCGCGGTCCGGGTCGGGGTTCAGCGTCCAGCTCATGCGGGACCCCACGCCGAACGGCTCGCCGCAGCACTGCACCTGCCACCCGTCGACCCGGACGCTCAGCACGGGCGGGCCAGGGTGCGGTGCGCGTCGACGTCGTGCAGCCGCGGCAGGACCGAGCGCGCGAACAGGTCGTGGTTGCGCTCGGCCTCGGCGGAACCCTGATGCCCGAACGTCGAGAGCACCACGATCACCCCTGCCGCGTCGATGCGCCGCGCCTGGTCGACGAGCTGGTCGGTGACGCTCCCGGGCGTGCCGTGCACCTGCAGGTCGGCGAGGAAGCGGGTGAACCGGTCCACGCCGTGCTTGGCGATGTTGCGCGCCAGCGCCCCGTAGTACTCGTAGCCGGGGATCTCGGCGAGGCCGGAGTTCGCGAACTCGTAGTGCTCGACGATCGAGCGCGCGTACTCCACCGTGTTCTCCTCGTGCAGCTCGTGGGCGCGAGCCGCGGATTCGTGCACGTTGACCCAGGTGGCGAGGATCGGTCGTGGCGGCTCCACCCCGTTGATCTCGAGGAAGCGCTCGCGGTAGGCGCGGATCTCGGCCTCCGTCGTCTCCCACGGCTTCTGCGGGATGACCATGACGCCGAAGCGCAGCCGGGCCATGATGTCGATCGACGCCGGCGAGACCGCCGAGGCGTACACCCGCCCGCGCAGCGAGCCGTGCGGGCGCGGGCGCAGCTGCACCGGCGGCTGGCGGTAGTACTCGCCGTCGTAGGCCATCGTCCCGGTCTCGAACCCCGCCACCAGCGCCTCGGCGTGCTCGACGAACCGCGGCCGGGACTCCGCCATCGGCAGCCGGAACCCGTCGAACTCGATCCGGCCCAGCCCGCGCCCGACGCCGAGCAGCAGCCGCCCGCCGGACAGGTGGTCGACCATCGCCAGCTCGCCGGCCAGCCGGACCGGGTCGTACCACGGCAGGACGACGACCATCGAGCCGAGCAGCACCCGCTCCGTGCGCGCCGCGAGCCAGGTCAGCGCCTGCACCGGGCTCGGGCACATGTGGTATCCGTCGAAGTGGTGCTCCGCGGCCCACACCGAGTCGAACCCGTCGGCCTCCGCCCGCCCGGCGAGCCGGAACTCGGTGGCGACGACCTCGCCGTCGCGCTCCGGCTGGCCCCGGTTCTGGAGGAAGATCCCGCGTCCCACGTGCATGCGTGGCGACGCTAATCGAACGGGCGGCGCCCTGTCAGTCCGCGACGGCCCGCGCGTCCGGGACGACCACCGCGAACAGATCGGCGACAGCCGCCAGGCTCGCGCTCTGCAGCGCCGCGGCCGGCACCTCGGCGCCGTCGGGACCCGGCAGGGCGCGGGTCGCGGTCGCCGCGGCGACCACCGAGGAGCGGTACCCGAGGTTGAACGCGCCGCGCGCGGTCGAGTTGACGCACATGTGCGTCATGAACCCGGCGAGCAGCAGGTCCCGGTCGGGGTCGGCCTGCAGCCGCTCGTGCAGGTCCGTCTGGACGAACGCGTTCGGGAAGTTCTTCACGATCACCGGTTCGGCACCGCGGGGCGCGACCCGGTCGACGATCGCGCCGATCTCGGCCCGGACGTCGTAGGGCGAGCCGGCGCCCGCGTCGTGCTGCACGTGGATCACCGGGATCCCCGCCGAGCGTGCCCGGTCCAGCAGTTCCTCGGCCTGGTCGAGCGCCGCCTGCACGCCCTCGAGTTCCATCACCCCGCGCGTGTAGGTGTTCTGGCAGTCGATGAGCACCAGCGTGGACCGGCTGAGCTGTGCCGCGCCGTCCGGCAGGCCGCTGAGCTCGCGCAGGGTGGGGGACATCGGTCGTCCTCTCGTCGGTGGGACCGCCCCATCATCGCGAGCGCAGCAGCCGCTGTCAGCCGCGGATCCGGTTCGGCCCGGCGTCGGCCCACTCCTTCTCGCGCAGCTCGAACTTCTGCACTTGCCCGTCGACGTCTTCGGCAGCTCGCCGACGATCTCCACGGCCTTCGGTGCCTTGTACCGGGCGATCCTCGACTTGACGTGCTCGATCAGCTCGTCCTCCGTCGCCTCCTGCCCCTCGGCGAGGATGACGAAGGCCTTGGGTCGCTCGCCCCACCGCTCGTCGGGTACGCCGATCACCGCGGCCTCGACGACGGCGGGGTGGGACACGATGGCCTGCTCGACCTCGATCGTCGAGATGTTCTCCCCGCCGGAGACGACGACGTCCTTGGCGCGGTCGCGCAGCTCGACGTAGCCGTCCGGGTGCATGACGCCGAGGTCGCCGGAGTGGAACCAGCCGCCGGCGAACGCCTTCTCGGTCGCCTCGGGGTCGTCGTAGTAGCCGAGCATCACGTTGTTGCCGCGCATCACGACCTCGCCCATCGTCTCGCCGTCGGCGGGCACGTCGTTCATCTCCTTGTCGACCACGCGCATCCAGTCCGCGCAGATCATGCCGACGCCCTGGCGGGACTGCAGCTTCGCGCGTTCCTCGGGATCGAGCCCGTCCCAGGCGCGCTGGTACTGGTTCACCGAGTACGGCCCGTAGGTCTCGGTGAGCCCGTAGACGTGCACCACCCGGAACCCGAGCTGCTCCATCTGCAGGATCGTCGTCGGCGACGGCGGCGCGCCCGCGGTGGTGACGACGATCTGGTAGTCGAGCTCCTCGCGCTCCGGCGCGCGCATGATCGTCGTGACGACGGTGGGCGCGCCGTTGAGATGCGTGACCCGGTGCTCGGAGATCAGCCCCCAGATCGCGTCGCCGCGCACCTCGCGCAGGCACACGTGGGTGCCGCCGATCGCCGTGACGCCCCAGGTGGTGCACCAGCCGTTGCAGTGGAACATCGGCAGCGTCCACAGGTAGACGCTGTCCGGGCTGTGCGCGGAGTGCACGATCTCGCCGAACGAGTTCAGGTAGGCACCGCGGTGGGAGTACTGCACGCCCTTCGGCTTGCCCGTCGTACCCGACGTGTAGTTGATCGAGATGGGCGCGTTCTCGTCCTCCACGGCCCACGGCAGTGGCTCGTCGGAGCCGCGAGCCAGCAGGTCGGAGTAGGTGACGCCGCTGCCGGTGCCGTCGCCCGGGTTGACGGGGTCCACCACGGTGACGATCTCCTGCACGGTCGCCAGCTCGGCGGCGACCGGCGCGACCGTCGGGTGCAGGGCGGCGTCGACGACGAGCAGCTTCGCCCCGGAGTGGTCGAGGATGTAGCGCACCTCCTCGGTGGACAGTCGGGTGTTGATCGCCACCAGCACGGCGCCCGCGAGCGGCACCGCGAAGTGCGCGATGAGCATCTCCGGCAGGTTCGGCACCAGGTAGGCCACCCGGTCGCCGGGCTCCACCCCGGAACCCCGCAGCGCCCGCGCCACCCGGGTCGCCTCGGCGGCGAACTGCGCGTAGGTGTGACGGCGCTCGCCGTAGACGATCGCGGGCTTGTCCGGGTACACCTCGGCCGAGCGGCGCAGGAACGCCAGCGGCGTCAGTGGCGTGTTCCATACCTTCGTGCTCGCGGTGGTCATCGGCGGCTCTCCTGGTGCGGGGGGTGTGGCCGCTCGATCCTCGCCGCTGCACCCGGCCCGGGCAAGGCGGCGGTCGACGCGGCGCGGTCTCCCGCCCATCCGCCCGACATGGATGCATGTCGGTGTCGTGAGCGGCGCGCTCGCCCCGAAAAGGATCCATGTCGGGCACCGGCGGGTCCTCCTATCCTCGGCGGATGGCTCACGACCAGCCGGGGGACACGGCGGCCCCGCCGCGCGGCGCCCGCACGCTGTGCCCCGTCCTGGTCGGTCGCGAGCGCGAGCTCGACGCCGTGCGGACCGTGCTGGACGGGGCCGCGCGCGGCGCCGGAGCGGCCGTGGTCCTGCGCGGCGAGGCGGGTATCGGCAAGACCCGGCTGGCCCGCGAGGCGGTGGCCGCCGCCCGCGCCCGGTCCATGACGACGCTCGTCGGGCGCAGCCTGCAGCACGGGCAGGCGCCGTACCGGCCGCTCACCGAGGCGCTGTTCGCCGCCGCCCGCGCCGGCCCGCTGCCCGACACCGCCGAGCTCCGCCCGTTCCGGCACGCCCTCGGCACGATCGTGCCGGACTGGCGCGAGGAGGGCCGCGGCGGCGAGGAGTCCTCGGTCGTCCTCGGTGAGGGCGTCCTGCGCCTGGCGCGCGCGCTCGGCGGCACGGCGGGCACGTTGCTCGTGGTGGAGGACCTGCACTGGGCCGACGCCGACACGCTCGCCGTCGTCGAGTACCTCGCCGACAACGTCGGCGGGCAGCCCGCGGTGCTGCTCGTCACCGTGCGCGCCACCGAGAGCCCCGAGGCGTCCGACCTGGTGACCCGGCTGGAGAGCCGCGGGGCCGCGCGGGTGGTGGACCTCGGCCGGCTCCCGCCCGCGGAGGTGGCGGTGATGGCCGCGCAGTGTGCCGGCGCGGCGGGCACCGAGGTGGGCGACGAGGTGTTCGCGGTGGTCGCCCGCCGCTCGGAGGGCCTGCCGCTGCTGGTCGAGGAGCTGCTGTCGGTCCCCGCATCGGGGATCTCCCAGGCCGTGCCGGGTACGTTCGCGGACGCGGTCGCCCGCCGGCTCGAGGCCCTGCGCGCCGAGTCCCGCCTGGTCGTCGAGTGTGCCGCCGTGCTCGGGCGCCGGTTCGACTGGCGCCTGCTGGCCGCGGTGACGGCGCTGCCCGAGAGCGGTGTCCGGCAGGGGCTGGCCGACGCGGTCGGCGTCCAGCTGTTGCGTACCGACGCCGACGGCGGGTTCTCCTTCCGGCACGCCCTGACCCGGGACGCGGTCCTGGCCGGGCTGCTGCCGCCGACCCGGATCGCGCTGGCCCGGCGGGCCGCCCGGGCGGTGGACGGCGAGGACGACGCGCGCGTCCTGCTCGCCGCGGACCTGTGGTGCGCGGCGGGGGAGCCCGACGTCGCGGCCCGCGGGCTCGTGGCTGCGGGGCGGCGGGCCGTCGCGCGCGGAGCGCTGGTGACCGCCGAGCGCCTCCTGGAGCGGGCGCGCGCCGTGGGTGCCGACGCCCGGGCCCGCGAGCGGCCCTTCGGTGCCGACGCTCGCGCCCGGCTCTGCGCGGACGGCGACGGGGCGACCCGCACCGCCGCCGCGGAGGCGCTGACCGAGGCGCTGGCGCTGGCCGCGAAAGTGGACGCCGCGCTCGCCGTCGGCGCCGAGGCGCTCGCCCTGCTCGACGCCGATGGCGCCCCGGCCGCCCGCCGCGCGCGCCTGCACCTCGTGCTGGCCCGCGCCGCCGAGGCCGCCGCCCGCCGGCCCCTCGCGCGCGAGCACCTCGGGCGGGCCCGCGACCTCGGCCGCGAGGCCGGCGACGAGCGGCTGCTGACCGCCGTCGACGCCCTGGCCGCCCACGTCGCCATGGGCGAGCTCCGCTACGACGACGCCGAGCGCCTCGCCGCGGCGGCGGCCGAACGCGCCGTCCGGCTGGAGCTGCCCGAGGTCGCCTACGAGGCGCTGGAGGTCCTGGGTCGCCGCGAGCGGTTGCGCGACCTGGACAGCGCGGCGGCGACGTTCGAACAGGCGTACGCGGTCGCCCGCGAGCACGACCTCGCGCTCTCGTCGATGCGCGCGCTGCACGAGCTGGGCACGATCGACATGTTGCAGCGCTCGTCGCCCACCCGCCTGCTGCAGGCCAGCGAGCTCGCCTACCGGGCGGGCGCGCTCTCCCTGGCCGCCACGGTCGACCTGCAGCTCGTGGGGCTGCACGCGTACCTGTTCGAGCTCGACGCCGCCGTCGAGGCCGGCCGACGGGCGATCGAGGTGGCGGCCGCGCTCGGCCTGACCGAGGTGCGCACGGCCGCGCTGCTCCAGCTCGGGTTCGCGCACGCCCTCGCCGGGCGCCGCGATTCGATGGAAGACGCCGTGGAGGCCGCCCTCGCGATCGCCGGGGACCATCCCGAGTCGCTGGCGCTCGCCTGGGGCCACGCGCGGGCCACCGCCTCGCTGTTCGCCGAGGATCGGACGCGCGCGCTCGAGGAGCTGACGGTCGCGCTGTCGTGGGCGCGCCGGGTGCGCGGGGTGACGGGCTCGTTCACGGCGCTGTCCGCGCTGCTGCGCGTCGTCTCCGGCGCCGGCCCGGAGGCCGTCGACGAGATCCGTCCCTACGCGGCCCAGGCGATCCCGATCAACCAGGCGATCGTCGGGCTGGCCGAGGCCGTGCTCGACGCCCGCGCCGGGGACCCCGAGCGGGCCCGGACACGGGTCGCCGCGGCCGACGCGGTGCTGCGCGCGAGCCGGATGGACGGCTGGCGCCACCTCGCCTTCCGGCTGCTGGCCGAGCCCGCGCTCGACGGCGGCTGGGGCGAGCCGCACCGCTGGCTGACCGACGCCCTGACGTTCTTCCGCCGCAGCGGGCACGACCGGGTTGCCGCGGCGTGCCGCGACCTGCTGCGCCGCGCGGGGCAGCCGCTGCCCCGCGGCGAGGCCGCGGACGTGCCGGAGCCGTTGCGGGCGGCCGGGGTGACCGGCCGGGAGCTGGAGGTGCTCGGACTGCTCGGCGAGCGGCTGTCCAACCGGGAGATCGCGCAGCGGCTCTACCTGTCCCCGCGCACGGTGGAGAAGCACGTCGAGCGGCTGTTGCACAAGACGGGCGTCGGCGCCCGCGGCGAGCTCGGCCGGTTGGCCCGCGAGCTGCGTACGTAGCCCGGCGGCGCGGAGTACGTGGCGTCCCCCGATCCGCGGCCCGCCCGCCGCGGGCATCGTCGTGCTCCTCGCAGATCGCACGACCACGGAGGACACGATGACGACGACCGCCCCCGCACCCGTCGACGCCGCGGAACTGCGCGCGCGCCTCGCCGGACCGGTGCTCACCACCGACACCCCCGGCTACGACGAGGTCCGCCGCGTCTGGAACGGCGCGATCGACCGCCGGCCGGCGGTGATCGCCCGCTGCACGAGCGCCGCCGACGTCGCCGAGGCCATCCGCTTCGCCCGCCGGCACCGGCTGCCGATCGCCGTCCGCGGCGGCGGGCACAGCATCCCCGGGCTGTCCGTGTGCGACGACGGCCTGCTGGTGGACCTGCAGCTCATGAAGGGGATCGAGGTCGACCCGCACGCCCGCACGGCGACCGCCGAGCCCGGCGTGGTGTGGGCCGAGATGGACCGCGCGACCCAGGAGCACGGCCTCGCCGTCACCGGTGGCGAGGTCTCCGACACCGGCATCGCCGGGCTCACCCTCGGTGGCGGCTTCGGCTGGCTCAAGCGCACCTGCGGCCTGACCTGCGACAACCTGCTGGCCGCCGAGATGGTCACCGCCGACGGCCGCGTCGTGCGGGCGAGCGCGGAGGAGAACGCCGACCTGTTCTGGGCGCTGCGCGGCGGCGGCGGGAACTTCGGCGTCGTCACCCGCTTCACCTACCGCCTGCACGAGGTCGGCCCGATCCTCTACGGCGGCGCGGTCGTGCACCCCGTCGACCGGGCCGCCGACGCGCTGCGCTTCCTGCGCGACCTCTCACCCCGGGTGCCGCACGAGGTCAGCCTGATGGCCGCGCTCGTCGTGGCCCCGCCGGCACCGGAGTTCCCGGCCGAGCTGCAGGGCCGGCCGGTGGTGGTGCTCGGCGCCTGCTATCACGGTGACCTCGCCGAGGGCGAGCGGGCACTGGCCCCGGTGCGCGCGTTCGCACCGCCGGCCGTGGACCTGCTCGGGCCAATCCCGTACGTGGCGCTGCAGCAGATGATCGACGCGGAGACCCCGCGCGGGCAGCACTACTACGTCAAGTCGGAGTGGCTGGGTGGGCTGCCCGACGGCGTCGTCGACCGGCTGGTCGAACACCACCTCGGCCGCCCCTCGCCCCGGCACCAGATCCTGGTCCACCAGATGGGCGGCGCGGTGGCCGCCGCCCCGCGTGACGCGACGGCCTTCGCCTACCGGGACGCGTCGTTCGTGCTCACCGTGATCGGCTCGTGGCAGCCGGGGGACGAGGGCGGGCCGCACGTCGCGTGGGTCCGCTCGGCGTGGGAGGCGTCGCTGCCCGGCTCGCTGGGCGGCGCCTACGTCAACCACCTCGACGCCGACGAGGGCGAGGAGCGGGTGCGCGACGCGTACGGCCCGGCCACCTACGACCGCCTCGTGCGGGTCAAGACCGCGTGGGACCCGGACAACGTGTTCGCCCGCAACCACAACATCCGTCCGCGATAGCGCGGGCTCAGTCCTCCTGGATGGAGATCGCGGCCCTGGGGCAGCTGCGCACGGCGTCCTCGACGGCCTCGCGCATCGACTCCGGCGGGTGCTCGTCGAGGATGTACAGGAAGTCGTCCTCCCGCACCTCGAACACCTCCGGGGCCACCGCCATGCACATGGCGTTGCTCTCGCACAGATCGAAGTCCACGACGACCTTCATGGCGCGATGGTGCACCCGGGCCGGACGGCGGGGGCACTCAGGCAACCCTCACCGCGAGCGGGATGGGCTACCGGACGCCGACGAGCCGCGCGTAGGCCACCACGTTGTCCCGGTAGTTGCCGGTGGACCGGTCGAACACCCCGCCGCAGGTGATGAGCCGCAGCTCGGCGCCGTCGGTGTTGCCGTAGACCTGCTGCGTCGGGAACGCCGTCTTCGGGTAGCGCTCGACGCGGTAGGCCTCGAACACCGCCTCGGTGCCGTCCGCCCTGCGGACCGCGATCTCGTCCCCGGGGGCGACCTCGTGCAGCCGGACGAACACGCCGGGCACCCCGTCGTAGTCGACGTGCGCGGCGATCACCGACGGGCCCGTCTCACCCGGCGCGGGACTGTGCACGAACCAGCCCGCCGTCCCCGCGTCCGGCGGCACCTGAAGCGCGCCGTCCGGGTCGACGCCGAGGTCGATGAAGGCCTCGGTGCGCGCCTCGATCGCCGGTACCGACAGCGCCACCGGCGCCGAGGCCGCCAGCACGTCGGCCGGGCGGACGGGGGCCGGCGGTGCCGGGGGCGG
>DATLGI010000049.1:0-18795 GCA_035540535.1 Pseudonocardia sp.
GCCGCTGCCGCCGCGGGGGCGGTGGTGGCGCCCGCGGCGGCAGCGGCGGCGGTTCGCGGGGCGACGGCGGCGGGGCCGGCGCGGTGCTGGCCGGCGCCGGCGGGCTCGGCGCGGTGCTGATCAAGTTCCTGTACTGGGCGCTGATCGCGGCCGCCGTCGCGGCAGCCCTGTTCCTGACGATCTTCGTCGTGCTCCCGACGGTGGTGCTGCTGCTGCAGTTCCTGCTGATCGGGCTGCTGATCGCGTGGCGCGCGCTGACCGGGCGGCCGTGGATCGTGGAGGCCCGGCAGAACCGCGCCGCTCCGCTGGTGCACGCCTGGGAGGTCACCGGCTGGACCGAGAGCGGCCGGGTCCGCGACGAGGTCGCCGAGGCGCTGCGGCGCGGGGCGCACCCGCGGCCGGTGGGTGCGGAGCAGGTCGCGGTGGAGGGTGCGGTGTAGCGGACCCCCACCCCTTCGCTTCGGGCCTCAGCCCTTCGCCTCGGCGACGTCCTCCGCGCTGCGCGCCGGGGCCGCCGCGAGCGCCCGCAGCCGGTAACGCTGGATCTTGCCGGTGGCGGTCCTGGGCAGCTCGGTGACCGTGACCACCTGGCGGGGTCGCTTGAACGACGCCAGCCCGACCCGGCAGAACTCGACGACCTCGTCCGGATCCACGGTGGTGCCCGGGCGCGGCACGACGAAGGCCACGGGCTTGTCGAGCCCGTCGGCGTCGGGCACCCCGACGACCACGGCCTCCGCGAGTGAAGGGTGCTCCAGCAGGCGGGTCTCCACCTCGGTCGGGCTGACCCAGATCCCGCCGACCTTCAACACGTCGTCGGCGCGGCCGAGGCAGGTGTAGCTGCCGTCGTCGTTGCGCACGTACTGGTCGCCGGTGCGCATCCACTCGCCCTGGAAGACCGCGCGGTTGACGGCGGTGCGGCACCAGTAGCCGGTGCAGATCGACTCGCCCGCGACGTAGAGCATCCCAGACTCGCCGGTGCCGTCGACGACGCTGCCGTCCGTGCGCCGCAGCTGCACCCGGTACCCGGGGACGGGGAACCCGGACGAGCCCGGCACGACCCGGCCCGCCACGTTGGAGATGAAGATGTGCAGTGCCTCGGTGGAGCCGATGCCGTCGAGGATCTCGAAGCCGTACTGGTCGCGCACGCCGTGGAACATCCGGGCCGGCAGCGCCTCGCCCGCGGAGACGCCGTTGCGGACGCTCGCGAAGGTCTCCCGCGGCAGGTCGGCGGCCATCAGCGGGCCCCAGAAACTCGGGCCACCGAAGAACAGGGTGACACCGTGCTCGCGGACGCGGTCGGCGTAGAGCTGCGGGTTCGGCCGCGACGGCTCGAGCACCGTGGACGCGCCGACCGACAGCGGGAAGAACATCGAGTTGCCGATGCCGTAGGCGAAGAACAGCTTCGCCACCGACAGGCACACGTCGTCGGGCCCGATCCCGAGCACCTGCCGGCCGTAGGTCTCGCAGACGACGCGGATGTCGGCGTGCCGGTGCATGGCGCCCTTCGGCGTGCCCGTGGTGCCGGAGGTGTAGAGCCAGAGCGCGGGCGACTCGTCCCAGGTCGCGTACGCGTCGACGGGCACCCCGCGACCCGCGGCGAGCAGCTCGTCCCACGTCAGGTCGTCCACCGGGGTCGACGGCGCGGTGTCACCCGTGAGCACCACCATGCGCAGATCCGGCGCGTCGGCGGCGGCGGCCGTCACGTTCGCGGCGAACTCCGTGCTGCCCAGCAGCACCCGGGCGCGGGAGTCGACCACGAGCTGGGCCAGCTCTTTTCCGGTGAGCATCGTCGAGCACGGCACCGCCACCGCCCCGATGTACATCGTGGCGAGGATCCCGGTCAGGAGCTCGACGTCGTCGACCATGCACAGGAGCACCCGCTCCTCGGCCCGCACTCCGCCGGCGATCAATCCGGCCGCGACCCGGCGCACCTCGGCGGTCAGCTCGGCGTAGGTCAGACAGCCCCCGGGATGGCGCACGGCGATCCGGTCGCCGTCGCCGGCGTCCACCCGGCGCTGGGTGAGGTAGGCGGCGGCGTTGAACGGTTCCGTCATCGGTGCGCTCCGGTTCGGGTTCGGCTGGCGGAAGTCTACATCTTGATCAACGACCGTCAACGATCAGTAGCAGGTGCGAGGTCTTCACCCGGGTTCGCCCATCCGGAACACACACCTTCCCGCACCCATGCATGCCGTGCTATGAACGCATGTCAGACCGAACGTTCGTTCAAGGGAGAACATCATGCAGACCCGCGGAGCCATCATCCGGCAGGCACCGGGCAAGTACGAGGTCGTGGACCTCGAGGTCGACGACCCGCGCCCGGGCGAGATCCAGGTGAAGCTCACGGCCTCGGGGCTGTGCCACTCCGACGACCACGTCGCCACCGGCGACATCCCGGTCGGCGTCTACCCGTTCGCCGGCGGCCACGAGGGCGCCGGGATCGTCACGAAGGCCGCCCCGAACCACAAGGGGATCAAGGAGGGCGACCACGTCGTCTTCTCGTTCCTGCCGTCCTGCGGGCACTGCCGCTGGTGCGCCTCGGGACAGCAGAACCTGTGCGACCTCGGGGCCGGGTTGCTCGCCGGTTCCCGCTGGGAGGACCCCACGGACTACCGGCTCAAGCTCGGTGACGGCACGCCGGTCGGCCAGATGTGCGGGATCTCGACGTTCCTCGAGACCACCACCGTCTCCGCGGACTCGGCGGTCAAGGTCGACGACGACCTGCCGCTGGACAAGATCTGCCTGCTCGGCTGCGGTGTCGGCACGGGCTGGGGCTCCGCGGTGAACTCGGCCGGGGTGAAGCCCGGGCACACCGTGATCGTCATGGGCATCGGCGGCATCGGCATCAACTCCGTCCAGGGCGCCGCGTACGCCGGGGCCGCCAACGTCATCGCGGTGGACCCGGTGGCGTTCAAGCGGGAGAAGGCCCAGGAGCTGGGTGCGACGCACGCGGTTGACTCGATGGAGGAGGCCACCGAGATCGCCAAGCAGTTCACCAACGGGCAGGGCGCGGACTCGGCGATCGTCACCGTCGGCGTCGTCAGGCCCGAGATGATCGGGCAGGCGATGGCCTCGATCCGCAAGGCCGGGACCGTCGTCGTCACCGCGCTCGGCAACATCGCCGACACGACGCCGCTGCCGGTGTCGCTGGCCGACCTCACGCTGTTCCAGAAGCGGATCCAGGGGGCACTGTTCGGCGCGTCGAACCCGAACTGGGACATCCGCAACCAGATCGACCTGTACCGCAGCGGTGCGCTCAAGCTCGACGAGCTGATCACGAAGACCTACTCGCTCGACGACATCCAGCAGGGCTACCAGGACATGCACGACGGCAAGAACGTGCGTGGTGTGGTCATCTACAGCTGACGCGCTACCCGCCCGACGGCACGTTCGCGCACACCTGTTGCACGAACGCGCTGTCGGGCGGACCGGGGGAGGGGGTCGGGTGACGGCGAGCGTTCCCGTGGTCGGGCTGCGCCGGGAGCGCGAGGTGCTGACGGTTGCGCTCGCCACCGGGCGGCACGTCGTGATCGAGGGCCCGCCGGGCACCGGCAAGTCCACGCTGCTGCGCGCCATCGCCCGCGACGCCGGACGCGCCGTCGTGTTCGTGGAGGGCAACGCGGAGCTCACGCCGGCGCGGCTGATCGGCCAGTTCGACCCGGCGCAGGTGCTGAACGAGGGCTACCGAGCGGCGAGCTTCGTCGACGGCCCGCTCCTGCAGGCGATGCGCCAGGGCGGGCTGCTCTACCTCGAGGAACTCAACCGGGTGCCCGAGGAGACGCTGAACGTCCTCATCACGGTGCTCACCGAGGGCGAGATCGCGGTGCCCCGGCTGGGCCCGGTGCCGGCGGGCCGGGACTTCCGGCTGATCGCCGCGATGAACCCCTTCGACGCCGTCGGCACGGCCCGGGTGTCGCAGGCGATCGCCGACCGGATGTGCCGGGTGGTCCTCGGCTACCAGGACGAGCCGGCCGAGCGGGCCATCACCTCGACCGTGAGCGGGCTCGACGGGCGGACGGTCGAGCTCGCGGTGACCCTGACCCGGGCCACGCGCGAGCACCGCGACGTCCGGATGGGCTCGTCGGTGCGGGGCGCGATCGACCTCGCGCTGGTGCTCACCGGGCTCGCCGAGCTGCGCGGCGAGGCCGTACCGACGCGCGAGACGGCGCGCGACGCGGCCTACGCGGCACTCTCCGGCCGGATCCGGATCGCCGACGGCGTGGACCGCACCCCCGAGTCGGTGATCGACGAGCTGCTGGACGCGCACTGGGCGGAGTCGGCGCCGGAGCCGGGCGAGGACCCCGCGGACGGCCCGGGAAAAGCTGACGGCCCGCCGCCGGGGGCGGGCCTCCCGCAGCGCAGCCGCCCGGGCCGGGACCGCGCCGGGCGCACGCAGAGCCGTGGGCAGCTCGCCGCGCGGCACGGAGCCTTCGACGAGGTGTCCCCGCAGCTCGGCGTGCTCGACGTCCGGGCCTTCGACGAGGCCCTGGCCCGGGACCCCGAGGCGGCCTCCGCCCTGCTGGCCGACCTCGCCGTCGCCACCGACCGCGAGCTGCGCGAACGCGCCCGGGTGCTGGCCGGTCGGGTGTTCGTCCAGCTCGGCCGGGTCGGGCCGGCGCGGGCGCGGGGCACTCGGCGGCTCGGCCCGTCGCGCGGCCTCGACGGCGATCTCGACCTGGACCGCACCCTCGACGCGTGGGACCCGGGTGCCTCGCGGCGGCCGGCGGCGGCGGACGTCGTCACCCGGGCCTGGACGGCGCACCGGCGGGCGGTGTGCCTCGCGGTCGACGTCTCGGGGTCGATGCAGGGTGCGGCCGTGGCGCTGGCGGCGGTCGCGGCCGCGGGCGTGATCGTCGCGGCGGAGACGGGCGCCCGGCGGCTGGAGCCGGCCGTGCTCGCGTTCGGCGAGGGGGTGCGGGTCCTGCAGGCGCAGGGCGTGCGTCGCCCGCCCGAGGCGCTGCTCGCCGAGCTCGTGGCCCTGCGCGGCCACGGGACCACGGACCTCGCGGCCGGGCTGCGGGAGGCGTCGCGCCAGCTGGCCGGCGCCGTCGCCGACGAGCGCCTGGTCGTACTGCTCTCGGACTGTCTGCACACCGCCGGCGACGACCCCGCCGAGGCCCTCGCCGGGATCGACCGCCTGCACGTGCTCGTGCCGCTCGCAGGCCCCGAGGCCGAGGCCGCCGCCGCCGCGCTGGCGGCCCGCGGCGGTGGCCGCGCACAGACGGTCCGCCGCCTGGCCGAGGTCGGGCCCGCGCTGACGCGGGTGTTGGCCTGAGACAGCGGCGACCGCGCACTCCGCGCGCCGTCCTGCGACCTCGCGGCCCGTGCGGACGCCGCGAGGTGGGAGAGCGCCGCGCGAAGTGCGGCCGCGGCCCTCCGTAGGCTGGCCCGCCGTGGGGACCATCGTCAGCTTCCACGCCCATCCCGACGACGAGTCGATCAGCAGCGGCGGCACGCTCGCCCGCGCCGCGGCGGCCGGGCACCGGGTCGTCATCGTCTTCGCGACCCGCGGCGAGCTGGGTGAACCGGTGCCGGGGGTGCTGGCACCGGGCGAGCCGCTGTCCGTGCGGCGCTCCGCGGAGTGCTACGCGTCGGCGCAGGCGCTGGGCGGGCACCGCGTGGAGTTCCTCGGCTGGACCGACTCCGGGATGATGGGCGAGGCGACCAACGACGCGCCGTACTGCTTCTGGCGCGCCGACCTCGGGCACGCGGCCCGCCGGCTCGCGGTGATCCTCGAAGAGGAGGACGCCGACGTCCTGACGGTCTACGACGACAACGGCGGGTACGGCCATCCCGACCACATCCAGGTGCACCGCGTCGGGCGGCGCGCGGCGGAGCTCGCCGGGGTCCCCGTTGTGGCCCAGGTCACGATCAACCGGGACTGGATGGTCCGCGGGATCCGGGGGATGGCCGAGTCGGGGCAGCTGCCCGACGGGTGGGAGCCGCCGGCGATGGACGCGCCGACGTTCGGCAAGCCGGAGTCGGAGATCACCCACCGCGTCGACGCCGTCGACTTCGTGGCGCAGAAGCAGGCGTCGATGCGCGCGCACGCGAGCCAGATGGGTCCTGGCCACTTCCTGCTCACCATGCCGGAACCGATGTTCGCCATGGGCATGGGCGTGGAGTTCTACATAGTCGATCCGGTGCCGAGCCCGGTGGCGGCGCCCGAGGTGTTCCTGGAGCTGTTCACGCCCCTGTCAGCGGGCTGAGGTCGCGGTCGCCGGGCGGATCCGCCCGCGGCACACCAGCTCCAGGGTGATCGCCACGGCGACGGTCTGCACGCCCAGGAGCAGCAACAGCACGAGGACCTGCACCGCGCCCGCCTCGATCGGTGTCGCGCCGCCGAGCAGCATCCCGACGAACGCGCCGGGCAGGGTCACCAGCCCGACCGTGCGGGTCTGGTCGGTCACCGGCACCAGTGCCTGGGCGGCGGCCCCGCAGGCGATCTCCTTGCGCGCGTCGCGGGGAAGCAGGCCGAGCGAGAGCGCTGCCTCCACCTCGCCGCGCCGGCCGGCCAGCTCGTCGAGGGTCCGCCGGCCGGCCAGCGAGGTGGCGACCATCGTGCCGCCGATGAGGATGCCGGACATCGGAATGACCGCGATCCCGGTGGCCGGCACCACTCCCCCCGCGACCAGCCCGGCCACGACGGGCAGCGGCGCGAGCGCGATCGGCGCCGCCGACCACCAGCCGGTGCGGTCGCGCGTGATGCGCCGGGCCGACGTCCACGCCGCGACCCCGACCATCAGCGCGACGAAGGCCGCACTCGCCGGCAGCGACCCGACGATCGCGCCGATGAGCAGCGACACGGCCCCGAGCTGCACCACCGCGCGCACCCCGGCGACGACGGCGGAGCGCTCGGTGTCGAGCCCGGCGCGCCGGGCCACGGCCGCCGCCAGCACCACGGCGAGCACCCCGGCCACCGCCAGGCCCGGCCCG
Organism: Pseudonocardia sp.; assembly: GCA_035540535.1. Taxonomy (GTDB): domain Bacteria; phylum Actinomycetota; class Actinomycetes; order Mycobacteriales; family Pseudonocardiaceae; genus Pseudonocardia. The sequence continues at coordinate 6,934 of DATLGI010000049.1, forward strand.
ATGACGACGTTGGTCGATCCCATGCGGGGAATTCTGGCCGCCCGGCGCGCGCAGGGGGCCGGGGAACGGCCGGCGCCGCCCGATCATGCGCCCGGTCGGCCGCCGCGGGCGGGCCAACCGGGGCGCGCCTTCGACGGCGGGTAGAGCTACGATCCTTGCGGGCCGTCCGAGGCCCGGTCAGCCGTACCGGAGACACCCACGACAGGAGGCAGGGCAGTGACAGCCGTCGCCCCGCAGCCGATCACCACCCGCCCGTACCCGGCACGGCGCCCGGTCAAGGGGTCCACGTTGCTCCGGATGCTGCGCACCACGGATCCGAAGGACATCGCGATCCTGTACCTGGTGACGTCGTTCGGGTTCTTCCTGGCCGGTGGGGCGATGGCGCTGCTGATCCGGGCGGAGTTGGCGGTGCCGGGGCAGCAGTTCCTGTCGAACGAGCAGTACAACCAGCTGTTCACGATGCACGGCACGATCATGTTGTTGCTGTACGCGACGCCGATCCTGTTCGGGTTCGCGAACTACATCGTGCCGTTGCAGATCGGGTCGCCGGACGTGGCGTTCCCGCGGTTGAACGCGTTCTCGTACTGGTTGTTCCTGTTCGGTGGGCTGACGGTGATGGCGGGGTTCCTGACCCCCGGTGGGGCGGCGGACTTCGGGTGGTTCGCGTACACGCCGTTGTCGAACGCGATCTATTCGCCCGGGGTCGGCGGCGACCTGTGGATCATGGGTCTGGTGGTGGCCGGGCTGGGCACGATCCTGGGTGGCGTCAACTTCATCACCACCATCGTGTGCCTGCGGGCGCCCGGCATGACCATGTTCCGGATGCCGATCTTCACCTGGAACATCTTCGTCACGGCGATCCTGGTGCTCATCGCGTTCCCCGTGCTCACCGCCGCCCTGCTGGGGCTGCTCGCGGACCGCAAGTTCGGCTCGCACGTCTTCGACCCCGCCAACGGCGGCGTCATCCTGTGGCAGCACCTGTTCTGGTTCTTCGGCCATCCCGAGGTCTACATCGTCGCGCTGCCGTTCTTCGGGATCATCTCCGAGGTCATCCCGGTCTTCGCCCGCAAGCCGCTCTTCGGCTACAAGGGCCTGATCTTCGCGACGATGGCGATCGCCGCGCTGTCGGTGGCCGTGTGGGCGCACCACATGTACGCCACGGGCGCGGTGCTGCTGGCCTTCTTCGCGTTCACCACGTTCCTGATCGCCATCCCGACCGGTGTCAAGTTCGTGAACTGGATCGGCACGCTCTGGAAGGGGAAGATCACCTTTGAGACGGCGATGCTGTTCGCGGTCGGGTTCCTCGTCACGTTCCTGCTGGGCGGGCTGACCGGGATCCTGCTGGCCGCGCCGCCGCTGGACTGGCACGTCTCGGACAGCTACTTCGTGGTGGCGCACTTCCACTACGTGCTGTTCGGCACGATCGTGTTCGCCACGTTCTCGGGCATCTACTTCTGGTTCCCGAAGATGACGGGCCGGATGATGGACGAGACACTCGGAAAGATCCACTTCTGGACGCTGTTCGTCGGTTTCCACATGACGTTCCTGGTACAGCACTGGCTGGGGAACGAGGGGATGCCACGCCGGTACGTCGACTACCTGCCGACCGACGGGTTCACCGTGCTGAACTCGATCTCCTCGATCGGTGCGTTCGTGCTGGGCGCCTCCACGCTGCCGTTCCTGTGGAACGTGTTCAAGAGCTACCGCTACGGCCGCATCGTCACCGTCGACGACCCGTGGGGCTTCGGGAACTCCCTGGAGTGGGCCACGAGCTGCCCGCCGCCGCGGCACAACTTCACCGAGCTGCCGCGGATCCGCTCCGAGCGCCCGGCCTTCGAGCTGCACTACCCGCACCTCGTCGAGCGCTACCGCTCCGAGGCCCACATCGGCGGGCGGCCGTCGCCGTACGAGGTGGCGGGCCAGTCGCTCGGCCAGGAGGAACAGCCGAACGACGACCCGAAGTCGCGCTGATCCCAGCACGTCCCGGTCGATGATCGACGACGACTTCGGCTCCGGTACGAGCGTGCTCATCACCGTCACCGGGCCGGACCGGCCGGGCGTCAGCTCGACGCTGTTCACGGCGCTCACCCGGCACGGGGTCGACCTGCTCGACGTGGAGCAGGTCGTCATCCGCGGTCGGCTCACCCTCGGTGCACTGGTGTCGACCCAGCGCGACCCCGAGGCGTTGCAGGAGGCCGTCGAGCAGGCGATGGCGAGCATCTCGATGCAGGTCACGACCTCGCTCGAGGTGGACGACGACCCCGCGATGCGGCGGCACTCCACGCACGTGGTGGTCGTGCTCGGGCGGCCCATCACCGCCCGGGCCTTCGGGGCCGTCGCCCAGGAGCTCGCCGCGGTCGGGGCGAACATCGACGCGATCCGCCGCGTCGCCGACTATCCCGTCACCGGCCTGGAGCTGATGGTCTCCCCGGAACCCGGTGAGCCCGCAGCGCACCCGCCGGGCACGCTGCGCGCGCGGCTCGTCGAGGTCGCCCGCAGCGCCGGGGTGGACGTGGCGGTCGAGCGGGCCGGGCTCGCCCGGCGCGGCAAGCGGCTGATCGTCTTCGACGTCGACTCCACGCTCGTGCAGGGCGAGGTCATCGAGATGCTCGCCGCCCGCGCGGGCGCCGAGGCGCAGGTCCGGGCCGTCACCGAGGCCGCGATGCGCGGCGAGCTGGACTTCACCGAGTCCCTGCGCCGCCGGGTGGCGGTGCTCGCGGGGCTGCCCGAGTCGATCCTCGACGAGGTCGCGGCCGAGCTGCAGCTGATGCCCGGCGCCCGCACCACGGTCCGCACGCTGAAGCGGCTCGGGTTCCGGTGCGGGGTGGTGTCCGGCGGGTTCCGCCGGGTGATCGCGCGGATCGTCGACGAGCTCGGCCTGGACTTCTGCGCGGCCAACGAGCTCGAGGTCGTCGACGGCAGGCTCACCGGGCGGGTGGTCGGCGAGGTCGTCGACCGGCCGGGCAAGGCGGTGGCGCTGCGCCGGTTCGCCGAGGCGTCCGGGGTGTCGCTGGAACAGTGCGTGGCGGTGGGGGACGGCGCCAACGACATCGACATGCTCTCCACGGCCGGGCTCGGCATCGCGTTCAACGCCAAGCCGGCGCTGCGCGAGGTGGCCGACACGGCGCTGTCGCACCCGTACCTCGACGTGGTGCTGTTCGTGCTCGGGATCACCCGCGACGAGGTGGAGCGGGCCGACGCCGCCGAGGGCATCCTGCGCCGCGTCCCGATCACCTGATCACGCCCGACATAGAGTCATGTCGGGGTGAGAGGGCCCGCGTGGACCCCGAGATGTCTCCATGTCGGGCGGAGGGGGGAGGGGGGAGGGCCGGCCACGGCCGCCCTACGTGGCGGCCAACCGGCGCAGCGCGGCGCGCGCCGTCTCCGGGTCGTGGGTGGGCCAGAACGGCGGCAGCGACGCGCGCAGGAACGCGCCGTAGCGGGCCGTCGCGAGCCGCGGGTCCAGGATCGCGACCACCCCGCGGTCGTCCATCCCGCGCAGCAACCGCCCGGCGCCCTGGGCGAGCAGCAGCGCGGCGTGTGTGGCGGAGACGCTGAGGAACCCGTTGCCGCCGCGGCCGTCGACCGCGCGCTGACGGGCGGCCACGAGCGGGTCGTCCGGGCGCGGGAACGGGATCCGGTCGATGATCACGCACGACAGCGACGGGCCGGGCACGTCCACGCCCTGCCACAGCGACAACGTGCCGAACAGCGACGTCGCCGGGTCCTCGGCGAACCTCCGCACCAGCAGCGACGTCGTGTCCTCGCCCTGGCACAGCAGCGGCGTGTCGAGCCGGCCGCGCAGCGCCTCGGTGGCCTGCTTCGCCGCGCGCATCGAGGAGAACAGCCCCAGCGTGCGCCCGCCCGCGGCCTCCACCAGCCCGGCGATCTCGTCGAGGTAGGCGGGCGGGAGCCCGTCGCGGCCGGGTGGGGGCAGCCGGCGGGCGACGTAGAGGATCCCGCTGCGGGCGTGCGCGAACGGCGAGCCGACGTCGAGGCCGGACCAGCGCGGGGCATCGGGGTCGGGCACCGGGTCGTCCGGCCCGCCGGCGTCCGCGGGCTTCTCGGGCGGGAGCCCCCACTGCCGGGCGAGCGCGTCGAAGGTCCCGCCGAGGGTGAGCGTGGCCGAGGTGAGTACGACGGTGCTGCGGCCGAACAGCCGCTCGCGCAGCAGCCCGCCGACCCAGAGCGGCGCGGCCCGCAGCACCCGGTACCGGGCGCCGTCCGGGCCGGCCTCGGCCAGCCACACGACATCGCGGCGCTTCGCCGGGTCGGGCTCGTCGAACGCGCCGAGCAGGCGGACGGCGGTGTCGGCGAGCTCGTCCAGCGCGGCCTGCGCGACCTTGCGGCCGGCCGCCGTGTCCGGTTCGTCGCGGCGTTCGCCACCGAGCCCGCGCCGGCACTCGCCCGCCGCGTCGCGGATCGCCGAGAGCACCCCGGCCGCGGCCCCGGGCAGCGCGTCCCAGCGGGCGGGCGGCAGGTCCGCCAGCACCAGGGCGAGGCCCTCGCCGGCCTCGGCGAGCCGGTCGGCGACGGCCTGGTCGACGAGCTTCCCGCAGCGCCGCGCCGCGGCGGACACCGCCGCCGCGGTGAGCTCGGCGGTGGCGACGCCGGTGACCCGATCCACCAGCTCGTGCGCCTCGTCGACCACCACCACGTCGTGCTCGGGCAGCACGGGGTGCCCCTCCAGGGCGTCGATGGCCAGCAGCGCGTGGTTGGTGACGACGACGTCCGCGCGCCCCGCCTCGGCGCGGGCACGCTCGGCGAAGCAGTCGTCCCCCACCGGGCAGCGCGACGCGCCGAGGCACTCGCGCGCGCTGACCGAGACCTGTCGCCACGCGGAGTCGGGCACGCCGGGCACGAGCTCGTCGCGGTCCCCGGTGGCGGTGCCGTCCGCCCACTCGTGCAGTCGCTTGACCTGGCGGCCCAGCGCGGAGACGGCGAACGGGTCGAACAGCTCGTCGGCCGGGTCCACGTCGTCGGGACCGTGCAGCCGGTGCAGGCACAGGTAGTTGCGCCGGCCCTTGAGGATCGCGAACGTCGGGGCGCGGCCGAGCAGCGGGGCGAGCGCGGTGGCCAGCCGCGGCAGGTCGCGGTCCACGAGCTGGCGCTGCAGCGCGATCGTCGCCGTGGAGACGACCACCGTGGTGCCGCGGGCGACGGCGTGCCGGATCGCGGGGACGAGGTACGCCAGCGACTTCCCGGTGCCCGTGCCGGCCTGCACCGCCAGGTGCTCCCCGCTCGTGACGCACCGGTGCACCGCCCTGGCCATCGCGTCCTGCCCGTCGCGCCGCTGCCCGCCGACCGCCTCGACGGCCGCCGTGAGCAGCTCGTCGACGCCGGGCGGCACGGTGGTGGTCGCGGGCGGCACGATCGGTGAGGCTACCCCCGGGGGCCGCTCGGACCCGCCCGTCGGGTCGCCGCCCGGGGCGGTCGTGCACATCCGGTGGCCGGTTCGCAGGCACGTCCAGGGCGCGTGGCCGGCCCGCGGAGCGACGGGCGCGGCGAGATCCGGGGGAAGGTCGGTGGCGGTGGTCGCCGTCCGCACCGCCTGAGCGGCCGGCGAGCTCAGGCGATCCGCACGCCCGCCGCCCGGAGCTGCTCCAGCGCCCGTTCGGTGGTGTCCGGGGCGACCCCGGCGCACAGGTCGAGCAGCACGGTGGTGGCGAACCCCGCCGCGGCGGCGTCGAGGGCGGTCGCGCGCACGCAGTGATCGGTGGCGATGCCGACGACGTCCACGGTGTCCACCCCGTGCGCCCGCAGCCAGTCCGCCAGCCCGGTGCCGTCGGGCTCGGTGCCCTCGAAACCCGAGTAGGCCGCCTCGTGCGCGCCCTTGTCGAAAACGGCCTCGATCGGCCCGACGTCGAGCGCAGGGTGGAAGGACGGCCCGGCCGTGCCGGCGACGCAGTGCGGCGGCCACGAGTCGACGAAGTCGGGGGCGTCGCTGAAGTGCGCGCCCGGGTCGACGTGGTGGTCGCGGGTGGCGACGACGTGGTCGTACCCGCCGGCGCGGGCGTGCGGCCCGATCGCCGCGGCCACCGCGGCCCCGCCGGCGACGGCGAGCGAGCCGCCCTCGCAGAAGTCGTTCTGGACGTCGACGACGACGAGCGCCCTGCTCATCACGACACCCCCTCGAAGACGGTCGGGATCGCGGGCTCCCCGCGGGAGAGCTTCAACCCTTCCCACGGTACGGACACCAGCGCGGCCCGCAGGTGCTCGCGGGCCTGCTCCAGCCCCGGCAGACCGGGCACCGGCTCCCCGCCGCGCAGCAGCGGCACCGGCAGCACCCGGTCGTGCGGCCCGGCCTCGATCCGGGCCCGCGCCGGGTGCACGACCTCCTCCACCGCCGTTCCCGTCGGCTTGTGCCGGCGCAGCGCCGACTTCCCCCCGCCGCGGGACTCCTTCGCCGCGCTGCGCTTGGCGACCGGGCGCCGGTCGACCTCGACCAGCTTGTAGACCATGCCCGCCGTCGGCGCGCCGGAGCCGGTGACGACCGAGGTCCCCACGCCGTAGGAGTCCACCGGCTCGGCGCGCAGGGCGGCGATCGCGTACTCGTCGAGGTCGCCGGAGAGCACGATCCGGGTGCCCGTCGCGCCGAGCGCGTCGAGCTGCTCGCGGGCCTGCCGGGCGAGCACACCGAGGTCGCCGGAATCGATGCGGACCGCGTCGAGCCCGGGGCCGGCCGCGGTGACCGCGTTCTCGATCCCACGGCGGATGTCGTAGGTGTCCACGAGAAGCGTGGTCCGCACGCCCATCGCGGCGACCTGGCTGCGGAAAGCGGCGAGCTCGTCGTCGTGCAGGAGCACGAACGCGTGCGCGGCCGTGCCGGCCGTCGGGATGCCGTGCCGGCGCCCCGCCTCCAGGTTCGAGGTGGCGGCGAACCCGGCCAGGTAGGCCGCGCGGGCCGCGGCCACCGCGGCCTCCTCGTGCGTGCGCCGCGACCCCATCTCGATCAGCGGCCGGCCCGCAGCGGCGGTCACCATCCGGGCGGCCGCCGAGGCCACCGCGCAGTCGTGGTTGAGCACCGAGAGCACCAGCGTCTCGAGCACGACGGCGTCGGCGAACGTGCCGGTGACGGTGAGGACCGGCGATCCCGGGAAGTACAGCTCGCCCTCCGGGTAGCCGTCGACGTCGCCGGAGAACCGGTACCCCGCGAGCCAGTCCAGCATGGCCGCGTCCACGACGCCCGCGAGCTGCTCCCGCTCGGCGTCGCCGAACCGGAAGCCGGCGATCGCGTCGAGCAGCCGGCCGGTGCCGGCGACGACGCCGTAGCGGCGCCCTTCGGGCAGCCGCCGCGCGAAGACCTCGAAGACACACCGACGGGCGGCGGTGCCGTCGCCGAGCGACGCGGCGGCCATCGTCAGCTCGTACCGGTCGGTGAGCAGCCCGGTGCTGGTCGACGGGCCGGTGCCGTTCATGGAACGGAGCCTATGTGCCGTGCGCGGGGGCGATGCACGGTGCCACCATGGAGGTCATGACGACGCCGCTGCCCGCCCCCACCCGCCAGGTGGACCCGGCTGCCGCTGACGACGCCGTGGCGGACACCCCCTGGCAGGCCATCGTCTGGAACGACCCGGTCAACCTCATGTCCTACGTGACCTACGTGTTCCAGAAGCTGTTCGGCTACCCGGAACCGAAGGCGACCGCCCTGATGCTCGACGTGCACCACAAGGGCAGGGCGGCGGTCTCGTCGGGGGATCGGGACAAGATCGAGGCCGACGTCGCGAAACTGCACGCGGCCGGCCTCTGGGCCACCATGCAGCGCACGTGAGGCCCTGGAAGCGCTCCGGGCGGGGGAGCCGCGCCCGGCTCGTCGCCACGCTGGAGGCGCCCGAGGCGGCGGTGCTGCGCGGCCTGGTCGGGGAGGTCCGCCAGATGCTCGCCGAGCGGGCGGAGGAGTCGCCGGCCGACGAGCTGGCCGAGCTCACCGGGATGCGCACCGGCCCGTCCGCGGCGCCGGAGGACCGCGTCCTCGCCCGCCTGCTGCCGGACTTCACCCGCGGTGACGCGGAGCTGGCCGGTGCCCTGCGGTCGCTGCACGAGCCGGCGCTGATCGAGGCCAAGGACGCCGCCGCCGCCACCGTGCTCGACGCGCTGCCCGAGGGCGGCGGGCGGGTGGAGCTGACCCCCGCGCAGGCCGACGCCTGGCTCGCGGCGCTCAACGACGTGCGCCTGGCGCTGGGCACCGCGCTCGATGTCAGCGAGGAGATGCCCGACGAGCTCCCGCCGGACGACCCCCGGGCCCCGCACATCGGCGTCTACCACTGGGTGACGTTCGTGCAGGACGGGCTGGTGCAGGCCCGGATGTCGGTCCGCTGAGCGGCCGTCGCCCGCCCGGCGTGGCGGGGATCGGCGCCGCCGACCCGGTGGGCCCGGCGCGCCTGCGGCGAGGTCACAGCGATCGGGTGTGTGACCGTCGGCGCCGGCCCGTACCCTGGTGGGCGTGCTGGTGATCCGTGCCGACCTCGTCGAGGAGATCGTCGCCCACGCGCGCCGCGACCATCCGGACGAGGCGTGCGGTGTGATCGCCGGCCCGGAGGGCTCCGACCGGCCCGAGCGGTTCGTCCCGATGCTCAACGCGGCGCGCTCGCCGACGTTCTACGAGTTCGACTCCGGGGACCTGCTGCGCCTGTACCGCGACCTGGACGCCCGCGGCGAGGTGCCGGTGGTGATCTACCACTCGCACACCGCCACCGAGGCGTACCCCTCGCGTACCGACATCTCCTACGCCTCCGAGCCCGAGGCGCACTACGTGCTCGTGTCCACCCGCGAGGCGGACTCGGCCGAGTTCCGGTCGTTCCGGATCGTGGACGGCGTGGTCACCGAGGAAGAAGTCCAGGTCGTGGAGACTTATATGTTCGCGCACACCGGCGCGGACACCGTTCCTGACAAGGACTGAGTCCACGCCCCGGCCCGGCCTCGCCCGTGCCGTACCGACGACAACCACGATCAGGAGTTCCCGCATGGCCGTCACCGTCTCGATCCCGACCATCCTGCGCACGCACACCGGCGGTGAGAAGTCCGTCGAGGCGAAGGGCGGCACCGTCGCCGAGGTGATCGACGACCTCGAGTCGCGCCACGGCGGTCTCAAGGACCGGCTCATCACGAACGGCTCGCTGCACCGGTTCGTCAACATCTACGTCGACGACGAGGACATCCGCTTCGCCGGTGGGCTCGACGCCCCGGTCCAGGACTCCTCGACGGTGACGATCCTGCCCGCCGTCGCCGGCGGCATGCGCTGAGCCCGAGTGGGCCGGGGACCCCGGCCCACGGCTGGCGCCCGAGGAGGAGTCATGGCCCGGTACGACTCGCTGCTGCACGCGGTCGGTGACACGCCGCTGGTGGGTCTGCCGAACCTCTCACCCGCACCGCACGTGCGGCTGTGGGCGAAGCTGGAGGACCGCAACCCGACCGGGTCGATCAAGGATCGGCCGGCGCTCGCGATGATCGAACGGGCCGAGGCCGAGGGGTTGCTGGCGCCGGGCTGCACCGTGCTCGAGCCGACCTCGGGCAACACCGGGATCTCCCTGGCGATGGCCTGCAAGCTCAAGGGCTACAAGATCATTTGCGTGATGCCGGAGAACACCTCGACGGAGCGGCGCCAGCTGCTGGAGATGTACGGCGCGGAGATCATCTCCTCGCCGGCGGCGGGCGGGTCCAACCAGGCCGTCGCGATGGCCAAGGAGCTCTCCGCGCAGAACCCGGACTGGGTGATGCTCTACCAGTACGGCAACCCCGCCAACGCGGACTCGCACTACCGCGGCACCGGGCCGGAGATCCTGCGTGACCTGCCGACCGTCACCCACTTCGTCGCGGGCCTCGGCACCACGGGCACGCTGGTCGGGGCCGGACGCTACCTGCGCGAGCACAAGCCGGACGTGCACGTCATCGCCGCCGAGCCGCGCTACGGCGAGCTCGTCTACGGCCTGCGCAACCTCGACGAGGGCTTCGTCCCCGAGCTCTACGACCCCGAGGTACTCACCGGCCGCTACTCGGTCGGCTCCTACGACGCGCTGCGCCGCACCCGGGAGCTGGTGGAGAAGGAGGGGATCTTCGCGGGCATCTCCACCGGCGGGATCCTGCACGCGGCGCTCGCCGTCGCCGAGAAGGCCGCGGGCGCGGGCGAGACCGCCGACATCGTGCTCGTCGTGTGCGACGCGGGCTGGAAGTACCTGTCCACCGGCGCCTACACCGGCACGCTGGAGGAGGCCGCGGAGGGCATCGAGGGGCACCTCTGGGCCTGAGCCCGCCGGACCCCGACATGTCTCCAGGTCGGGCCGTAGCGGCGGCTCGGGAGCCCGACGTGACTCCATGTCGGGCGTGAGCCCGTAGCCTCGGCGGGGTGGCGGCACCGGAACGGACCCGACGGCGGCGGCTCGCGCGAGTGTTCCCGCGCGCGCCGCTGACCGCCCTGGTGACGATGGCGGTGTTCACCGCCGCGCTCTACGTCGTCGAACTGGCCGACCGGCTCGCCCCCGCGGTCGCGCTGGACGAGAACGGCATCGTCCCGCGCGAGGTCTCCGGGCTCGACGGCGTCCTCTGGGCCCCGCTGCTGCACGGCGGCTGGGCGCATCTCGCCGCGAACACCGTGCCGTTCCTGCTGTTCGGGTTCCTCGCGATGGCGGGCGGGCTCGGGCAGTTCGTCGTGGTGACGGCCACGATCTGGCTGCTCGGCGGGCTGGGCACCTGGCTCACCGGTGACGACGGCGTGCACCTGGGGGCGTCCGGGCTCGTCTTCGGGTGGCTGGCGTTCCTGCTGGCCCGCGGGTTCTTCGCCCGAAGCATCCGCCAGATCGCGCTCGCGGTCGTCCTGTTCGCGTTCTGGGGCGGCGTGCTGTTCGCCGGGGTGCTGCCCGGCCAGCCGGGCATCTCGTGGCAGGGCCATCTCTTCGGCGCGCTCGCCGGGCTGCTCGCGGCGTGGCTGGTGACCCGTGCCGACCGCGTGCGGCCGCCCGCCGTCGGTGTGGCGCCGTAAACTGTCGGTCATGGTGCCCACCGTCGTCCCCGGCGAGCCACCGGACGAGGTCGGTGCCTGGCCGGAGCGCCGTCAAGACCTCGGCCGGGACGGCTTCGACGAGGCGTGGGACGGGATCGACGCCCCGATCGGCATCTTCGACTCCGGCGTCGGCGGGCTCACGGTCGCGCGTGCGGTGATCGACCTGCTGCCCGCCGAGCGCGTCGTCTACGTCGGCGACACGGCGCACGGCCCGTACGGCCCGCTGCGGATCGCCGACATCCGCCGGCACGCCCTCGCGATCGGTGACGCGCTGATGGAGCGTGGGGTCAAGGCGCTCGTCGTCGCGTGCAACACCGCGTCGGCCGCCTGCCTGGCCGACATCCGCGAGCGCTACCCCGTGCCGGTCGTCGAGGTGATCCGGCCCGCGGTGCGGCGCGCGGCCGCGGCGACCCGCACCGGCCGGATCGGCGTGATCGGCACCCGGGCGACCATCGACTCCGGTGCCTACACCGACGCGTTCGCCGCTGCCCGGGGCGCCGAGATCACCGCGGTGGCGTGCCCCCGGTTCGTCGACTTCGTCGAGCGCGGGATGACCAGCGGGCGCCAGGTGCTCGGCCTCGCGCAGGGCTACCTCGAGCCGCTGCAGCGCGCCGGGGTGGACACCGTCGTGCTGGGTTGCACGCACTACCCCCTGCTGGCCGGGGTGCTGCAGATCGTGCTCGGCCCCGACGTCACGCTGGTGTCGAGCGCGGACGAGACGGCCAAGGACCTCGTCCGGGTGCTGATGACCGAGGACCTCCTGCGGGACCCGGACGTCGGCGCCGGCGCCTCGCGCCACGAGTTCGTCGCGACGGGCGACCCGGAGCCGTTCCGCCGCCTCGGCCGCCGGTTCCTCGGCCCGGAGA
>DATLGI010000050.1:0-31030 GCA_035540535.1 Pseudonocardia sp.
GGTGGATCGAGCCCGCGGGCGTCCGCGCCGCCGCCGACGACGCGTCCGACCGCTCGGCGCCCGTCCACGGCCCCGCGCGGGAGCACGGGCGGACCCGGGGGGACCTCGGGCTCCGGCGGCTGCACGGGCCCATCCTGTCAACCGGCCACAGGTGGTGGAGCCCGGGTGCTCGGGTCGGCCGCCGGCGGTGGCGTGGGAGGGGAAGGCCGGAATCGGCTTGCCGAAGCATCGAACATGTGTTCGAATGCTGCCATGCGATGGAGCGGTCAGCAAGTCCTCGCCGAGGGTGTCGGCACCGACGCAGCCCTTCCCGGGCTGCGCGGCCTGCTGCGTTCGGTGCGCACCCCGGAGTTCGCCGGCACGGTCTTCCACGAGGTCGAGGCGCGATCGGTGCTCAACCGCGTGCCCGGGTCGTCGCCGGCGCCGTTCCGGTGGACGGTCAATCCGTACCGGGGCTGCTCCCACGCGTGCGTCTACTGCCTCGAAGCGGGGACGCGGATCCTGATGGCGGACGGGCGCACGCGTCCGATCGCCGAGCTGCGGGTGGGTGACACCGTGATCGGCACGGAGCCCGGCGGCGGGGGCCGGCGGTACGTCCGCACCCGGGTACTGGCGCACTGGTCCACCGTGAAGCGGGCCCACCGCCTCGGCCTGGCCGGCGGAACGGAGATCGTCGCGAGCGGCGAGCACCGCTTCCTGTCCGAGCAGGGGTGGCGGCACGTCACCCCCGGGTGGTGCCGGTCCGGTCGGCGGCCCTGGCTGCGTCCCCGGCACAGCCGGCTGCTCGGGCCGGGCGGGTCCGGCCGCCGGGCGGTGCACGGACCGGGCTACCGCCGGGGCTACCTCTGCGCGCTGCTCCGGGCGGACGGCGGTCGCCCGGGCGAGGTCGACGCGTCGTTCCCGGCGTCTCACCTGGCGCTGGAGGCCCTGGCGCGGGCCCACCACTTCGTGGCCGCCGCGGCGAGGCCGGCAGCACCCGTCCCGGCCGGACCGGCGGGTGGTGCGGCCGCCCGGCTCGCGCTCCGCGCCGCGAGCCCGTCCGGGTCCTGGCCGGGCGAGGTGGCCGAGTGGCCGCTGCACCCGGGGGACGACTGGTGCGCGGGCTTCCTCGCCGGGCTGGCGGACGCCGGAGGTCGGGTGTTCGCCGGCACGTTGCGGCTCGTGGCGGCGGACGAGGCCGTCGTCGGGCGGGTGGCGGGCGCCCTGCACCGGCTCGGCTTCCGGTTCACCGTAAAAGCCGCCGGCGAGCACGCTCGCGCGGTGCACGTCCAGGGAGGGCCGGCCGCCCTGCTCCGCTTCCTCGACGTCGCCGATCCGGCCGTGGGCGCGGTCCGCGATCTCGCCGGTGGAGACGTGCAGAGTCCGCCGGAGCTGGCGGTCGTCGACGTCCGGGCACTCGGCGTCGCGCTGCCGATGTACGACATCACCACGGGCACCGGCGACTTCGTGGCGAACGGCGTGGTGAGCCACAACTGCTTCGCCCGCAACACCCATACGTACCTGGACCTGGACGCGGGTGCGGACTTCGACGGCCAGATCGTGGTCAAGGTCAACGCCGCGCGCGTGCTGCAGCGCGAGCTGCGCTCGCCGCGCTGGGCGCGGGAGCCGGTCGCGATGGGCACCAACACCGATCCCTACCAGCGCGCGGAGGGGCGCTACCGGCTGATGCCGGGCGTGATCGACGCCCTCGCCCGGTCCGGTACACCGTTCTCCCTGCTCACCAAGGGCACGGTGCTCGCGCGGGACCTGCCGATGATCGCCGCGGCGGCACGGGACGTACCGGTCGTGCTCGGGGTGTCGATCGCCCTGGTGGATCCGGTGCTGCAGCCACGCCTCGAACCGGGCACGCCGTCCCCGCGCGCACGGCTGGACCTCGTTCGGCGCATCACCGATGCCGGGCTCGGCTGCGGGGTGATGGTCGCGCCGGTGCTGCCGATGCTCACCGACTCCGCCGAGGCGCTCGACCGGCTGCTCGGCGAGGTCGCGGCGGCGGGTGCGGTCGGCGCCACCGTGCTGGCGCTGCACCTGCGTCCCGGCACGCGCGAGTGGTTCCTCGCCTGGCTCGAGCGCGAGCACCCGCACCTCGTCGAGGCGTACGCGCGGCTCTACCGCCGGGGCGCCTACGTCGACCCCGCCTACCGCCGTGCGCTCGCCGCGAGGGTGGCACCGCTGCTGCAGCGGCACCGGCTCGGCGCCGGGGCACCGATGCTCCATGTCGACGCCAGCGCCCCGACCGCCAGCGCCCCGACCGCCAGCGCCCCGACTGCCAGCGCCCCGACTGCCAGCGCCCCGACTGCCAGCGCCCCGACCGGCGGCGCCCCGGTCGGCAGCGGCCCCGGCCGGGCCCCGGCGGTGGCCGGTGGGCGGCCGGGTGTTCCGTCCGGGCCCGCGCAGCTGAGCCTCCTGTCAGCCGGCCCGGTGTGCGCGGTGCTCGGCCGGCGCCCGCGCCCGGGCGGCGGGAAACCTGCTGGCCGGCCGTCCACCCTCCCCGGTTAGCCTCGGCGTCGTGATGCGCTCCCATCCCGCCGGCACGCTGCGTGCCGACCACGCCGGACAGACCGTGACGCTCGCCGGGTGGGTGGCGCGCCGCCGGGATCACGGCGGAGTCATCTTCATCGATCTCCGCGACGCGTCCGGCACGGCGCAGGTCGTGTTCCGCGAGGGCGAGATGGCCGAGCGGGCGCACCGGCTGCGTGCCGAGTTCTGCGTGCAGGTCACCGGTGAGGTGGCGCGGCGCCCGGCCGGCAACGAGAACCCCGACCTCGCCACCGGCGAGATCGAGGTGACGGCCACCGGGCTGATGGTCCTCTCCGAGGCCGCACCGTTGCCGTTCCCGCTCGACGATCACGTCGACGTGGGCGAGGAGGTCCGCCTCCGGCACCGGTACCTCGACCTGCGCCGCTCCGGTCCCGCGGCCGCGATCCGGCTGCGCAGCGAGGTCAACCGAGCGGCCCGGGAGGTGCTGCACGAGCGCGGGTTCGTCGAGGTCGAGACGCCGACCCTGACGCGGTCGACGCCGGAGGGCGCGCGGGACTTCCTCGTCCCGGCGCGGCTGCGGCCGGGCAGCTGGTACGCCCTGCCGCAGAGCCCGCAGCTGTTCAAGCAGCTGCTGATGGTCGGGGGCCTCGAGCGCTACTTCCAGATCGCCCGCTGCTACCGCGACGAGGACTTCCGCGCGGACCGCCAGCCCGAGTTCACCCAGCTCGACATCGAGATGAGCTTCGTCGAGCAGGACGACGTCATCGAGCTCGCCGAGTCGGTCATGGTCGCGTTGTGGCGGCTGGTCGGCCACGAGATCCCGCTGCCGATCCCGCGGATCGGGTACGCCGAGGCGATGAGCAGGTACGGCTCGGACAAGCCGGACCTGAGGTTCGGTCTGGAGCTGACCGACCTCACCGGCTACTTCGCCGGCACGGGATTCCGGGTGTTCCAGTCGCCGTACGTCGGCGCCGTCGTCATGCCCGGCGGGGCCGCCCAGCCGCGCAAGCAGCTCGACGCCTGGCAGGAGTGGGCGAAGCAGCGCGGCGCCCGCGGCCTGGCGTACGTGCTCGTCGACGACGACGGCACCGTGAGCGACCGCGGACCCGTCACCAAGAACCTCTCCGAGGCCGAGCGGGCCGGCCTGCCGGCGGCGGTCGGCGCGGTCCCCGGCGACTGCGTCTTCTTTGCCGCCGGGCGCCCGAACGAGGCCCGCGCGCTGCTCGGCGCGGCCCGTGTCGAGATCGCCCGCCGGATCGGCGCCGTCGACGAGGACACGTGGTCGTTCGCCTGGGTCGTCGACTTCCCGCTGTTCGAGGCCACCGACGAGACCGACGACGTGGCGATCGGCGGTGGCCGCTGGACGGCGCTGCACCACGCCTTCACCTCGCCGACCCCGGACTGGGTGGACAAGTTCGCCGAGGACCCTGCCGGCGCGCTCGCCTACGCCTACGACCTGGTGTGCAACGGCAACGAGATCGGTGGTGGCTCGATCCGTATCCACCGCGCCGACGTGCAGAAGCGGGTGTTCGAGGTGATGGGCCTGGCCGAGGACGAGGCCCAGGAGAAGTTCGGATTCCTCCTCGACGCCTTCGCCTACGGTCCGCCGCCGCACGGCGGCATCGCCTTCGGCTGGGACCGGATCTGCGCCCTGCTCTCGGGCGCGGACTCGATCCGCGAGGTCATCGCCTTCCCCAAGACCGGCGGCGGGTACGACCCTCTCACGGCCGCACCGGCGCCGATCACCCCGCAGCAACGGCGCGAGGCGGGTGTCGACGCGCCGCCACCCGCTCCGCCCGCCGGCTGAGCGTGTGCTGCACCTGCGGGTGATCGCGCCGGCCGCGCGCACCGGCACCGCCGTCGCGGTGCTGCTCGCCGAACCGGGCACGACCCGCGTCACCGTTGCAGCGAGGCCCCGCCGTGGTGCCGAAAGGCGATCTCGGCGAGGCCGATGAGCCACCAGGCGTTCCTCACCATCGCCGGTCTGCTGGTCGAGATCGGCGCGATCACCGACTCGCCGGTCACGGTCGTCGGGGCGATGTTGCTCGGCCCGGAGTTCGGCTCGCTCGCCGCCGCGGCCGCGGTGGTGCTCCTGTCCCGTCGCAGCCGCGATCTCGGGGCCGGTCGCCGGCTCTCGTCCGGGTAGGGTCGCTGATGATGGCTGAGGACCTGGGCGGTTTCCCCAGGCCGGTACTCGCCGCGCTGGCCGCCGCAGAACGGCTGCTCACGAGGCGGTCCGGCGCGGGCATCGTGCTGGCCGACCCCGAGGAACTCGGCGGCAGTGGACGCTCGGTCGTCGCCCGGGCGCGGGTGGCGCGCAACCCGTTCTCCCTGCCGCGGACGATCGTCGTCAAGCACTACCTCGGCGACCCGCCCCGCGACCGGCCGGACCCCTTCCACCACGAGGTCGCCAGCTGCCAGCTGTTCACCGCGTTGCCCGCGGAGGACCGGCCCAGCCCCGTCCTGATCGCCCACGACCCGGTGAGCCGGCTGCTGGTTCTCGAGGACCTCGGGCGGAGCTCGACGCTGGCCGACAAGCTCTTCGGCCCCGACGCCGCGGCGGCCCAGCGGTGCCTCGTCAGCTGGGCCCGCGGCCTCGGCCGGATGCAGGCGGCCACAGCGGGCCGTGAGCACGACTTCCACGCGCTGCTGCGCCGGCTCGGCCAGCGGGCCTGGCGCGACCCGATGGCGGACGACGCGCGCGCCGCCCTCGCGGGCCTGCCGGGCCTGCTGCACACCGAGCTCGGCGTCGCGGTCCCCGCGGCGGCCACGGCCCAGGCGCACGAGACCGCGCGGCTGCTCGGCGGTACCCGCTACCGCGCCTTCAGCCCGTCCGACGCCTGCCCCGACAACAACCTGGTCACCAGCCGCGGCGTCCGGTTCGTCGACTTCGAGTGGGGCTGCTTCCGCGACGTCGCCCTGGACGCCGCGTACTTCCGCGTCCCCTTCCCGGGTTGCGAGTCGTGCTTCGCGCTGCCGCCCGGCCTGGCCGACACGATGCTGGAGGCCTGGCGCAGCGAGGTCACCGCCGTGTGGCCCGACCTCGACGACCCCACCGTGCTGGAGCGGCGGCTGGTGGCGGCCCAGCAGCTGTGGGTGTGGCTGTGCACCTGGTGGCTGCTGCCGAGGGTCGTCGTGCGCGACACGACGATCGGGGCCGATCCGGGTCGCTCCCCCCGAATCGGCAGCGCGCTGGCGCACTACTGGTCGGAGCTGGGCCGGTGCGCCGAGGCGAGCGGCCTCGGGCCGACCGTCGAGCTGGCCTCGGCGGTCACCCGGGGCCTGCGTGCCCGTTTCCCCGACGCTCCCGGCACGCTGCCGATGTACCCCGCGTTCCGCTCGGTGGCCTGAGCACCGGGGCCGAGGCCCGGTGATCGCGCAGGGACCGGTGGCCGAGCTGCGCGCCGGCTACCGGGAGCGAAGGAACCGGTCGATCCGGGCCAGTGCCTCCTCCAGCAGCGGCAGCGCGGTGGCGTACGAGCACCGCACGTGCCCCTCGCCGGAAGGGCCGAACACGTTGCCGGGCACGACCGCCACCTTCTCGGTGTGCAGCAGCCGCTCCGCGAACGTCTCCGAGTCGAGCCCCGAGCTGCGGATGCTCGGGAACGCGTAGAACGCCCCGCCCGGCTCGGGGCAGTCCAGGCCCAGCTCGCGCAGGCCCTTGACGAACACCCGGCGGCGCCGGTCGTAGTCGGCGACCATCTCCTCGACGTCGCGGTCCGCGTGCTCCAGGGCCTCCACCGCGGCGAGCTGCGAGACGTGCGGGGCGCACAGCATCGTGTACTGGTGCACGCGCACGCACAGCTCGGCCACCGGCTGCGGCGCGCAGATCCACCCGACCCGCCAGCCGGTCATCGCATGCGCCTTGGAGAACCCGCCGAGCAGCACCGTGCGCTCCCGGGCCCCGGGCAGCGCACCGAGGCAGGTGTGCGGGCCGGTGTAGCTGAGTCGGTCGTAGATCTCGTCGGAGACGAGGTAGAGGTCGTTCTCCTCGGCCAGCCGGACCAGCGCCGCCAGCGACTCGCGCGGCTGCACCGCGCCCGTCGGATTGGCCGGGGAGCCCAGCAGCACGGCCTTCGTGCGCGGGGTGACGGCAGCGGCCACCACGTCGGCGTCGATCGCGAAGCCGTCCTCCCAGCGGGTGGGCACCCGCACCGGAACGCCCCCGGCGAAGGCGACGCACGGCTCGTAGGCGACGTAGCAGGGCTCGGGGACGATCACCTCGTCACCGGGGTCGAGCAGCACCCGCAGCGCCAGGTCGAGCCCCTCGGAGACACCGGTGGTGATCAAACACTCGCCGGCGGGGTCGTAGTGCGCGCCGTAGCGGGCGTCGAGCTGCGCGCAGATCAGCTCGCGCAGCCGCGGCAGGCCCGCGTTGGACGTGTAGGTGGTGTAGCCGTGTTCGAGGGCGTAGATCCCGGCCTCGCGGATCCGCCACGGCGTGACGAAGTCGGGCTCGCCGACGCCGAGGGAGATGACCTCGTCCAACTCGGCGGCGATGTCGAAGAACCGCCGGATCCCCGACGGCGGGCAGGCGGCGATGACGGCGTTCAGCGGCTTCACGGGGTGGACCTCACGGGGTGACCGGCAGGCGGTGGTCCGCCTC
Source organism: Pseudonocardia sp. (assembly GCA_035540535.1). Classification (GTDB taxonomy): domain Bacteria; phylum Actinomycetota; class Actinomycetes; order Mycobacteriales; family Pseudonocardiaceae; genus Pseudonocardia. Next base: position 7,085 of record DATLGI010000050.1, read on the forward strand.
GGGCTCGAAGAACGGGTCGCCGTCGCGCTTGTGGGTCTTCAGCACGAAATGCGTGGCCGTACCCTGGACCCGGTCGATCGTGGAGAGCTTCTGGCTCACGAAGTCGCTGACCGCGCGGATGTCGCGGCCGACGACGGTGCATCGCAGGTCGTGCCCGCCGGAGACGAGGTAGACGCTGCGGACCTCGTCGAACCGGGAGATCCGCACCGCGACGTCGTCGAACCCGACGCCGCGCGCCGGGGTGACCGAGACGTCGATGAACGCGGTGACCGACTCCGCGTGCTGGCCCTCGACCGCGTCCCAGTTGATCACGGCCTTGTACCGGCGGATCACGCCGGCCGCCTCCCACTGCGCGATGCGAGCGCTGACCTCCGCGACCGGCAGCCCGGTCATCGTCGCGATCGTCTCGTGGGAAAGCTGGGCGTCGCGCTCCAGTAACTCGAGGATCTCCCGCACGCGCTCGACCTTACGTCCCGGTTCCCGCTCCCCTCGCCGCGGCCGCCGTGTGACGGCGTGCGCAGGCCGTCGGGCGGGTGCGAGACCGTGTACTCGCGCCGCCCGCGCAGTGGCAGGCTGGCGACCATGGATGCCGACGGCCTGTTCGAGCTGGACGAGCCGGCCCCCGCCGCGCCGCCGGACCGGCCGCGCGCCACCGCTCCGCTGGCCGTCCGCATGCGCCCGCGCACCGTCGACGAGGTGGTCGGCCAGGCGCACCTGCTGCGCCCCGGCGCCCCGCTGCGCCGGCTCGCCGAGGGCGGAGCGGCCGCGTCGGTGTTGCTGTACGGCCCGCCCGGTACCGGGAAGACCACGATCGCACGGCTGCTGGCGGGCGTGGGGGAGCGCCACTTCGTCGCGCTCTCGGCGCTGTCGTCCGGGGTCAAGGAACTGCGCGCCGTCATCGACGACGCGCGCCGCCGCCGCGACCACGCCGGACAGCAGACGGTGCTGTTCATCGACGAGGTGCACCGCTTCTCCAGGACCCAGCAGGACGCGCTGCTCGGCGCCGTCGAGGACCGGCTCGTGCTGCTCGTCGCGGCCACCACGGAGAACCCGTCGTTCTCGGTGGTGGCGCCGTTGCTGTCGCGCTCGCTGGTGCTGCGGCTCGAGCCCCTCGCCGACGACGACGTGCGCACCCTGCTGCGCCGCGCCGTCGCCGACCCAGGAGGCCTGGCCGGTGCCGTCGAGGTGGCGCCCGATGCCGAGGACGCGCTGGTCCGGCTCGCCGCCGGCGACGCGCGCCGGGCGCTCACCGCGCTGGAGGCCGCCGTCGACGGCGTGCTCGGCACCGGTGCCGCGGCGGTGGACGTGGCCGCGGTCGAGCGCGCCGTCACCGAGGCCACCGTGCGCTACGACCGGGCCGGCGACCAGCACTACGACGTCACCAGCGCGTTCATCAAGTCGATCCGTGGCTCGGACCCGGACGCGGCCCTGCACTACCTCGCGCGCATGATCGTCGCCGGGGAGGATCCCCGGTTCATCGCCCGGCGGCTGATGGTGCACGCCAGCGAGGACGTCGGGCTGGCCGATCCCACCGCCCTGCCGGCCGCCGTCGCGGCGGCCCAGGTCGTACAGCTGGTCGGGCTGCCGGAGGCGCGGCTCGCGCTGGCGCAGGCCACCGTGCACCTGGCCACCGCGCCCAAGTCCAACGCCGTGATCACGGCGATCGACGAGGCGATGGCCGACGTGCGCGCCGGCGCCACCGGCCCGGTCCCACCGCACCTGCGCGACGGGCACTACGCCGGTGCGCAGAAGCTCGGCAGCGCCGTCGGCTACCGCTACCCGCACGACAGCCCGGACGGGGTGCTGGCCCAGCAGTACCCGCCGGACACCCTCGTCGGCCGCGACTACTACGCCCCGACGACGCACGGCGCCGAGCGGTTGCTGGCCGAGCGCCTGCCGAAGCTGCGCCGGGCCGTCCGCGGCAGGTGAGCCGTCGACAACGACGTTGCTGCTGTTTCCGGGCGGCCCGAACCGCAACAAGGTCGTTGTCGACGGTCAGGCGGGGTCGCGCCGCAGCGGGCAGCTCATGCACCGCGGGCCGCCGCGGCCGCGGCCCAGCTCGCCGCCGGGGATCTCCAGCACCTCGATACCGTGGCGGCGCAGGTCGGCGTTCGTCGTGACGTTGCGCTCGTAGGCCACCACCACGCCCGGCTCGACGGCGAGGGTGTTGCAGCCGTCGTCCCACTGCTCGCGCTCGGCGGAGCGGGCGTCCTGCTCGGCGGTCAACACGCGGATCCCGGGCAGGCCGAGCGCCGCGGCGATGGCGGCGTGCATGCCCTGCGGCGCGTGGTCGACGACGTGCAACCCACCCCCCACGCCGGGCCGCACGGTGTATGCGGGCCGCATCCCCAGCCCGCCGTACTTGGTGAAGGTCTCGCCGTCGACCATCGTCATGACGGTGTCGAGGTGCATGAACGCCCGCCGCTCGGGCAGCCGTAGCGCGACGATCCGGTCCACCTCCCCGTCGGCGAACAGCCGCTGCGCCATCCGCTCCACGCCGGCGGGGGTGGTCCGCTCGCTGAGCCCGACCAGGAGCGCCCCGCCCCCGAGGACCAGCATGTCGCCGCCCTCGGTGGTGGCCCGGCCGGCCGCCGAGCCCTCCGACCAGACGGCGAAGTCGGCCCCGGCGAACAGCGGGTGCCAGCGGTAGACGGCCTCGTAGTGCACGGTCTCGCGCATGCGGGCCGCCTTGCGCATGCTGTTGATCGCCACCCCGCCGTGGATCCAGGCCGAGGTGTCGCGGGTGTAGAGATGGTTGGGCAGTGGCTCCAGGACGAAGTCGTCGGGCTCGAGCACGTGGAACGCGATCGACCGCGGCTCGGCCACCCGCTCGAGCACCTCCCGCTTGGTGATGCCGCCGACGAGGTGGTCGGCGAGCGTGCCGACGTCCATCGCGTCGAAGCACTCGCGCAGGGCGTCGACCGCGAGCAGGCCGTGCACCCGGTCGTCGACGGCCCGGTCGAGGATGTGCTTGCGGGCCTGCGGCACGTCGAGGGTCGCGCGCAGCAGCTCCCCGAACAGGTGCACCGTCACGCCGCGGGAGCGCAGCAGCTCCGCGAACGTGTCGTGCTCCTCCCGGGCCCGCTGCACCCAGAGCACGTCGTCGAACAGCAGGCGGTCCTTGTTGCCGGGGGTGAGCCGGTGCAGCTCCGGCCCCGGACGGTGCAGCACCACCTCGCGCAGCGTCCCGACCTCGGAGTCGACGCGGAAGGTCGTCACGGTGCCCATCCTGCCGGTCAACCGACCCGGAACGGCCGGCCCTCCCGGCCGGACTCGAGCAGCAGCTCGGGCCGCAGCGCGCCGAACAGCATGGTCAGCAGCAGCTCGGCCGCGTGCTCGGGCCGCTCGTCGGGCCTGCTCAGGGTCCGCAGCAGCAGGAGGTTGACCAGCGAGGTGCTGATCTCCGCGGCGGGCGGGAAGGGCCGTAGCTCGCCGGTCGCCTGCCCGCGCTCGACGAGCCCGCGCAGGACGTCCGGCACCGGCGCCTGGGTGCGGGGGTCACCGGGGTCACGGGGATCGGGTGCCCGCCCGACCCGGATCGTGTACTCCTGCACGGCGGCGGTGAACGCGACGGTCAGCCCGCGGTGGCGGGCCGTCAGGCGGGCGAGGGCGCGCACCTGGTCGGTCAGGGCGGCGACGACGGGACGTCCCGCGGCGAGGTCGCGCTCGGCCTCGGTGACCAGACTGCGCACGTAGGGCGCGTACACGGTGCCGATGAGGCCGTGCTTCGACGGGAAGTGGTTGTAGGCGGTGGCCGCACTGACCCCGGCAGCGGCGGCGATGTCCTCGACGCGGGTGCGGGCCCAGCCCCGCGCCTCGAAGGCGGCCTCGGCGGCGTCGAGCAGCGCCCCGCGGGTGCGGGTGCGCTTCGTCTGTCCGGCGCGTGCCCGGGGATTGCCCGAGCCGTCCGGTTCGGGGGAGGCCATTGTGCGGAGAGTAGCGACTTCAGTGCCGTTCTGCTCTTGACGCCAACTTGGATGTCACCCAAAATTACCACTGTTCGAAGAGTTCCACCGTTCCAGTGACCGCACGGGCATTGCGATCACGGAACGTGGGGGGTGCGCTCGCCGGGAGTCGGGGTCCAGCAGCGGTCGTTCGACGCGGGGGGTATCTCTCGGGCCGTTCGGCACCTCCAACAGTACGGCGTGCAGCGCCGTCCGGGCACGGGCGGCGACGGCACGAGGACGCCGGTGGCGACCGTCCGCCGGTCTTCGTGGGGAGGGGACCCGACGATGGACGCATCAGATCACGGCCTGCGTGCCGCCGGTGCACGATGACCGCCGCGGTGGCGCCGCCGGCGCCTGCGGCCACTGTGCGCCGCCCGGTGGTCGCCGGCCTGCCGGCCCCGACGAGGGCGGACGTCCCGTCCGTGCTGGACGAGTTGATCGGGGCGGCGGTGACGGGTGAACCGCGCGCGGTCGACCGGCTGCTCGCCGAGATCCACCCGCTCGTGCTGCGGTACTGCCGCGCGCGGCTCGGCCGGTGCGAGACGGTGCTGTGCTCGGCCGAGGACGTCGCGCAGGAGGTGTGCCTGGCGGTGGTCGGCGCGCTGCCCAGGTACGTGGTCAAGGGCCTTTCCTTCCGCGCGTTCGTCTACGGCATCGCGGCGCACAAGGTCACCGACGTGTTCCGGGTGAGGGGCCGCAACCGCACCGACCCCGTTGCGGACCTGCCGGACGACGTGCCGGTGCAGGAGGACGGCCCGGAGTTCCGGATGCTGGCCGGTGAGCTGTCGGCCCGGCTCGGCGCCCTGCTCGGGGTTCTGACGCCGCGCCAGCGCGAGGTGCTCGTGCTCCGCGTCGCGGTGGGCCTGTCCGCGGAGCAGACGGCGGTGGCCGTCGGCTCCACGCCGGGCGCGGTTCGGGTCACGCAGCACCGGGCGCTCACCCGCCTGCGCGAGATGCTGCTCGCCGAGGCCGGAGCGGTCGCACGGGCCGGCTGACGCCCCCACCTCGCCCTCCCGCTCCCGCGGGGTAGCCTGTCCCGCGATTCACCTTGGGCGGTGGGCGAGGCTCGCGAGGAGGCCACGTTGGTGTCGGCTGGTCAGATCGCGGCGCTCGTCGCCGCCGGGGCCTTCGTCGTCCTCGTGGTCCTGCTGGCGGTGCCGCTGATCAAGCTGGGCCGCACCCTCGACGAGGCGACGGTGGCGATCCGCAAGGCCCACGAGGGCAGCGCGCCGCTGCTGGACAACGCCCAGACCACCCTGCACCAGGTGAACACCCAGCTCGAGCGGGTCGACGGCATCACCTCCAGCGCGCGCACCGTGACCAGCAACGTCTCGGTGCTGACATCGCTGTTCACCGCCACCCTCGGCGGCCCGCTGGTGCGCGCCGCGGCCTTCTCCTACGGGATGAACAAGGCGATCAAGGCGCGCCGCGCGGGCCGGGACGCCGGCGTGCACGCGCTGCGCACCCGACCGGGGCGGGGCCGGTGGGGCCGGCGATGAGGCGGCTGTTCTGGCTCGGGGTCGGAGCGGCCGTCGGCTCCTACGCCACCCGCCGCGCGTCGCGCGCCGCGCAGCAGCTCACCCCGGCCGGGCTGGGGGCGAACCTCGCCGAGGGCCTGCGCGAGCTCGGGGCAGGCCTCGGCGCGTTCGGTGCCGAGGTCCGGGCCGGCATGGTCGCCCGCGAGCGCGAGCTCGCCGAGCTCGTCGAGCGCGGCACCGGCACCGGCATCCCCACCGTCGCCGACGCCCTCGCCGAGCCCGAGCCGCGCCCGCGAGCGCGCCGGGTGCGCCCCTAGCGGGCGCGTCCGCGTCCCTGCCGATCCGCGCCCCGCGCACCACCTTCAGGAAGCCCGCCGTGCAGACCCACGAGATCACCCGTCGCTTCACCGATCACTTCGTGCGCGCCGGCCACACCGCCGTGCCCAGCGCCTCGCTGATCCTCGACGACCCGACCCTGTTGTTCGTCAACGCGGGGATGGTGCAGTTCAAGCCGTACTTCCTCGGCGCGGTACCCGCACCCTACCGGCGCGCCACCTCGATCCAGAAGTGCGTGCGCACCGGCGACATCGACGAGGTCGGCCGCACCACCCGGCACAACACGTTCTTCCAGATGGCCGGCAACTTCTCCTTCGGGGACTACTTCAAGGCCGGTGCGATCGAGTACGCCTGGCAGCTCGTCACCGGCTCGCAGGACGCCGGCGGCTACGGGTTCGACCCCGACCGGATCTGGGTCACCGTCTACCGTGACGACGACGAGGCGATAGACCTGTGGCGGCGGATCGCGGGGCTGCCCGAGGAGCGCATCCAGCGCCGCGGCGGCAAGGACAACTACTGGGACATGGGCGTGCCCGGTCCCGGTGGGCCGTGCTCGGAGATCTACTACGACCGCGGCCCGGAGCACGGACGGTCCGGCGGGCCGGTCGCCGACGAGGACCGCTACCTGGAGATCTGGAACCTCGTCTTCATGCAGGACGAGCGCGGTGAGCGCAGCCCCAAGGAGGGCCACCCGCCGGTCGGCGAGCTGCCGGCGAGGAACATCGACACCGGGATGGGCGTCGAGCGCGTCGCCTACCTGCTGCAGGGCGTCGACAACGTCTACGAGACCGACCTCGTCCGTCCGGTGATCGCCCGGGCGGAGGAGTTCTCCGGGCGCCGCTACGGCGCCTCGACGGAGGACGACGTGCGGTTCCGCGTGATCGCCGACCACGCGCGGTCCGGTGTCATGATCATCGGGGACGGGGTCACCCCGTCCAACGAGGGCCGCGGCTACGTGCTGCGGCGGCTGCTGCGCCGCATCGTCCGGTCCACCCGCCTGCTCGGGGTCCACGAGCCCGTCCTGGAGGCGTTCGCCGAGGTCGTCCGGGACGCGATGGCCCCGGGCTACCCCGAGCTCGTCACCGGTTTCGAGCGGATCGCGGCGATCGCCCGGGCCGAGGAGGAGGCGTTCCTCGCCACCCTCACCGCCGGCTCGCGGATCTTCGACACCGCCGTCGCGGACGTGCGCGCCGCCGGGGGCAGCAACCTCGCCGGTGACAAGGCCTTCCAGCTGCACGACACCTACGGCTTCCCGATCGACCTCACCCTGGAGATGGCCGCCGAGGCGGGCCTGTCCGTCGACGAGCAGGGCTTCCGCGCGCTCATGGCCGAGCAGCGCACCCGCGCCAAGGCCGACGCCGCGGCCCGCAAGACCGGCCACGGTGACACCGGGGCCTACCGGGCCGTGCTCGACTCCGCCGGGCCGAGCGAGTTCCTCGGCTACAGCGACCTCGCCGCCGAGGGACGGATCGTCGGGCTCGTCGTCGCCGGGACCGGCGCGGCGGCCGCGGGGGAGGGCACCGCCGTGGAGGTCGTGCTCGACCGCACGCCCTTCTACGCCGAGGGCGGGGGCCAGCAGGCCGACACCGGCTGGATCCGCGGGGACGGCTTCACCGTCGACGTCACCGACGTGCAGGCGCCGGTGGCCGGGTTGATCGTGCACCGGGGCACCGTCACCGCAGGCGAGGCGCAGGTCGACGCGCCGGTGCGGTCCGAGGTCGACGTGTCGCGGCGTCGCGCCATCTCGCGGTCCCACTCCGCGACCCACCTGGTGCACGCCGGGATGCGCAAGGCGCTCGGCGACGCGGCCGCGCAGGCCGGCTCGCTCAACGCGCCCGGCCGGCTGCGGTTCGACTTCACCTCGCCCGCCGGGGCCGTGCCCGCTTCCGTGCTCGCGGACGTCGAGGACGAGGTCAACGACGTGCTCACCGGCGACCACGAGGTGCGCGCGTTCGTCACCACCCAGGACGAGGCGCGCCGCCTCGGGGCCATGGCGTTGTTCGGCGAGAAGTACGGCGACCAGGTGCGCGTCGTGGAGATCGGCGACTACTCCCGCGAGCTCTGCGGCGGCACGCACGTCCACCGGTCCGGGCAGCTGGGGCTGGTGAAGCTGCTCTCGGAGGCGTCCATCGGGTCGGGGATCCGGCGGGTCGAGGCGCTGGTCGGGCTGGACGCCTTCCGGTTCCTCGCCCGCGAGCACGTCCTGGTGTCGCAGCTCGCCGAGCAGTTCAAGGCACGCCCGGAGGAGCTGCCCGAGCGGATCGGCGGGATCGTCGAGCGGTTGCGCCAGGCCGAGCGCGAGCTCGAGAAGGTGCGCGCGGAGGCGGTGCTGTCCTCGGCCGGTGCGCTCGCCGACGGCGCCGAGGACGTCGAGGGCGTCGCGCTGGTCGCCGCCGCGGTCCCGGGCGGCGTGGCCGGCAACGACCTGCGCGCGCTGGCCGGCGACGTGCGTGCCCGGCTCGGCGCCCGCGCCGGCGTCGTCGCGCTGTTCTCGCCCGACGCCGGCAAGGTCGCCTTCGTCGTCGCCACCACCGCCGCGGCCCGCGAGCGCGGGCTGGCCGCCGGCAAGCTGGTGCCGGCGTTCGCCCCGGCCGTCGGCGGCCGCGGCGGCGGCAAGCCCGACCTCGCGCAGGGCGGCGGCGCCGACCCGGCGGGTGTCCCGGCGGCGATCGAGGCCCTGCGCGCCGCGCTGCGCGGATGAGCCGGGGTCGGCGCCTCGGCGTCGACGTCGGCGCGGTGCGCGTCGGGGTCGCCCTGTCGGACCCGGACGGCGTGTTGGCCACCCCGCTGGTCACCGTCGCCCGCGACGCCGAGCACGGCAGCGACCTCGCCGCCCTGCGCGAGCTCGTCGCGGAGCACGGGGCGGTCGAGGTCGTCGTCGGGTTGCCGCGGACACTCGCCGGGCGGGAGGGGCCGGCGGCGCGGTTGGCGCAGGAGTTCGCCGACGCCCTGCGCGGCGTGCTCGACGTGCCCGTTGTCCTCACCGACGAGCGCCTGACCACGGTCGTCGCCACCCGGCAGCTGCGGGAGAGCGGCCGCCGCGGCCGCCGGCAGCGGGCGGTCGTCGACCAGGCCGCCGCCGTCGCGATCCTGCAGGGCTGGTTGGACGCGCGGCGGTGAGTCCGGCTCACCCCGAGCGGGTGCCGGCTGCGCCGATCCCCGGCCCGGTTACCCTCGGGCGTTGTGAAACCGGACGGATCGGAATCCGCAGCCGCGCCACCGCCGGGAGCGGGCCGGTGAACGACACCACGGACACCGTCCCGATCCGGCTCGGCCTCGCCCCGGAGCCCCGCCCGCACCGCGGCCGCGCCGGGCTCGCCGGCCTGGTGATCGTGGTGCTCGTCGCGGTGATCGCCGGCGGTGGCTGGTACCTCTACGACACCACCTTCGCCGCCCCGGACTTCGAGGGGCCCGGCGAGGGGCCGGCCGTCGTGCAGGTCGCGGAGGGTGCCACCACCCGGCAGATCGGCACGGAGCTGGCCCGCGGCGGGGTGGTCGCGAGCGTCGAGGCGTTCCTGCGGGCCGCCGAGGAGGAGCCGCGCATCCGCACGGTGCAGCCCGGCTACTACCGGATGCGGGAGCGGATGTCCGCCGCCGCGGCGGTGGCGCTGCTGCTCGACCCGGCGGCCCGCGTCGGGCGCCTGGAGATCCGCGGCGGGATGCAGCTCGACGACACGACGGGCGGCGACGGATCGGTGGCGCCGGGGGTGCTCACCCTGATCTCCCGGGCCAGCTGCGCCGGCGCCGCGGCGGCGCCCACCTGCGTCAGCGTGGACGAACTGCGCACGGCGATGGCGGAGACCGACCCGGCGCAGCTGGGCGTGCCGGAGTGGGCGCTGGCGCCGGTGCGGGCCGCCGATGCCGGACGCCGGCTGGAAGGGCTGCTGGCGCCGGGGCTGTACGACGTCGCGCCGGACACCGGCGGCGGGGTCGACGGCGCGGCCGAGATCCTGCGGTCGCTGCTGGAGGTGTCCACGGCCCGCTTCGCCGCCTCGAACCTGGTCGCCGGCGCGGAGGCAGCGGGGCTGACGCCGTACGAGGCGCTCACGGCCGCCTCGCTCGTGGAGAAGGAGGCCATCACCGCCGACATGCCGAAGGTGGCCCGCGTGATCTACAACCGGCTCGACGTCGGGCAGCGTCTTGAGCTGGACTCCACGGTCAACTACCCGCTGGACCGGCAGACGCTGCGGACCACCGCCGAGGACCGCAGCCGTGTCGGGCCGTACAACAGCTACGCGGTCGCCGGGCTGCCCCCCACCCCGATCGCGGCGCCCGGCCAGGCGGCGATCGCGGCGGCGCTCGAACCGGCCGACGGGCCGTGGTTGTTCTTCGTCCGGTGCGAGCCGGACGGCACCTCGTGCTTCGCCACCACCCTCGCCGAGCACGACGAGAACATCGCCACCGCCATCGCCAACGGCGCGTTCGGCGGGTCCTGACCGCGGCGGGCGTCACCGCCCGAAGAAGCCCTCCGGCGGGGTCGGCGACGGCACCGCGGTGCCGTCGACGGTCACCGGCGCGCCGGCGGCGAGCGCGCGGGTCGCGGCGTCGTCGAGCAGGCGTGCCGGGAACAGGTCGGCGGCCGCCGCCCGGGCCAGGCCGGCCAGCGGCAGGGGCGCGGCGGAGCCGAGCAGCACCAGGTTGCCGAAGCGCGGGCCGTGCAGGATCTTCGGCGACGCGACGAGCGCCAGCTCCGGGAACACCGCACCGGCCGTGGCGACCTGGGCCCGGGCGAAGCGCAGCGGCACGGAGTCCGCGACGTTGGCGGCGTAGCAGCCGCCGGGGGCGAGCATCCGCGCCGCCTCGCGGACGAACTCCAGCGACGTCAGGTGCGCGGGCGTGCGCGCCCCGGCGAAGACGTCGACGACGACGAGATCGGCACTGCCCGCGGGGAGCCGGGCGAGCTCGGCACGCGCGTCGCCGACCCGGATCTCGACGCCGGCGTCGTCGAGGGGGAGTCGGGACCGGACGAGCTCCACCAGCCCGCCGTCGTGATCCACCACCTGCTGGGCCGAACCCGGCCGGGTCGCCGCGACGTAGCGGGCCAGCGTCCACGCCCCGCCGCCCAGGTGCAGCACCCGCAGCGGCCGGTGCGGCGCGGCGAGGAGGTCGACCAGGTGCCCGAGCCGGCGGACGTACTCGAACTCCAGGTGGGTGGGGTCGGTGAGGTCGACGTGCGACTGCGGGGTGCCGTCCACGAGCATGGTCCAGCCGCCGGGCCGGTCCGCGTCCTCGACGAGTTCGGCGAGGGCGTGGTCGGTACGGATCCGGACGGCCTCGCGGGCGCGGCGGCCGCCCCGTCGGGCAGTCACGTCGCGGGCCGGGCCCGACCCATGACGAGGATGCCGCCGGGTTGCGCGGCGGACGGCCCCGGCAGGGCGGGGCCGGGCGTGGGTGTCGGCACGACGCTCCTCGGATCGGGTACCGGACTATCACACGGCACCGACCGCCGGGACCGCCCGGACCGTCCCGACCGCCGTGCCATCCCCATCCGCCCGGGTTGTCCACAGGCCGGGCCGGCGGGCTGGCGGGGCGCCGCGCGGCACGTCGAGGATCGTCCGGTGATCCTCGTCGTCGCTGCGGCCGCCCTGCTCGGCGCGCTGGCGGGCGCCGCCGCCGGGACGGGCGCCCGGCGGCTGCTGCGTCGCCTGCGCCGCGGCACCCGCCGGCCGCCGCCGTGGTGCGCGCCGGCGGTCGCGGTGGCCTGGGGGCTCCTCGCCGCGGCGTGGGCGGGCGGTGCCGTGGCCGGGGCGTGGGTCCCGGCGCTGCTCGGGCTGTCCTGGCTGGGGGTCGCGGCGGGCGCCGTCGACCTGCGGGAGCACCGCCTGCCCGACGCGCTGACGCTGCCGGCGGCACCGGCCGCGCTGCTGCTGCTCCTGCCGCTCGGCGCCGCCGCGGTGTCGCGGGGGCTCGCCGGCGCGGTGGTGCTCGCCGGGGTGCACGCGGCGGTGCACCTGCTGGCCCCGCACGGGCTGGGCGCCGGCGACGTGAAGCTGGCCCTGCCGCTGGGTGCCGTCCTGGGCGCCGCCGGCTCCTGGGCGGCGCTCGTGGTGGCCACCGCGGGCGCCGGCCTGCTCACCGCGGTGGCGGCGCTGCTGCTGCGGCGGCCGCGGCTGGCACACGGCCCGTCGATGCTCGCGGCCGCAATGGTGGTGACGGCGGGTGCGGCCGTGGCCGCCCCGGGCGGCGGGCCGTGACGGGGGCGGGTGAGAGGATGGGCGTCGTGCTGCGCTGGATCACCGCCGGGGAGTCCCACGGCCCCGCGCTGGTCGCCGTGCTCGAGGGCATGGTCGCCGGTGTCGGGGTCACCACCAAGGAGCTCGCCGCCGAGCTCGCCCGCCGCCGGTTGGGCCACGGCCGCGGCGCCCGGATGAAGTTCGAGGCGGACGAGCTGGAGGTCATCGGCGGCGTGCGGCACGGCCTGACCCAGGGCGGGCCGGTGGCGGTGCGCATCGCCAACACGGAGTGGCCGAAGTGGGAGACGGTGATGGCGGCCGACCCCGTCGATCCGGAGCTGATCGCGAACCGGGCCCGCAACGCGCCGCTCACCCGGCCTCGCCCCGGGCACGCCGACTACGCGGGCATGACGAAGTTCGGCTTCGACGACGCCCGTCCGGTGCTGGAGCGGGCCAGCGCCCGGGAGACCGCGGCCCGGGTGGTGCTGGGCACCGTGGCGAAGGCCTTCCTCGCGCAGGCGCTCGACGTCGCGGTCCTGTCGCACGTCGTCGCCCTGGGCGCCGTCGACGCCCCGGAGGACGAGCTGCCGGGCCCCGGCGATCTCGAGCGCGTCGACGCGAGCCCGGTCCGGGCCTACACCGAGCAGGCCACCGCCGCGATGGTCGCCGAGGTCGACGCCTGCCAGGCCGACGGCGACACGCTCGGGGGGGTCGTCGAGGTGCTCGCGTACGGCCTGCCGGTGGGCATCGGCTCCTACGTGCACGCCGACCGCAGGCTCGACGCCCGGTTGGCCGGCGCGCTGATGGGCATCCAGGCGATGAAGGGCGTGGAGATCGGCGACGGCTTCCGCACCGCCCGCCGCCGGGGCAGCGCCGCACACGACGAGATGGTGCCGGCGGCGGAGGGCGCCGCGGTGTCGCGGCTGTCGAACCGCGCCGGGGGCATCGAGGGCGGCATGACCAACGGGGAGCCGCTGCGCGTCCGCGTCGCCATGAAGCCGATCTCCACGGTCCCGCGGGCCCTCGCCACCGTCGACCTGGCCACGGGCGAGCCGGCCCAGGCGATCCACCAGCGCTCCGACGTCTGCGCGGTGCCGGCCGCGGGGGTCGTCGCCGAGGCGATGGTCGCGCTGGTGCTGGCCGACGCGGCTCTGGAGAAGTTCGGCGGCGACTCGCTCGCCGAGACCCGCCGCAACGTGCGCTCGTACCGGGAAGCGGCCCGCTGGTGACGCGCCCGGTGCTGGTGCTGGTCGGGCCGCCCGGCTCGGGGAAGACCACCGTCGGACGGGTGCTCGCCCGCCGGCTCGGGGTCGGCTTCGCCGACGCCGACGCGCTGGTCGTGGAGCGGGCCGGGAAACCGATAGCCGACATCTTCATCGAGGACGGGGAGGACGCGTTCCGGGCGCTGGAGCGCCGGGTCGTGGCCGACGCCCTCGCCACGGTGGACGGCGTCCTCGCCCTCGGCGGCGGCGCCGTGCTCGCCGAGTCGACGCGCGCCCTGCTGCGTGGGCACACCGTCGTCGCGCTGTCGGTCGGGCTCGCCGACGGCATCCGTCGCATCGGGATGTCCACCGCCCGCCCGCTGCTGGCCGGGCTCAACCCCCGCGCCACGTTCAAGGCCCTGCTCGACGCGCGCGCCCCCCTGTACCGCGAGGTCGCGACCGTCGAGGTGGACACCGTCCGGCGCAGCCCGAACCAGGTGGCCAGGGCCGTGCTCGCGGCCCTGCGCCTGGCTGCGGTGGAGCTCGACCCGGTGACCGACGACGAGTCTCCCGACCCGGCCGGCGAGCCGGCACCGCACGCGCACCCGCTGCCCGACCCCACGATCGGACGACGGACCCGATGAGCGACCCCGTGCGGATCGAGGTGGCCGCGGAGCGGCCCTATCCGGTGCTCGTCGGCCGGGGGGTGCGCGCCCGGCTCGCCGCGACGCTCACGGACCTGGGAGCGAGCACGGTCGCGCTGCTGCACCAGCCGCCGCTCGCCGGGGCCGCCGAGTCGGTCCGCAGCGAGCTCGCGGAGGTCGGCGTCGAGGCCCACCGGGTGGAGGTGCCCGACGCCGAGGACGGCAAGGCGCTCGCCGTCGCCGGCTTCTGCTGGGACGTCCTCGGACGAATCGGTCTCACCCGCTCCGACGTCGTCGTCTCCCTCGGCGGGGGCGCCGTCACCGACCTCGCGGGGTTCGTCGCCGCCACCTGGATGCGGGGCGTCCGCGTCGTGCACGTGCCCACGACGTTGCTGGCGATGGTGGACGCCGCCGTCGGCGGCAAGACCGGGATCAACACCGCCGCCGGCAAGAACCTGGTGGGGGCCTTCCACGAGCCGTCGGCCGTGCTCGTGGACCTCGCGACGCTGGACACGCTGCCACCGGTGGAGCTCGCCGCGGGCGCGGCGGAGATCGTGAAGGCCGGGTTCATCGCGGATCCCGCGATCCTCGACCTGATCGAGGCCGATCCCGCGGCCGCGCTGGACCCGGCCGGCGCCGTCCTCGGCGAGCTCGTGCACCGCTCGATCCGGGTCAAGGCCGACGTGGTCGGCGCCGACCTGCGCGAGTCGCACCTGCGGGAGGTCCTCAACTACGGCCACACCCTCGGCCACGCCATCGAGCGCCGCGAGGAGTACCGGTGGCGCCACGGCGCGGCCGTGAGCGTCGGGCTCGTGTTCGCCGCCGAGCTCGCCCGCGCCGCGGGCCGGCTCGACGACGCCACCGCGGACCGGCACGCCGCCGTGCTCGGCGCGCTCGGCCTGCCGGTGTCGTACGTGCCCGGCGCGCTCGACGAGTTGGTGGAGACCATGCACGGGGACAAGAAGGCACGTTCGGGCCGGCTGCGGTTCGTCGTGCTCGACGCGCTCGCCATGCCGGGGCGGCTGGAGGCCCCGGACCGCGCGCTGCTGGAACGTGCCTACTGCGCGATCACCGGGGTGTCGGCGTGAGTTCCCCCGCCCGTCCGGTCCTCGTTCTCAACGGGCCCAACCTCGGGCGTCTGGGCACGCGGGAGCCCGCGGTGTACGGCTCCGCCACGCATTCGGACCTCGTCGCGCTGTGCCGGCGGACCGGCGCGGAGCTGGGGCTGGACGTCACCGTCCGGCAGACCGACCACGAGGGCGAGCTGCTCGGGTGGCTGCACGACGCCGCGGACGCCGGCACCCCGGTGGTACTCAACGCGGCGGCATGGACCCACACGTCGGTGGCCGTCCGCGACGCCTGCGCTCAGCTCACGGCGCCGCTGGTGGAGGTGCACATCAGCAACGTCCACCGGCGCGAGGAGTTCCGTCATCACTCCTACATCAGCGCGGTCGCCAGCGGGGTGATAGTCGGGCTGGGCGTGGAGGGGTACGCGCTCGCGCTGCGCTGGATCGCCGGGCGGGACGCGGGTCAGTAGCGCGGCGGGTACTCCTCGCGGATCACCGGCTCCTCGCGCACCACGCCACGGCGCCGGCTCCACAGGGCCATCGTCATGAGCAGCCCGATGACGCCCACCCCGGTGAGGATCCAGCCGACCAGCTGCAGGTCGATCCCGGACAGTTCGAGGTTCACGGCCAGCGCCAGGATCAGGCCGACGGCGATGAGGAAGATGCTCGCTCCGATGCCCATGATGCACCTGTACCCGCTGCCGACCGCCTCTACGCTGCGAGGATGTCACCGCACGCCCGCCGCCGCGAGGCCCTCCGCGCGCACCTCGTCGCGGCGGACGTCGACGCGCTGCTCGTCACCGACCTCGTCAACATCCGGTACCTGACCGGCTTCACCGGGTCGAATGCGGCGCTGCTGGTGCACGCCTGCGGTGACGCGGCCAGCCGGTTCTGCACCGACGGCCGCTACGCGGCCCGTGCCCGCGCCGAGGTCCCCGACCTCGAGCCGGTGATCGACCGGGCGAGCGCCCCCGCGCTGGCGGCCGCGGCGCCGGGGCTCGGCGTGGCACGACTCGGTTTCGAGTCCGACGTCGTGACGGTGGAGGCGCACGACGTGCTCGCCGCCGCGGCGCCGGGGGTGCACCTGCGGCGGCTGCCCGGGCGGGTCCAGCGGCTGCGCGCCGTGAAGGAGGACGCGGAGCTGGCCACGCTGCGCGCCGCCTGCGCGCTCGCCGACGCGGCGCTGGCCGACCTGCTGGCCGCCGGCGGGCTGCGTGCGGGCCGCTCGGAGCGCGACGTCGCCTTCGAACTGGAGGCCCGCTTGCGCGGGCACGGCGCCGACGCCCCCGCCTTCGAGACGATCGTCGCCGCGGGTGCACGCTCGGCCCTGCCGCACCACCGGCCGTCGGGCGAGCTGCTGCGCGCGGGCGACCTCGTCGTCCTCGACTTCGGCGCGCGGGTCGGCGGCTACCACTCGGACATGACGCGGACGTTCGTACTGGGTGCGGGCGCCGCCTGGCAGCGCGACCTGCACGCCCTCGTCGTCGCGGCGCAGGCCGTTGGCCGGACCGCCGCGGTGCCGGACGCGGACGTCGTCGCGGTCGACGCCGCCGCCCGGGCCGTGGTGGAGGCGGCCGGGCGGGGCGAGGAGTTCCCGCACGGGCTCGGCCACGGCGTCGGCCTGGAGATCCACGAGGCGCCGGCGGTCGGCCCGACCGGCAGCGGCCGGCTGGCCGAGCGGATGACGGTGACGGTGGAGCCGGGGGTGTACCTGCCGGAACGCGGCGGGGTGCGCGTGGAGGACACCGTCGTCGTGCGCCCCGGCACACCGGAGGTGCTCACCGGCAGCCCCCGCGAGCTCGTCGAGGTGTAGCCGACAGGTACGCTGGCTCCTCGTGGCGACCACGAACGACCTGAAGAACGGTCTGGTGCTCAACCTCGACGGCCAGCTGTGGTCGGTCACGGCCTTCCAGCACGTCAAGCCGGGCAAGGGCGGTGCCTTCGTGCGCACCACGCTGAAGAACGTGCTCACCGGGAAGGTCGTCGACAAGACCTTCAACGCCGGCACCAAGGTGGAGACCGCCACCGTCGATCGGCGGGACATGACGTTCCTTTACCGCGACGGCGCGGACTTCGTGTTCATGGACGGCGACACCTACGACCAGATCACGATCCCGGGCGCCACCGTCGGCGACGCGGCCAAGTACATGCTGGAGAACCAGGTGGCGATGGTCGCGACGCACGAGGGCGTGCCGCTCTACGTCGAGCTGCCGACCTCGGTCGAGCTGGTCATCTCGCACACCGACCCGGGCCTGCAGGGCGACCGGAGCACCGGCGGCACGAAGCCCGCGACGTTGGAGACCGGCGCCGAGATCCAGGTCCCGCTGTTCCTCGACACCGGCACCCGGGTGAAGGTCGACACGCGCGACGGCCGCTACCTGGGCCGCGTGTCCGGCTGATGGTGCGGGCGCGCACGAAGGCGCGCAAGCGGGCCCTCGACATCCTCTTCGAGTCCGAGGCCCGCGGCGACGACCCGCTGGTCGTCCTCGCCCACCGCCGCCGCAGCGACGACGCGCCGCCGGTCTCGGACTACGCCGGGATGCTGGTGGAGGGTGTCGTCGCGCACCAGGAGCGGATCGACCAACTGCTCGCCGAGCACGCCGAGGGCTGGACGGTGGCGCGGATGCCCGCGGTGGACCGGATCCTGCTGCGGATCGGGGTGTTCGAGCTGCTGTGGGTGGACGAGATCGACGACCCCGTCGCGATCACCGAGGCGGTGGAGCTGGCGCGGACGCTGTCCACGGACGACTCCCCGCGCTTCCTCAACGGCGTGCTGGGCCGCATCGCCGACCTGGCCGAGTACCTGCGCGCCACCCGTTAACCCGTCGAGAACGACGTTGTCGCGGTTCACGGGCACCCGAAACAGCAACAACGTCGTTGTCGACGGTCACAGTGCGGCACCCACGGCCAGGCCCAGCACGAGCAGCGCGCCCGCCTGACGCACGTGCACCCACGCCAGCGCGGCGTACCACAGCGGCCACACCGGGAACTTCGGCGGCGGCTCGGCGGGCGGCGGCCGGCGGAAGTACGGCCACACCTTCAGCAGGCGGGGCAGCGCCGCGCCGACCACGAGCGCCGGCCACGGCATCGCGCCGAGCAGCACCGACAGCCCGACGAGGACGTAGAAGCCGGCCATCAACCCCAGCGTGGCGGCGCGGGCGCGACCGTCGCCGAGGATCACCGGCAGCGTGCGGATGCCGAGCGGGGCGTCGTAGGCGATCTTGTCGATGTGCTTGCCCATCAGCACCGACGTGCACAGCAGCCCGTAGGGCAGCGACGCCAGCAGCACCGCCCAGGTGACGGTGCCGGTCGCCGCGTAGTAGGTGCCGCCGACCATCAGCGGCCCCCACACGACGAGCACGTCCGGCTCGCCGAGCCCGCGCTTCTTCAGCCGCAGCGGCGGCGCGGTGTAGGCGACGCTCAGCACGAATCCGGCCAGCGCGAACGCCACCACCGGCCAGCCCCGCGCCAGCGCCAGCACGACGAGGATCGCCAGGTCGGCGAGGTTCACCAGGACGATCGCGACCAGCAGGGTCCGCCGGGTGACCAGCCCGGACAGCACCGGGTGCGGGGCGTAGAGCGCGCGCGGGTAGCCGGCGGAGTCGCTGCCCGCCTGCGTGTCGTACAGGTCGTTCATCAGGTTGTTCGCGACGTGCGCCAGCGTGATGCCGGCGATCGCGAGCAGGAGCAGGCCGACGTCGAGATCCGGGTGACCGACGGCGAGCAGCGCGGCCACCAGACCCGACACGAGGGTCATCGGCAGCACGGCGGCCCGGCTCACCACCAGCCAGCGCGTCACCGCGTCGATCCGCCGGTCCGGCGGCGGATTGGTGGTGCGCAGCGCGTACGCCCAGGACCGCAGCCGGGAGCGCGGGCCGGCGTCGGTCACGTCAATCGGCCCGGTGCGCCGGGCGGGCCTCCGGGGGCAGCACCCCCCAGTCGATGAGCTGGTCGGTGAGCTCGCCGGGGGTCATGTCGTAGATGATCGCGAGCGAGCGGAGGTCCTCGGAGCGGATCGAGAGGACCTTGCCGTTGTAGTCGCCGCGCTGGCTCTGGATCGCCGCGGCGTAGCGGGCCAGCGGCCCGACCTTGTCGGCGGGCAGCTGCTGGAGCCGCTCCAGGTTGATGACGATCTTCGTGGCCGGCTCGGAGCCCGACGGCACCCGGCCCTCGGGCAGCAGCTCCGCGACCGGGACCCCGTAGAAGTCGGCCAGCTCGGCGAGCTTCTGCACGGTGACGGCCCGGTCGCCGCGCTCGTAGGAGCCGACGACCACCGCCTTCCAGCGGCCCCCCGACTTCTGCTCGACACCGTGCAGCGACAGGCCCTGCTGCTGCCGGATGGCGCGGAGCTTGCCCCCGAGCGCCTTCGCGTAGTCGCCCATGTGGCGACCTCCCTTGTTCTGCCGCCGGCCGCGGGACCGGCTGGATCGTGCTGGCGGATGGTTCTGCCGTGGTGCTGGTGGAGCGCGGAAACGGGGGCCGTCCCGTCGGCGTGCTGCCCGGCTGTCGCGGCCACGTGACGGACGGTGCTCGATACGGAGAGTAATCATGCGCGCGGGCAGCCCGCGGGGTCAAGTTCGCGGACCCCAGCCGGTACCGCAGCGCGCGGAGTACACACGAACGGCTGATCGACTTTCCGGCGTGGCGTGTTGTGACGCGCGCCGTCGCGGGGGCGTTGCCGGGGACACCGCTGATACGGTGGGCCCGGCGGCCGTGTTCCACCGCCGCCGCCCGCGTCCTTTAAAGCCCGTCCGGTGAGGCGGGGAAGGAGAGACCTCGTGGCGACCGAACGCCGCGGGGACTCGGCCGGCGCGGCAGCGCCCGATCGGGAGCTGCTCACCGCCGCCGACGTCACCCGCACCATCGCGCGCATCGCGCACCAGATCATCGAGAAGACGGCCTTCGAGCCGGACCGGGCCGACGACGTCGTGCTCATCGGAATTCCCACCGGCGGTGCCGTCCTGGCCCGCCGGCTCGCCGCGGCGATCGCCGAGTTCACCGGCACGGCCCCTGCCGTCGGAGCGGTGGACCCGACGCTGTACCGCGACGACCTGCGCCGCAAGCCGGCGCGGGCGCTGGAGGACACCGCCGTGCCCGAGGGGGGCCTCGACGACCGCCTCGTCGTCCTGGTCGACGACGTCCTGTACTCGGGGCGCACCGTGCGCGCGGCGCTGGACGCACTGAACGATCACGGCCGGCCGCGGGCGGTGCAGCTGGCGGTCCTCGTCGACCGCGGGCACCGGGAGCTGCCGATCCGCCCGGACTACGTCGGCAAGAACGTGCCGACCTCCCGCGACGAGCAGATCGTGGTGCTGCTGGCCGAGCTGGACGGTCGCGACGGCGTCGCCCTGCGCCGGGCGGCGGGCGCATGAGGCACCTGCTGTCCGTCACCGACCTCGACGCTGCCGCCGCCACCGGACTGCTCGACACCGCCGACCGGCTCAAGCAGGCGCTGCTCGGCCGCGAGGTCCGCAAGCTGCCGACGCTGCGCGGGCGCACGGTGATCACGATGTTCTATGAGAACTCGACGCGCACGCGGGTGTCCTTCGAGATCGCGGGCAAGTGGATGAGCGCGGACACGGTCAACGTGAGCGCGTCGGGCTCCTCGGTCGCGAAGGGCGAGTCGCTGCGCGACACCGCGCTCACGCTCTCGGCGATGGGCGCGGACTGCGTGATCGTCCGCCATCCCGCGTCCGGCGCGGCGCACCGGCTGGCGGCCTGGGCCGACCGCGACGCGGGCACGACCGGCACCCGGACCTCGATCGTCAACGCCGGCGACGGCACGCACGAGCACCCGACGCAGGCGCTGCTCGACGCGGCCACGCTGCGCGACCGGCTCGGCTCCGTCGCCGGGCGGCGGATCGGCATCGTCGGTGACGTCCTGCACAGCCGGGTCGCGCGCTCGAACGTCTTCCTGCTCGCCACCCTCGGCGCGGAGGTGGTGCTCGTCGCGCCGCCGACGCTGCTGCCGGTCGGCGTCGCGGAGTGGCCGTGCCGGGTGAGCCACGAGCTGGACGCCGAACTGCCGGCGCTGGACGCGGTGATGATGCTGCGGGTGCAGGCCGAGCGCATGCACGGAGCGTTCTTCCCGTCCTCGCGGGAGTACGCGGTGCGGTTCGGGCTCTCCGACGAGCGCGCGGCGCTGCTGCCCGAGCACGCCGTGGTGCTGCACCCCGGGCCGATGGTGCGCGGGATGGAGATCGCGCCGTCGGTGGCCGACTCGGCACGCTCGGCGATCCTGGCCCAGGTCGCCAACGGCGTGCACGTGCGGATGGCCGTCCTCTACCACCTGCTCGCGGGAGCGCCCGAATGAACCTGCTGATCACGGACGCCCGCCCCTACGGCGAGGACGCGGTGGACCTGGTCGTCCGCGACGGGGTCGTCACCGAGATCGGGTCCGGCCTCGCCGCGCCGGAGGGAGCGGACCGCCTCGACGCCGGCGGCCGGGTGCTGCTGCCCGGGTTCGTCGACCTGCACACGCACCTGCGCGAGCCGGGCGGCGAGGAGTCGGAGACGATCGCGACGGGGTCGGCGGCGGCGGCGCTCGGCGGGTTCACCGCGGTGTTCGCGATGCCCAACACCGACCCGGTGGCCGACACCGACGTCGTCGTCGAGCACGTGCACCGGCGCGGGGCGGAGGTCGGCCTGGTCGACGTGCATCCGGTGGGCGCGGTGACGGTCGGGCTGGAGGGGCGCAAGCTCGCCGAGCTCGGCACCATGGCGCACTCGCGCGCGCAGGTGCGGATGTTCTCCGACGACGGCCGCTGCGTGCACGACCCGCTGATCATGCGCCGGGCGCTGGAGTACGCCTCGTCCCTGGACGTGGTGATCGCCCAGCACGCCGAGGACCACCGGCTCACGGCCGGCGCGCAGGCCCACGAGGGCGTCGTGGCGTCGCGGCTGGGGCTGGCCGGCTGGCCCGCCGCAGCCGAGGAGACGATCGTCGCCCGCGACTGCGCGCTGGCCCGCGACGCCGGCGCGGCGTCGAACGGTCGCCTGCGGGCCGGAGCATCGATGCTGCACGTCTGCCACGTCAGCTCGGCCCGCACGATCGCGGTGCTGCGCGCGGCGAAGGCGGCCGGGATCCGGGTGACCGCGGAGGTGACCCCGCACCACCTGCTGCTCACCGACGCGTCGCTGACGAGCTACGACCCCGTGCACAAGGTCAACCCGCCGCTGCGCACCGCAGCCGACACCCGCGCGATGCGCGAGGCGCTCACGGAGGGTGTCATCGACGCCGTCGCCACCGACCACGCGCCGCACGCCGCCCAGTACAAGGACACCGAGTGGTCCGCGGCCCGGCCGGGGATGCTCGGGCTGCAGACGGCTTTGTCGGTGCTCGTGCACACCATGGTCGAGCCCGGCCTGCTCGACTGGCACGGCGTCGCCCGCGTGCTGTCCGAGCGGCCCGCCGAGATCGGGAACCTGCCCGACCAGGGCCGCCCGATCGCGGTCGGCGAGCCCGCCACGTTCGCCCTCGTCGACCCGGACGAGGTGTGGACCGTTCGCGGCGCCCGGCTGGCGAGCAGGGCGTCGAACACGCCGTACGAGGGGATGCGGCTGCCGGCGACGGTCGTCGCGACGGTCCTGCGCGGGCGGATCACGGCCCGGGACGGGAAGGTGCAGCAATGAGACACCCTCTGTCAACCTCGGGCTCAGGCGGCGTGTCCGAGGGCGCGGTTGCGGTTGGCGACGTGCACGTTCTCGTCGTAGAGGATGCCCTTGGTCAGGCAGTGCCACAGGACTTCCAGCCAGCGGTTGCTCAGCGCCCGCAGTGCAGCATGGTGGCTCTTTCCGGCCGCGATTTTGCCGTCGTAGAACTCGCGGGCCCAGCCGCTTTGTCGCAGGCTGCAGAACGCCCATTGGTGGACCGCGGCGCCGAGGTAGTGGTTGTGGGCCAGGCGGCGCGCGACGACGAAATCGCTCTTCCCGGACCGGCGGGTGACCGGCGCGGAACCGGCGTAGCACTGCAAGCCGGCCGGGCTGTCGAACTGGTTGATGTGTTCACCGATCTCGCCCGCGACCCGGGCGGCGAGCAGGTCCCCGAGCCCGGGCATGCTCAGGTAGATCTCCCCGCCCGGGAACGCTTTTCCCGGGTCGGGGGTCTTGACCGTGTGATCGCGTCCGGTGCGCGGCCCGCCGAGCAGCAGCTCGGCCATCCGGGCCTGCCAGCCGCGGCGGGCCTCGTGCAGGGCGAGCAGTTGCACCGCGGCCAGCCGGATCCCGGCGGCCTTGGCTCGCACGAGGTAGTCCCGGGTCGGCAGCGACGGCGCGGCGAGCGCGGCGGTGACGCGGTCGGCGAACCGGTCGGGCCAGCCGTGGCGGCCGAGCCGGGCGAACTCGACCAGCTCCTGATAGGAGGCTTCGGCCAGCTCGGGCTGGGTGGGCCAGCGCTCCAGCAGCCGCAGCACCGTCGGCGCCCCCAGATCCTGGCCGGCCAGGACCAGCGCGGCGGGGTAGGTGGTGTGCAGGTCCGCGCGCAGCCGGTTGAGCAGGCGGCGCTGGTCGCGGGTGGCGCGGTCGTCGTCGCGGGCGATCGCGCGCAGCTCGCCGCCGAGCTCGCCGTGCGGGATCAGCGTCTTGAGTGCGGCGTGTCGGTCCAGGGCGAGCAGGCAGCAGATCCGGGCGTCCTCGGCATCGTCTTTTTTCCGCGCCGGACCGCGCCGGCGGGCGACCACATCGGGGTTGACCGGTACGACGGTGAACCCGGCGTCGATCAGCGCTTCGACCAGCAGTCCGTGCCGGGTCTCGAGCACGACCCGAACCTCGGCCGGGTCGGGTTCCAGCCGCAGCGCACGCTCGATCAGCGCGGTGACTCCGGCCGGTCCGTGGCCGATACGGAACTGCTCGATCACCCCTTTCTCCTGCGTTCCGAGAGCGATGTCGTGGAACTCTTCCGCCCAGTCGATACCGATTCCCAGCACCGGTCCTCCGTCCGCCGTGACCATGATGCTCGGCGGACCGGGAAGGCGCTGCGTCGTGCTGATGAACCAGTCCTCGCGGGACTACACCCTCCTGGACGTCAGGCCTTCGCCGGGGCCCGGCAGGGGCGCCGTCTCATGACAGTCCTCAAGGGACAAGCGCCGCAAGCGCTCCCTG
>DATLGI010000051.1:0-3870 GCA_035540535.1 Pseudonocardia sp.
GGCAGCGCGCTGCGGCGCACGTGGTAGGTCAGGTCGAAGTGCTCGTCGTCGACCCACACCGGGTTGGCCAGGTGGCCCGGCACGCTGCGGACCCGCTGCCGGTAGCGCGGGACGAGGGCGATGCGCTGGCCGATGAGGCGCACGAGGCGGTCGTAGTCGAAGCCGGCGCCGGGCGGGTCGAGCACCGCGACGCCGCCCACGTGCATGGGCGTCGTCGGCGTCTCGACGTAGAGGAACGAGAGGTCGAGGGGGCTGAGCCGTTCCACGCGCGCCTCCTGTCCCGTCCGGCCCTGACCACCGGCGGCCGGACCGCCGGCCACTCTCACACAGCGCCCCATCGGCAGCGCGTGGCCGCGCCGGAGGAGTCCGGCGGCGATCCGGACAGCGGGGTCAGGGCAGGGACAGCAGCACCCGGACCTCCTCGGCGGTCGAGGCGTCGTCGCGGTGCAGCACGCCGGTCATGCCGAGGGCCGCGGCGGCCCGGACGTTCTCCGGCAGGTCGTCGACCACCAGGCAGGCCTCCGGCGGGACGCCGAGGCGGGCGGCGGCGCCGGCGAAGGCCGCCGGGTCGGGCTTGCGCACGCCGGTCTCGCCGCTGACGAGGACGACGTCGACGAGCGCCTCGAAGCCCGCCCGCGGGTCGACGGCGTCGGCGTTGGAGAGCACCGCCGTCCGCAGGCCGGCGGCCCGGGCCGCGCGCACGAGGGCCGCGACGCCGCCGTCGCCCACCGGCCGGCCCGGCGCCGGGCGCAGCGTGCCGAGGTCGTCGACGAGGAGCGCCCGGTACCGCACGGGGCCGCACGGTACGGGCGCTACGGTGCGCCCGTGGACTTCGAGCTCTCGCCCAAGGCGCAGGACTACCGCGACCGCCTCCAGGACTTCATGGACTCCCGGGTCTTCCCGGCCGAGGCCGAGTACGAGGCCTACCGCCGCGAGAAGGGGCGGGACGACCACACGCTGCCGCCGGTGGTCGAGGAGCTCAAGGCCGAGGCGCGCTCGCGCGGCCTGTGGAACCTGTTCCTGCCGGACGTCTCCGGGCTGACCAACCTCGAGTACGCCCCGCTGGCCGAGCTCACCGGCTGGTCGTCGCACATCGCCCCCGAGGCGATCAACTGCGACGCCCCGAACACCGGGAACATGGAGGTGCTGCACATGTTCGGCACCCCGGAGCAGAAGGACCAGTGGCTGCGGCCGCTGCTCGAGGGCGAGATCCGCTCGGCGTTCGCGATGACCGAGCCGGACGTCGCGTCCTCCGACGCCACCAACATCCAGATGACGATCGTCCGCGACGGCGACGAGTACGTGATCAACGGCCGCAAGTGGTGGATCTCGGGGGCGGCGGACTCCCGGTGCCGCGTCTTCATCGTCATGGGCAAGACCGACCCCGAGGCCGCCAGGCACCGCCAGCAGTCGATGGTGCTGGTCCCGCGCGACACCCCCGGCATGGAGATCGTCCGGCACCTGCCGACGTTCGGCTACCAGGACCAGCACGGCCACTCCGAGCTGGTGTTCCGCGACGTCCGGGTGCCGGTGACGAACCTGCTCGGTGAGGAGGGCGGCGGGTTCACGATCGCCCAGGCGCGGCTCGGTCCGGGTCGCATCCACCACTGCATGCGGCTGATCGGGATGGCCGAGCGCGCGATCGACCTGATGGTGCGCCGCGCGAAGGACCGGGTGGCGTTCGGGCGCCCGCTCGCCGACCAGGGGGTGGTGCGCGAGCAGATCGCGCAGTCGCGGATCGAGGTCGAGCAGGCCCGGCTGCTGGTGCTCAAGACGGCGTGGCTGATCGACCGGCACGGCGCCAAGGGCGCGGCCACCGAGATCTCGGCGATCAAGGTGATCTGCCCGCGGATGGCCTGCGCGGTGATCGACCGGGCGATGCAGGTGCACGGGGGCGGGTCGATGAGCGACGACTTCCCGCTCGCCTACTTCTACTCCTGGGCCCGCGCGCTGCGCTTCGCCGACGGCCCGGACGAGGTGCACCTGCGCACCGTCGCCCGCCAGGAGCTGGGTCGCCACTGAGCCGCGCCGGGCGCGGGACCGAGCGCGCGCCGCGGCGGGCCACCTCACCCTTCGCCGCGGTCGAGCATCCCCGCCCGGCGGTTACGCTGGAGACGTGACGCCGACCGAGCTCGGCCTGCCCGCGCTGCGGAAGGCCACCACCCGAGACCCGGAGCGGCCCGACGACCCCCGGTTGATCGACCGGTTTCGCCGGGTCGCCACCGACCTGCGCATCTCCCTGACCGACCGCTGCAACCTGCGCTGCACGTACTGCATGCCGGCCGAGGGCCTGGACTGGATGCCGCGGGCCGAGCAGCTCACCGACGACGAGCTCGTCCGGCTCATCGGCGTCGCGGTGCGCGACCTCGGCGTGCACGAGCTGCGCTTCACCGGCGGCGAGCCGCTGCTGCGCAAGGGCCTGGAGCGGCTCATCGCCGCGTCCGCCGCGCTGACGCCACGCCCGGACATCTCGCTCACCACCAACGGCATCGGGCTCGCCCGCCGGGCCGAGGCACTGGCCGCGGCCGGGGTGAACCGGCTCAACGTGTCGATGGACACGCTGCGGCCGGAGCGGTTCGCCACCATCACCCGGCGCGACCGGCTCTCCGACGTCCTGGACGGGCTCGCCGCCGCCCGTGCCGCCGGGATGGACCCCATCAAGATCAATACGGTTCTGCTGCGCGGCGTCAACGACGACGAGGCGTGCGACCTGCTCCGCTTCGCCGTCGCCGAGGGCTACGAGCTGCGCTTCATCGAGCAGATGCCGCTCGACGCGCAGCACGGCTGGGAGCGCTCGGAGATGGTCGTGGCGGGCGAGATCATGGAACGGCTGCGCGCGGAGTTCGTGCTCACCCCCGACCCCGCCGAGCGTGGCGGCGCCCCCGCCGAGCGGTGGCTGGTGGACGGCGGCCCGGCCGTCGTCGGCGTCATCGCGTCGGTGACCCGGCCGTTCTGCGGCGCCTGCGACCGGACGCGGCTCACCGCCGACGGCCAGGTGCGGTCCTGCCTGTTCGCCCGCACCGAGACGGACCTGCGGGGCCTGCTGCGCGGCGGCGCCTCCGACCTCGAGATCGCCGACGTCTGGCGCGACGCGATGTGGGGCAAGCTCGCCGGCCACGGCATCGACGACCCCGGCTTCCTGCAGCCGGACCGGCCGATGAGCGCGATCGGCGGCTGAGTCGTGCGCACCTCCGTCAGCACGACGCTCACCGTCCGGTACTTCGCGGCCGCCCGTGCCGCGGCCGGCTCCGAGGCGGAGACCGTCGCCCTGCCCGCCGGAGCCACCGTCACCGACGCGCTCGCCCTCCTGCGCGCGCGCCACGACGCGGAGTTCGGGCGCGTGCTCGACCGGTGCAGCTACCTGCTCGACGAGGTCGCCGTCCGCGACCCGGCCACGCCGCTGCCGCCCGGGGAGCCCGCCCTCGACGTCCTGCCGCCCTTCGCCGGGGGGTGACGGGCGGGGCGGGGTCGGGCCCCTGCGATCGCCCGTCCTGCCCCGAACGCCACTGCTGCGTTCGGTGGCGGCGGGACGCCAGTGACGTGAGGTTTCGGCGCGCTAACGGAACGCGATGTCGCGGTAGCTGCGCAACGCGCCGGCGGGCGTCGTGACGGTCTCCGCGGCGAGCAGGGCGTCGGCCACCGCCCGGCTGACGACGTCCGCGGCCACCGCCTGCAGCGCGAACAGCGCCGGCCCGTCCGGGATGGCGCGGGCCGTGGTCGACAGCCCGAAGACCGTGTCGCCGTCCATCGCGGTGTGCACCGGCTGCAGCGCCCGCGCCAGCCCGTCGTGGCCCATCCCGGCCAGGCGGGCGCACCCGGCCTTGTCGAGGGCGACGTCGGTCGCCACGACGCCGAGCGTCGTCGCGGTGC
>DATLGI010000052.1:0-29633 GCA_035540535.1 Pseudonocardia sp.
GCGCCACGGAAACCCGGCGTGGCGGACAGCAGGGCGACGGCCTCCCGGTAGGCGGCGACGAACTCGTCCTCACGGCCGGGGAGCACGGCGAAGTCGGCGATCTCGAGCACCATGGGCCGATCATCCCACCCGGTAGACGGCCACCCGCGCCGGGCGCACGGAGCGCCCCCCGACCTGCAGGCCCGGCTCCAGCAGCGCGGCCACGGTACGCCCGAGCGCCGGGTCTTCGGTCGCGACGACCTCCGCGGCCTCCATGGTCCCGGTGTCGAACGGCACACCGGCGACCGGTTCGACCACCACACCGCCGCGGCCGGCGAGCATCAGCTCGAGCCGGGCCGCGATCGCGGTGAACGCCGCGCGCTCGCGGCGGGAGCGGGCCGTGACGGCGCAGGCCAGGGCGTCGACGCGCAGGGCGTGCAGGTCCACCAGCAGGGTCAGGTCGGGACCCGTCCCGGAGGCGGCGTCGGCCAGCCCGCCGAGCGTGGCGCCCTGGCGGACCAGGAGCCGGGCGAGGTCGTCGAGCTTGTCCCCGAGATCCTGCAACGACGGGTCCGGCACGGTTCGACCCTACTGTCGGGCCGCCGCCGCCCACTACGCTCCCCGCCGTGGCCGTCCACGGGATCGACCTCGGCACGACCAACTCCGCCGTCGCCGCCACCGGTCCGGACGGGCGGCCGCAGGTCCTGGCGGGGATGTCCGGCGAGCTGACGACGCCGTCGGTGGTGCTGTTCGCCTCGCCGGGCGAGCACGTCGTGGGCGAGGGTGCGCGCCGCGAGGCCCGCCTCGACCCCGAGCACGTCTGCGCCCTCGTGAAGCGACGGATGGGTGACGCGCAGTGGCGCTTCGTGGCCCACGGCAAGGCGTGGTCGGCCCCGGCGGTGTCGGCGCTGATCCTGGGGAGCCTGGTCGCGGACGCGGCCTTCGCCACGGGGCAGACCCCGACCGCCGCCGTGATCACGGTGCCGGCGTACTTCGGCGACGAGGAGCGCCGGGCGACCGTGCTCGCCGGCACCTACGCCGGCCTCGACGTCGTCGACGTGCTCTCCGAGCCGATCGCCGCGGCGCTCGCGTACGGGTTCGGGCGGATCCAGGGCGGGCCGGACCTCGCCAAGGCCCCGACCGGCGGCGCGCCGGCCGAGACGGTCCTCGTCTACGACCTCGGCGGCGGCACCTTCGACGCCACCGTCATCGAGCTGGCCGACCGCCGCATCTCCGTGCTCGCCGTCGAGGGCGACCACCAGCTGGGCGGCGCGGACTGGGACGAGCGGCTCGCGCTGCACCTGTCGCGGCGGTTCTGTGCGGAGAACCCGGACGCCGAGGACCCGCTCGACGACTCAGCCGGCGCACAGGCCCTGGTGCTCGCGGCGGAGCGGGCGAAACACCAGCTCTCCGCGGCCGAGCGCACCGACGTCGTCGTCGCCCATGACGGTGCCCGCTCGACGGTGCCGCTGACCCGCGCCGAGCTGGAGGAGATGACGGCGCCGCTGCTGCGGCGCACGCTCGACCTCACCCGGGCCTGCCTCGACGAGGCGGCCCGGCGCGGTGCCGCCCGGGTGGACCGGGTGCTGCTGGTGGGCGGCTCGTCGCGGATGCCCGCCGTCGCCGCGGCGCTGCGCCGCGAGTTCGGCCTGGACCCCGAACTGCACGATCCGGACCTGGCCGTCGCGCGGGGCGCGGCGCTGCACGGGGAGAAGAAGGAGCTGGAGCGCCTCGTCGGGGCCGACCTGCGCAGCCGCGGACGCCTGCGCGACGGGCTCCCGCTCGACGACGCGGCGTCCGCCGACCTCGACGAGTCCTGCCGCCGGGTCGCCGACGCCTACGGGGTGACCCTGGCCCAGGTCCGCCGCGCCGTGGAGATCCGGGTCGACACCGTGGTCTCCCGCGGGTTCGGCGTGCTCGCGGTGAACGTGCAGGCGGGTCGGCTGGAGCCGTCCTGGCTGGTGCACCGCAACGACCGGCTGCCCGTCCGCACCGCGCGCTCGTACGGGACGATGCGGGCCGACCAGTCCGAGATCGGCGTCACCGTGGTCGAGCAGCAGGGTCAGGTGGAGTCCGCCAGGGCCAAGGACGTCAAGGTCCTCGTCGCGGGTGAGATCACCGGGATCCCACCCGGCTACGACGAGGGCGCCGAGGTGCGGGTGACCTTCGAGATGGGCTTCGACGGTGTCCTGCACGTCACCGCGTTCCACGTCGACGCCGGCATCCCGCTGGTGCTGACGGCGCGGACCGGTGCCACCCTCTCCCAGGCGGAGGTGGCCCGCGAGCGCGACCAGCTCGGCCGGATGCGCCGCCGTGCCTGAGCCCGCGGGGTCCGCCCTGCCGGCGTTCGATCCCAACGACTACCGCAAGCGCGTGCTCGCGGCCGTGGAGAGGCGCGGCGGGCCCGACGGGTCGGACCCGTTCGAGCTCTACGACCTGCCGGTGGACGGCGCCGCCGCGGGCGAGCTGGACGACGACGCCGTCGCCGAGCGGGTCGCCGCGGTGTGGGCGGCCTGGCAGCGCCAGCGCGACCACCCGAAGTACCGCGTGCTCGTCGGGCTGCTGGTGGCACGGCACGCGGAGCTCAGCGCGGAGGTGCTCGACCCCGAGCGGCGCCGGCTCGCCGCCGTCCGGGTCCGGGCCCGGCGCGAGCAGCGCGAGTCGGCGACCTACGAGCTGCTCGACGCCGCGATCGCCCGGCTCGTGCAGCGGCACGGCGGGATCCCGGCGGACAAGGCGGAGGGCCTGCACGAGGTGGGCGCGCTCGCCGGGCTCACCCGCGAGCAGGTGATCGTGCGGCTGCGCCGGCACCGGCTGCTCCGGTCCGCCGACGCCGGGCCGGTCGGCGTGGAACCGGCGATCGGTCCGGAGCGCCGCCGCCAGGTGCGGGCGTTGCTGGCGGAGTTCGGCCGCCTCGCCGACCGGCCGGCGCCGCCGACCCTGCTGGCGCTGCTGGGCCTGGGCCACGACGCGGGCGAGGAGGCGATCCGGCGGCAGGCCGCGGCGGGGCGGGCCCGCGCGCGCGAGCTGCCGCCGGAGCGACTGCGCGCCGTCCTCGACGAGCTGCTGGTGCACGTCGCCGACCTGCTGGAGCCGGGTTCCGCCGCGGTGCAGCGCTACCTCGACGCCGTCGCCGCGGACGTGGCCGACCACCTGCGCCCGCAGGTGCGCGCCGCCGTCCTGGTCGAGGACCGGCTCGTCGCCGAGGACCACGCGCACCTGCTGGGGGAGGCGGTCGCCATGGGGCTGGACCCGGCACGGGCGGGCGCGGTGCTCGTCGCGCTCGCCGGGGAGCTCGGGGCCCCGATCGAGGCCGGCGCGGCCGGGCCGGGAGGGGCCGGCGCGCCGTCGGCCGCGCCGGCCCGGGCCTGGGAGGACGTGCTGCGCGCCGCCAGGGCGGCGCTGCGGGCCGGCCGCCCCGCCGAAGCGCAGCGGCTGGTGGACGAGGCGGCGCGGCTCGCCGGCCCCGGCGGCACGCCGCCGGTGCGGGCGATGGCCGACGAGGTGGCCGCGGTGCTCGCGGCCGCCGAGCGGCACGTGCGCAGCGCGCGCGCCGCGGCCGGGGCCCGCCGCTGGACCGAGGCTCTCGAGCACCTGGAGCAGGTACACCGCACGGCGAGCGACCTGCCCGATCCGGCGGGCCCGGAGGCCGCGGCGCTGCGGGACCGGGCCCGCGTCGAGGTGGAGCGGGCCGACCGCGCCGTCGCCGGGGCGCTCGCTCGCCCACCCGCGCAGCGGGCCGCCGCCCTGCTCGCGGTGCTGGAGGGCTGTCCCGGGCACGCCGGTGCGCTCGCGGCCCTCGCCGAGGTCCCGCTCGCGGCGCCGGAGCGAGTCCGGGCCGAGCGCGACCGCGGCGGCCACGTCGTCGTGTCCTGGGCCTCGTCGGCCACCGCCGGCGTCACCTACCGGGTGAGCCGCCGCCGTCCCGACGGCGGCTGGACCGTGGTCGGCCGGGTCACCGCCACGTCGCTGGAGGACGGGGGCGCGCCGCCCGGCCCGGCGGTCCCGGTGTACGCGGTGGTCGCGCTGCAGGCGGGGCGGTCCTCGCCGGAGGGGCTCTCGGAGGCGGCGCCGGCTCCGGCCGCATCCGGCGAGCCCGGCGGGCCCCGCGAGCCCGGCGGGCCCGGCGGGCCCGGCGGGCCGCGTGAGGTCCGGGTCGCCCGCCTCGCCGGCGGATCGGTGGAGGTGAGCTGGCAGGGTCCGGGCGGCGTCGAGTACCGCGTGCGGTGCCTCGGCCCCGACGGCCGGTGGCGCGTGGTGGGCCGGACGCGGGCCGGGTCGATCGAGGACGGTGGGGCGGGCCCCGGTGTGTTGCCCGTCTACGCGGTGAGTGCGAGCGTGGACGGGGTACGTGGCGTGGAGGTCCGGTCGGACGGGGCGTCACCCGAGGATCACCGGAGCGTGTGACCCGCGACGCCCGGCCCCCGCACCGCGCCGGATCCGGGCACACTGGCTCCGGGGCCACACCGGCACCGGGGCGACAGGCGTCCCGGGCGGCCGGGGCGCGACCACCTCGTCGATCATCGAGCGCACCACCGTGGCCGTCGTCCGGCACGACGGGCCTGGAACGGGAACAGGGGACATGAACCTTCGGATCTTCGGCTGGTCCTACGCGGTCACGGCCGTGTCGCTCGTCGTCGCCTTCCTCTACGGCGGTCCGACGGCGCTCATCCTGTGCGCCATCCTGGGCATCCTGGAGATCTCGCTGTCGTTCGACAACGCGGTCGTCAACGCCACGATCCTGGAGCGGATGAACGCGTTCTGGCAGCGCATCTTCCTGACGATCGGCATCCTGATCGCGGTCTTCGGGATGCGGCTGGTGTTCCCGTTGCTGATCGTCGGGATCACCGCGGACCTCAACCCGATCGCGGCGCTCGACCTCGCCCTCGCCGGGGGCAGCGCGGAGACCCCGGGCACCTACGCCTACGCACTGGAGCAGGCCTACCCGCAGATCGCCGCGTTCGGCGGGATGTTCCTGTTCATGCTGTTCCTCGACTACATGTTCGAGGACCGTGAGATCACCTGGCTGACCTGGCTGGAGCGCCCCCTGGCGCGGATCGGCCAGCTCAACCGGCTCTCCGTCGTCATCGCCGTCGTCGTGCTCGTCGTCCTGGCGCAGACCCTCGCCGAGGACCCTGCGGTCGTGCTCGCCGCCGGCGCGTTCGGCCTGATCACCTACCTGCTCGTGAACGGTCTCGGAGACTTCTTCGAGGAGGCCGGCCGGCGCCAGCTGGAGAAGGTGCAGGCGGAGGCCGACGCGGCGGCCCCGGACCGCGGGTCGTCCAACGGCTCGGGCCCGTCCGAGCTCGCGAAGGCCGGCGGCAAGGCGGGGTTCTTCCTGTTCCTGTACCTCGAGGTGCTCGACGCCGCGTTCTCCTTCGACGGCGTCATCGGCGCGTTCGCCATCACCACCGACCCGATCCTGATCGCGCTCGGTCTCGGCTTCATCGGCGCGATGTTCGTCCGGTCGTTCACGGTGTTCCTGGTGCGCAAGGGAACCCTGGGCGACTACGTGTACCTCGAGCACGGCGCCCACTGGGCGATCGGCGCGCTGGCCGTGATCCTGCTGCTCGGGATCGGGTTCCACGTCAACGAGGTCGTCACCGGCCTGATCGGCGTCGCGTTCATCGGCGCGGCGTTCCTCTCCAGCGTCCTGCGCAACCGCAGGCTCGCGGCCGAGGGCGTCGACACCGAGAAGCCCGTCGACGAGGTGGCCCGGCTCGGCGTCGAGTGAGTACGGTCGGCTTCCCCGACGGAACGGAGCACCCGTGACGATCAACCTGACCAAGGGCCAGAAGGTGTCGCTGGCCAAGCGCGGCGGCGGCAGCCTGTCCGTGGTCCGCATGGGCCTGGGCTGGGACGCGGTGAAGAAGCGCGGCCTGTTCGGCAAGAAGTCGCAGTCGATCGACCTCGACGCCTCGGCGCTGCTCTTCGACGCGTCCGGTCAGCTGGTCGACGCGGTCTGGTTCCGCCAACTGCGCAGCAAGGACGGCTCGGTGCAGCACACCGGCGACAACCTCACCGGCGCCGGCGAAGGCGACGACGAGTCGGTCCTCGTCGACCTGAACCGGCTCCCGCCGGCGATCACGCAGATCGTGTTCACCGTCAACTCATTCACCGGGCAGGACTTCTCGCAGATCGAGAACGCGTTCTGCCGGCTGGTCGACGAGACCACCGACGAGGAGCTCGCGCGCTACGAGCTCTCCGGATCCGGGCGGCACAACGCGCAGATCATGGCGAAGGTCTCGCGCGGCGCGGGCGGTGAGTGGACGATGACGGCCATCGGTGCCATCGCCTCGGGCCGCACCTTCCAGGACCTGCTGCCGGCCACCGCGGCGCACCTGTAGCGCGCGACGGCGCGCCGTGCCCTCGGGCACGGTGCCGCCGCACGTGCGGGGCCTACAGGTCGAAGTCCGCCGGGGGGATCCCCACGGCGTTGCAGGCCTCTCGCACGGCGCGCTTCTCGTCGTCGTCGAAGTCGCCGTCGGCGCCGCCGATGATGATCCCGATCTGGATCACCGCCCGCGCCTGGTCGGGCTTCGATCGCAGCTTGCCGATCGTCGCGATCGCCTCCACCTTGCCGAAGTCGTAGTCCTTCTCCAGCTTCGAGGAGTAGAAGGCGAAGTGCTCCTGCAACTCGCTCGCGTCGAAGACCGACAGCACGTCGTTGCTGGAGATGAAGCCCGCGGTCCGGCGTCGCTCGTCGGCCGTGATGGTGCCGTCGGCCGCCGCGATCAACGCGCACATCGCCATGCTCGCCTTCGCGAAGTCCTTGTTCTTGAACTTCGCGACCTGGGTCCTGGTGGTGGACGAGAAGTCGGTGATGCGGTCCTTGAGCTGGTCCCACAGCGCCATGCGCGGATCCTTCCGTTGATCGGGTCTGGCTTCACAGCCTGCCAGAGACACCCGTCGCGGCGGCGGCGACCGCGTGGTCGCGCAGCCGGCGGAGCAGCTCGGCCCCGGCAGCGCCGCCGGTGGCGGTGGTGACGGTCAGGTGGGGTCGCGCGTACCCGCTGTCGGCGAGCTCGCCGTGCGCGGGTCGGACCGCGATGTCGGCGGCGTCGAGCAGGTCGGCGTCGAGCAGCGAGTCGCCGGCGGCGAGCAGCAGGCCTCCGCCGCAGCGCGCCCGCACCTCCGCCGCGGCCGCGGACTTGGTCAGCGGGCGGGGCACCGCGTAGACCTTGCGGCCCTGCACCGACACCGTCCAGCCGCGCGGCGCGCACCAGGCGGTGAGCGCCTCGACCCAGCCCGCCGGGAGCGCGGCCCGGTCGACGACGGCGTAGGCGAACAGATCGCTCGCGGTGCGCAGGTTCAGCACGAACGGGCCGCTGCACGCTTCCAGGTGCCGGCGCACCTCCCCGACCGGGGCGCAGCCGCTGAGCCGGCGCCGGACCTGCGCGCTCCAGCCCGGGTCGGGCTCGCCGTCGACGAGCACGTGCCCGCCGTTGCTCGCGATCGCGTACCGCGCGGGCGGGCCGGGCAGGTGCACGCGGGCGAGCTGCTCCGGGGTGCGCGTCGTGGTCGGCACGACGGTGGCGACGGCGCGCAGCGCGTGGAAGGCCTCGACCGCCGCCTCGGTCATGAACGACAGCGGAACGCCCCGGTACAGCTCGACGCAGAGCAGCCGCGGTGCCTGCGCGTCGGGCACGCGCAGGTCGAGCGCGGCGGCGGAGTAGATGAGCGTGCGGTCCAGGTCCAGGCAGGCGACCGGCGTCACCGAGGCCCTCCGGCGCTCGCCGCCAGCCCGTCGGCGCCCGTCGCGCCCCGGGTGAAGCGGGGGTGGATCAAGCCGACGCAGCGGTAGGGCAGGCCCGACGGCGCGGCGGCGGGGTCCACCTCCTCGACGGGCACGCCGTGGCGCCGCGCGAGCAGCCGGACGTGGGCCAGGTCGCCGGCCGGCGCGTCCGGGTGCACCAGGACCTTCCACGGGACCCGCCGCAGCAGCACCCGCGTGGTCTCCCCGACCCCGGGCTTGACCAGGTTGACGTCCTCGATCCCGTAGACCGCCGCGATGCGTTCGACCGCGACCCGCCCGGCCATGTCCGGCGTCCGGTCCGCCGGCGGCACGGCGGCGGTGACCTCGCCGAAACGCGCGGTGACGGCGTCGAGGAAGCCGTTCGAGACGTCGTCGCCGGCGAGCTCGGCGTAGAACTTCGCGCCGTGGTACTGCCGGGGCCCCAGCAGGCGCGGGTTGAGCACCGTGCGCGAGACCAGCCCCGACACCGTCGAGTTCAGGCAGGCCGATGCCACCAGCCAGTCCGCCCGGGTGCCGAACGTCCGCGCGCAACGACCCGGGTCGGCGAGGACGGCCAGGTCCGGATCGAACCGCACGCCGGTCTCGCGGCGGTGCGCCGCCAGCGCCGTGGCCAGCTCCCGGGCGATCGCGCCCTTGCCGGTCCAGCCGTCGACGAATACCACCCGGGCCGGGTCGTGGTGCTCGGCCAGGTAGCGCAGCGCCAGCGAGTCGATGCCGCGGCCGCGCACGATCGAGACCGCGTAGTGCGGCAGCTCCAGCCCGTGCCGCGACGCGGCCCAGCGCCGGAGCAGGATCCCGACCGGTGTCCCGGCGCGGGCCAGCGAGACCAGCACCGCGTCCCGGCCGCGCTCGCGCAGCACCAGCTCGGTCACCGTGGCCACGGCCCGGGCGAGTCGGGTGGCCGTGGCGGCCAGCGCAGCGTGGTACAGCTCGAGGTACTCCGCGTCGGGGCGGTATTCCCGGGGCAGTGACTCCGCGTAGTGCGCGCCGCCGCTCTGGACCGCCTCCTCGCGCTCCTCGGTGGGCGCCTCCAGGGCCGTCCCGGACAGGTCGGTGAGCAGCCAGCCCACCTCGTCGGGGGCGTAGCTGCCGAAGAGCGGACCCCGCAGCGGCGCGGGCGCGCGCTCCGTCACGGCGTCACCACCAGCGTCGTGCGCCGGGCACGCGGGGCCAGCGCGGCGAGCAGGCCGGTGTGCAACCCGGGCGTGTCCGCCGGCGGGTCGACGACGACCAGCGTGTGGTCCCAGGGCTCGCTGTCCGGTGTGCCGAGGTTGTAGGCGTACCGGGTTCCGGGCCCGTCGGGCGGGTCGTCGTGGGCAGGGAAGGCGAGGCCGCTGCGCAGCGCGTAGCCGTCCGCGTCGACGACGGCCGCGGGGGAGCGTGTCGTCGTCGAGAACGCGACGCGATGCCCCTGGTCGGCGAGGGTCTGGGCGATCCGCAGCGGGAGATGCATCAGCTCCTCGGTGCCCAGGACCAGAACCCGCTCGTCCCGGCGCAGCTGCGCCGCCCGCGCCACCCCGGCGGCGAGGCCGGGCAGCGCGGCGGCGAGCGCCCGGTGCTGCGCGCCGGTGACGCCGTGGCGGCCGCCGGCGGGCAGCTCGGCGGGCCAGCCGAGTTCCCGCAGGTCCACCCGGGGCACCGGGCGGGGCGCGCCGACGAGCGGCTCCGGGAGCGCTCCGGCCGGTACCCGGGTGGCCAGGTCGGCCGACAGGTGCACCGCGCCCCGAGCGAGCGCGACGACGTCGAGGTGGGCGCCGAGGGCCCGCACCCGCTCCGCGAGCTCGCCCCCCGGCGGGCGCAGGTCGACCAGGGCCGCCAGCACGTACCGCTCGCGCGGCGCGAGTCGGTGCAGCGCCGTGATCGTGTTCAGCGCGGTGCGGCCGGTGCTGAGCTCGTCGTCCACCAGCACCAGCGGGCGCCTCCCGTGCAGCAGCGCCGGGTCCGCCGGCAGCAGGAGGTGGTCGGTGGCGTGCGAGTGCTCCTCGACGAACGCCCCCGCGGGCGCGAAGCCGGCCACCGGGCGGCGCGTGGAGTGCAGGTAGTCGGCGCCGAGGGCCTCGGCGACGCAGTGACCGAGCGCCGTCGCCGTCTCGGCGAAACCCAGCACCAGCACGTCGCGCAGTCCCTCGGGCGCGGGCAGGACGGTGGCGTGCAGGCCGGCGGCGGCCGAGGCGTCCCCGCCCACGGCCGCCGCCAGCCGCGGCTGCGGGAGCGCGCGCGGGACGGCCCCGTCCACCGCGTCCCCGGCGAGTCCGCCCAGGAGCAGGCCGGCCGCGCGGACCAGCCGGGGCTCGGTCGGCACGTGCTTTCCCAGCACCCGCGAGACCAGCAGGTGCGCCCGCCGCGGGTTGCGACGCAGCGCCACCCCGAGCAGCAGCGCGGGATCGAGGCCGAGCCCCGTCCGGCGCAGCCGGATCCCGGTCGGATCGACGTCCACCGTCATCGGGGCATGCTCGCGGCGAGCAGGTCGACGAACGACACGCCGTCGGCCGCCACGCCGAACACCCGCCCGCGCAGCAGGGTGCGACGGGCCCAGGCGGCGTGCGGGCGCATCTCGTTCATCTTGTTGCGGTAGCCCGAGGCGAGCACGCCGCTGCTGCAGTGCGGCCGCAGCACGTCGGACGCGTCGCGGTGCTCCTCGGCGGAGACCACCGACAGCGCGTTGACGACGGCGACGTGGTTGGGGTGGATCGCGGTCTTGCCGGCGAGCCCGTTCGCGGCGTCGAGCTGGACCTCGCGGATCAGACCGTCGATCGCGCGGGTCAACAGGATGCCGCGCAGCTCCGGTTCGTTGTGTTCGACGAACGGCGAGCGCCGCAGCTGCGGCTTGAACATCCGCTCGGCGCCGCCGTAGTACTCCCAGACCGGGCCCGCGACGGTGAACCCGGTGCCGTCGGCCCGGCCGAGGACGTTGACGACGTCCGCGATCAGGTGGGCGACGACCTTGACGTCGTAGACGGACAGGTCGGGCGACCGGCGCAGGCCGTAGAGGGCGCACATGTCGGTGACCCCCAGCCGCACCGCCAGGATCCGGCGGCGGTGACGCCGCAGCAGGTCGCCCAGCAGCGCGAGTTCGGCGGCGCGCGACTCCGCGTAGAGGGCGGTGCCGGACTCGATCACCGGCATCGCCAGCAGCGTGGTGCCGGCGATCCGGTCGGCGGCGTCGAGCGCGCGCAGGTAGGCGTCCGCCCCGGCAGCGGTGAACTTCGGCAGGACGAACCCGTCGAGCAGCCGTGCGCGCGGGCCGAGCCGGGTCACCAGCGCCGGCATCTGGTCCGGCCGGCGGACCCGGATGAACAGCAGCGGCAGCTCCGCCGGGGGGTACCCGGACAGTTCCGCGAGCGCCGCGACGAGGTTGCACTCGGCGTCGGCGACCCGCTCGTCGGCGATCGCGTCCTCCAGGCAGACGACCACCGACGTGACGCCGGCGGCCGCCTGCTTGGCGATGTCCGTGGGAAGGGCCGGCCGGTCGGCGGGCATGTAGAGCGTTCCGCCGAGCGCCAGGGACAGCAGCTCGTGGCCGCTGTCCCGCTCGACCGCCTCCGGCTGCTCCGCGAACAGCGCGGCCCGGTCCGCCGCGCCGAGGTGGGAGAAGTGCTTCACGGATTCACTGTGGCACGGCGTCGGCGGACGAATCGGACACAGTAGCGGACCGAACAGCGGGGTTCAGCGGCCCCTCACTTGCTGCCGGCGGCCCACCTCATCCCCCAGCCGTAGGCGCGGTCGAGGTCGGCCTGCCCGCCCCGGATGTAGCGCACCTCGCGGTGCACGGTCAGCTCGCCGCCGCTGTTCTCGAGCATGGCGATCGCGCACGTGGGCGAGCCCGGGTCCGACTCGTCGAGGCGTACCTCGATCTCCGGGCCGGCGGCCGGGTACAACGTGACGACCCCGTCCGCGCTCGCCCAGTTCGGCGTGCCCTCGTAGATGAACGCGAACACCAGGATGCGGCGGATCTCGTCCACCCGCGACAGGTCGATGAACATGTTCTCGCCGGCCGCGTTGCTGCCGGACCGGTCGTCGCCGTCGAGCCGGATGATGGGCTGACCCTGGTACGGCGCCTGGAACGCGTTGCCCAGCGCCTGCACCACGCCCTTGCTGCCGTCGGTGAACTCCCACAGGCACGCGAGATCGAGGTCGATCGCGGAGCTGCGGCGCTTGAACAGGCCACGGGACTGCTGCTCACCCCCGGAACTCCACTGCAGATTGACCCGCAGCTGCCCGCCGGTGCCGCCGCGCTTGGTCAGCGACACGCTCGGCGCGGACTTGGTGAGGGTGACCTTCGAGAGCGAGACGCCGCCACCCCCCGCATCGCCGCCGCCGGACGGGGTGGACGGGCGCTTGGTGTAGTCGATGGCCACCGGGGCCTCCTCAGACGTTGACGCCGAAGTCGCGGGCGATGCCCGAAAGGCCGGACGCGTAGCCCTGCCCGACCGCGCGGAACTTCCACTCGGCACCGTTGCGGTACAGCTCGCCGAACACCATGGCGGTCTCGGTGGAGGCGTCCTCGGTGAGGTCGTACCGCGTGATCTCGGCGCCGCCGGCCTGGTTGACCACGCGGATGAAGGCGTTGCGGACCTGCCCGAAGTTCTGCTGGCGCGTGTCGGCGTCGTAGATGCTCACCGGGAAGACGACCTTGTCGACCTCGGCGGGCACGGCGGCGAGGTTGACCTTGATCTGCTCGTCGTCGCCCTCGCCCTCGCCGGTGAGGTTGTCGCCGGTGTGCTCGACGCTGCCGTCCGGGCTGGTGAGGTTGTTGAAGAACACGAAGTGCTGGTCGGAGACGACCTTCCCGCTGGCGTTGAGCAGGATCGCCGACGCGTCGAGGTCGAAGTCGGCCCCGGTGGTGCTGCGGACGTCCCAGCCGAGGCCGACAATCACCGCGGTGAGGCCGGGGGCCTCCTTGGTCAGGCTGACATTGCCACCCTTGGTGAGGCTGACACCCACGATTGCTCCCATCATCGTTGCCGTCGAGGCGTTACGCGGCCCCGGAGACGTGCCGTGCGGCACGGTGCGGCCGGCTTCTCCGGAACCGATGATCCGGCACCGAGCATATCCGGAGGCGACGGTGCGGGTGTCAAGTGCGCGCCGGACTCAGCGGCCGGCCCGTACCGCGCGGACGTCGTCGACGACGCCGCGGACCCGGTCCCGGACGGCCCGCAGCTCCGACAGGTAGGCCCAGTAGTCGGGATGGTGGCCGGTCAGGCCCCGCTCCGCGCGCTCCAGGCGGGCCGACTGGGCGTCGAGCACCCTGCCGAACCGGTCGACGAGACCGCGATCGACGACGAGCCGCTGCGCGTCGCGGACGACGAACCGGGTCTCGGCCAGCACCCGTCGGGGGTCCGCGCGGACCGCGCGCAGGTCGGCGAGGCGGGTGGTCACCGTGGTGAACCGCTCCTCGGCGCGGGCGAGCGCGGCGCGCGCCTGCGCGATTCCCGCCGTGGCCGCGTCGGTGTCCCCGGCCGCGGTCAGGTCCGTCGCCCGGGCGAGTGCCGCCTGCGCCTCGGCGAGCTCCGCGCGGGCCGCCTGCTCGGCGCCGGTGAGGTCGCGCGAGCACGGCTCGGCGAACTCCCGGCGCAGGTCGGACAGCGCCGTGGCCAGGCGGCACACCTTGTCCTCGGTGGCGGCGCTGCGGGTCGCCACGCTCGCCAGGGACGCGCGTAGCCGGGCCGCCCGCCGCGGGGCGTCCTCGGCGAGGTCGGCGGCGGTGCGGGCCAGCTCGGTGACCCGCCCGGCCGTGCGGCGGCGCGCCGCGACGCCGGCAGCGCGGTCCTCCAGACCCGGCAGCGCGCGCTCGGCCTCGGCGAGGCGGTCCTCCGCCCGGGCCGACCGGGCACCGGCCGCCGTCGCGCGCTCGACCTCCGACCGGGCCCGGACCACCGCGGCGCGGGCCTGCGCGACGGCGTCGGGCAGCGTCGCGAGGGCGTGCGCCGCGGCGTCGAGCGCGCGCCGGTGCGCGGCGCCGAACCGCTCGATCGCCGCGCGGGCCCGCTCGATCTGGCTGAGCGCCCGCTCGTCGGCGGCCCGGGACCCGCGCGTCGGGCCGGTGCCGTCCAGGGGGAAGTCGCGGATCGCGGTCAGGTAGGCCTCGGTGGCGGCGTCACACGCGGCCACCACGGGCTCCCACTCGCGGGCGAGCCGCCCGTCCGGCTCCGGGGCGCCGTCCTCGGCGACGCGCACGGCGTCGGCGGTGCCGCCGCGCTCGGCGTCCATCGCGAGGAAGGCCTGGGTGGCGGCGTGACGGGCGGCCAGGTCCGCGTCGGTGGGCTGGGCGGGGCGCCGGTCCGACCAGGGGAACACGGGCGCCTCCCGACCTGCCTCGCCGCGGCTCTCGGAGCACGCTACCCGCGGGCCGCGCCGGATGCGCCCCGCTGCGCGCGGCGCCGGGAATATCAACGGTCGGCGGGATCGAGGTGGTGCAGGACGACGTCGTGCAGCACGCCGTCCGCGGCGCGCGCCGTCATCCAGGTGAACGTGGGCTGCCGCCTGCGGTCGGTCGGCGAACCGGGGTTGAGCAGGCGCAGCACCCCGCCACCGGGGCGCTGCGCGGTGGTGTCCCAGGGGATGTGCGAGTGTCCGAAGACGAGCACGTCGGCGTCGGGATGGGCGCGCGCGCAGCGCCGCTCCCGCCCGGCGGCGGGCCCCGTCTCGTGCACGACCTGCACGCGCAGGCCGCCGAGCTCCACCCGCGCGATCCGGGGCAGGCGGGCCCGCAGCTCGGGGCCGTCGTTGTTGCCGTGCACGCCGACGAGGCGCGCCGCGCGGGCCTCCAGCGCGTCGAGCAGCTCCGAGGTGACCCAGTCGCCCGCGTGCAGGACGACGTCGGCGGCATCCACGGCCGCCCACACCGGAGCCGGCAGCGGCCGGGCGTGGGTGTCGGAGATCAGGAGCAGTGCGGGCGTGTCAGCTCACCCCGACCAGGTCGACGACGAAGATCAGCGTCTCGCCGGGAGCGATGACGCCCCCGCCGGCGCCGCGGTCGCCGTAGCCGAGGTGCGGTGGGATCACCAGCCGGCGCCGCCCGCCGACCTTCATCCCCGCGACGCCCTGGTCCCAGCCCGCGATGACCCGCCCGCTGCCGAGCGGGAACCGCAGCGGCTGCCCGCGGTTCCAGGAGGCGTCGAACTCCTCGCCGGTGGAGTGCGCCACCCCGACGTAGTGCACCGACACCGTGCGCCCCGGCATGGCCTCGGCGCCGTCGCCGGTGGTCAGGTCGGTGACGAGCAGGTCGGCGGGGGCGGGGCCGTCGTGGGGGTCGACGTCGGGTCGCTGCGGGGCCACGGTTCTCCTCGGGTCGTCGGAGCGCTCAGCCTGCCAGAGTCGGCGCGGTCCCGAGGGAGCCCCGCTACGGTCCGCGGGTACGCGACCGGCGAAGCCCGGGCAGCACCGCGCCGGCTGCCAGCAGGCAGGCCAGTGCCGCGATGCCCATGCCCGCCCGGGCGCCCCACAGCTCGCACATCACTCCGATCAACGGGGCGCCGACGGGAACTCCGCCGAGGAAGACCAGGGTGTGCACGGCCATGACCCGCCCGCGCATCTCAGGAGAGCTGTCGGTCAGCAGCAGTGCCCTGGCGAGGGTGTTGAGGACGACGTTCGTCATGCCCAGGCCGGCAACAGCCAGCAGGGCGAGAGCCAGGCTCGGTGCCACGGCGACGAGCAGGCTCGTCACACCGAACATGAGGCACGCCAGGACCAGCCGCCACGACGTCACCGGACCTTCCACCGCCGCGTTCAGCAGCGCCCCCAGGACGGCTCCCAGCCCGAGTGTGGCCGTCATCCAGCCGTAGGCCTGCGCCCCGCCCCCGAACACGTCGGTCGCGAGCAGCGGGAACACGACTCGGAAGTTCTGCCCGAAGACCGAGACCACGGCCACCAGCATCACCACGGTGCGCATCTC
This sequence comes from Pseudonocardia sp., assembly GCA_035540535.1. Lineage (GTDB taxonomy): Bacteria > Actinomycetota > Actinomycetes > Mycobacteriales > Pseudonocardiaceae > Pseudonocardia. Next base: position 15,630 of record DATLGI010000052.1, read on the forward strand.
GGGACGGCGCCAGATGTAGCGCAGTCCCTCCCTCGCCCGAACGGGTCCTCCTCCCGCGGGCGGGGCCGCGCGAAGGGTCCGACGATCGATGATCACCAGCCCGATCAGCACGGCGACGAACGAGACCGCGTTGATCACGAACGTGATGCCGACGCCGGCCGTCGCGATCACGACTCCGGCGAGGGCCGGACCCACCAGCCTGCCGACGCTGGTCACCAGGCTGTTCAGCGCCTGGGCGTTGACGATGTCGTGCGCCCCGACCAGCTCCGCGACGAACGTCTGGCGGGCGGGGCTGTCGACGACGGTGATGACGCCGAGTACCGCGGCGAGGACGTACACGACGGCGAGGCTCGCCGTCCCGCTGATCGCGAAGGCGGCCAGTGCCGCGGCCGTCAGTGCCGAGGCGGCCTGAGTCGACATGAGGAGCCGGAGGGTGTCCAGCCGGTCGACGACCACCCCGCCCCACACCCCGCCGAGAAGCACCGGCAGGAACTGGCACAGCAGCGCCCCGCCGAGCGCGACCGCGCTGCCGGTGAGCTCCAGCACCAGCCAGTCCTGCCCGATGCGCTGCACCCAGGTCCCGACGATGGAGCAGGTGTGGCCGAGGAAGTAGCGCCGGTAGTTCGGCTCCGCGAGGGAGCGGAAGGTCCGTGTGGGCGAGCGCGCGCCGACGTGGCGCCACGCGCGCCGGAACCTCATGCCGGCCCGCCGCCCTCACAGGGCACGGTCGACACAGACCGGTGTGCGGGGCCGTCGGCGGTCAGTCGACCTCGATCGGGGCGCCCCCGAACACCGCGAAGCTGACGACCCAGTACGCGGCGTAGAGCGCCAGCAACGTGTAGCCGTGCCACGGCCGCAACCGGCCCGTGGAGAGGAAGTACGCGGCGACCCAGGTCAGACCGACGAGCGCCGGGAGGTGCCAGGTGAGCACATCCGGGCCGACGATGATGCCGCCGGCGAGGAGGATGATGCCCAGCTTCCCGGTGAGCGAGAAGACGACGCTCCCGATGACGTTCCCGATCCCGATCTCCGGCGCGCCCTTACGGGCCGGCTCCACGGTCAGGAAGATGTCCTCGATGGTCAGCACGACGGTGGCGATGGTCGCGCCGAAGAGCGTGGCCTCGAGACCGTAGGCCTCCAGGATGCCCTCGATGCCGATCCCCGTGGTCGCGGCCCCGGTGATCAGCCCGGCGAGCGCGAGCACCGCCAGCCCGAGGCCGGCCCAGCCGGAGTACCTGCGGCCCCCGGCGAAGGGCATGTGGTCCGAGAAGTACTTCTGCGCCTTCCCGCCGGGCGGCGGGGTCGGGGCGCTCGCGTCCGGGTGCTCGCCGGCGCCCGTGTCCGGGTCGGCGGGCAGGACCGCCGTTGCGCCGCCGCCCTGGCGGACGGCGGCGTAGGCCTCGTACATCTCGGCGTCCCGGAAGACCGGCCGCTCGCCTCGGTACTCCCGGACGGCGACGTAGGCGACGAACAGGACGAACAACCCGACGAGGACGATGCCGTGCACGATCGTGAGCGGTGCCATCAGCGTGAACGCGACCATCACGAGCGGTGCGAGGGCGAACAGCACGATGTAGTTGCGGGGGATGTTGATCTCGCAGGGGGTGAGGATCGCGGCGAGCGCGAGCACGATCCCCGGTAGCGAGAGCGCGGTCCCGAACACGATGCCGAGCGCCACCCCGTCGAGGTCCTCGAGGTTGAGCGCGACGCCGAGGACGACGTCGTCGAACTCGATTCCCGTGAAGATGATGGCGAGCAGGAACACGGAGACCTTCAGACCGCTGGCCACCCCGACGAGATAGCCGATCAACTTCTCGGCGCTGAAGATCAGCAGCACCGCGCCGGCGATGAAGATCAGTACGGACTCCACGGACGCTCCTCCTTCTCGTTACCGCGCGCGGTGCGGACGGGGGATCAGCGCCTCGGCCGCCGGCCTCGTGTCCTCGTTGGCCGCCTGCACCGCGTCGACCACGAGGCCGTGGTCCGGCGACAGGTGGCAGACCGGATCGGTGCGGGCGGGGTCGCCGGTGAGCTGGAACGCCTGGCAGCGGCAGCCGCCGAAGTCGAGCTCGCGGCGGTCGCAGCTCCGGCACGGGTCCGGCATCCAGTCCGTTCCGCGGAACGCCTCGAACACGGGGGAGTCCGTCCAGATCCGCGCCAGGGAGTCCTCGCGCACGTTCGCCCGCGGGAGGGGCAGTGACTGGGCGGCGGGGCAGGGGAGTGCGTCGCCGTTGGGCGTCACGGTGAGCTGCCGCTTACCCCATCCGCCCATGCACGGCTTGGGGTAGCGCTCGTAGTAGTCGGGGAGGATGTAGAGCACGTCCATCCGGTCCGCCAAGCGCTCGCGCGCGGCGCGCACGACCTCCTCCGCCTCCTCGAGCTGTGCCCTGCTGGGCAGCAGCGCGCCGCGGTTGCGCCACGCCCACCCGTAGTACTGGGTGTTGGCCAGCTCGACCCGGTCGGCCGCCAGCTCCTCGGCCAGGCGCAGCACGTCGGCGACCCGGTGGATGTTCTGCCGGTGCAGGACGACGTTCAGCGTGAGCGGCCAGCCCAGCTCCTTCACCACCCGCGCCGCCTCGATCTTGCGGGCGAAGGACGGGCTGCCGGCGATCCGGTCGGACAGCGCCGGCTCGTCGGCCTGGACGCTCACCTGGACGTGGTCGAGGCCGGCCGCGCGGAGCTGCTCGGCGCGCCGTCGCGAGAGCCCGATCGCGCTGGTGACGAGGTTCGTGTACATGCCGAGGTCGTGGGCGCTGCGGGCGAGCTCCACCACGTCGCGGCGCAGGAGTGGCTCCCCGCCGGACAGGTGGAGCTGCAGAACGCCGAGCTCCCGGGCCTCGGCGAACACCCGCTGCCACTCCGCCGTCGTCAGCTCGTCGCCGTACTCGCCGAGGTTCAGCGGGTTCGAGCAGTACGCGCAGGCGAGGGGGCAGCTGTAGGTGAGCTCGGCCAGCAGGCCGAATGGTCTATCCATCATCGATCACCACATATCTCCTCGCAGCGAGGTGTGCGAGGAACCGCCGCACCTCATCGTCGACCACGCGGCGGTACCGCCCGTGCAGCTCGGCCATGATCTCGGCCACCGTGCGCCGCCCGTCGCACAGGCCGAGGACGTCCGCGCCGGTGCGGTTCAGGACCGACACGGACTCCGGGCTCAGCAGCACGTGCTGCTCCCGCGCCTGATCGAAGGTCAGCCGGACGTGCGGCGCGAGCGCGGGACGGCCGGACGCGGGCACCGTCGCCCGCTCACTCGGCATAGGCCCGGTCGATCGCATCCAGCATGCTCCACAGGACGTCGTTCTTGAACGACAGTGCCGCCACGGCCCGGGCCTGATCCTCGGGGGACCGGCAGTGCTCGGTCACCACCTCCAGGGCGTGCTCGGAGTCGCGCGGCGCCTGTGTCAGCCGCGCTCGGAAGTAGGCCAGGCCGTCCCGGTCGATCCAGGGGTAGCAGCGTTCGAACGCGGCGAGGCGGTCGGCCATGAGGTCCGGCGCGAAGAGCTCGGTCAACGACGACGCCACCGCCTCGACCCACGGCCGGGTGCGGGCGAACGTGACGTAGGCGTCGACCGCGAACCGCACCCCGGGGACGACGTGCCGCCCGTCGTCGACCTCCTCGCGGGTCAGCCCCACCGCCTCGCCCAGCCGCAGCCAGGCCTCGATCCCGCCCTCTCCACTCGCCGTGCCGTCGTGGTCGACGATGCGGCGGATCCAGCGCCGACGGACCTCACGGTCGGGGCAGTTGGCGAGGATCGCCGCGTCCTTGCGGGGGATGTTCTCCTGGTAGTAGAAGCGGTTGGCCACCCAGCCCCGGATCTGAAGGCGGCTCAGCCGGCCGTCGTTCATCCGGACGTGGAAGGGATGCTGTGAGTGGTAGCGCCATGACTGGGCGCGCAGCGCGTCGACGAAGCTGTCGGTCGTTGTCGAGGTCACCTTCAGATCCGCACTTCCAGGCCGTCCATGGCCACTTCCATCCCACGCTCCTCGACGAGACGCCGCTCCGGTGAGTCCTCAAGCAGGACCGGGTTGGTGTTGTTGATGTGAATGTAGATCGTGCGCTCGACGCGGAGCCGCGCGAGCTGCTCGAGGCTCCCGTCGGGGCCGTCGATGGGCAGGTGCCCCATCTCCCGGGCCGTCTTGTTCGCGAGGCCGAGCCGGACCAGCTCGTCGTCGTGCCAGCAGGTGCCGTCGACGAACAGGCAGGCGCACCCGTCGAGCTGCGCACGAACGTCCACCGTGAGCTGCTGCACCCCCGGCAGGTACACCAGCGCCCGGCCGCTGCCGGTGTCCGTCACCCGGTAGCCGACGACCCGTCCGCGCTCGTGCGCGGACCCGAACCGCGCCCGTTTCGTCGTGGGGACGTCGAACGCGCGGTAGGTCAGCCCGTCGCCGAGCGGCACCTCGTCGCCCGGGACCACCGGCCGCCAGTCGACCGCGCAGTAGCGCTCCAGCGTCCGGAGCACCCCCGTCCCCGCACAGAGCGTCTCGCGCACCGCCGGGGTGGCGTGCAGCTCGACGGCCCGCCCCTCGCGCAGGAGCAGCAGGCCCAGCGTGTGGTCGAGCTCGGCGTCGGTGAGCAGCACCGCCGACACCGGCGTCGTCCGGTCGCCGCGCGGGTGCAGATCCGGGAACGCCTCGATCTGCGTGCGGACGTCCGGCGAGGCGTTGAACAGGAACCACCGCTCGCGGTCCGCACTCACCGCGATCGACGACTGCGTGCGCGGCCGGCACGGCCGGGAGCCCTCGCGGACGGCACGACACCCCGGACAGCCGCAGTTCCACTGGGGAAAGCCGCCCCCGGCGGCCGACCCCAGCACGCGCACCCACATCGCGGTCCTCTCCATCCCGCGCGGTACGGCGCGGCGCCGAAACGTCCGGAGGGGTGTCGGATCGACATCCGGCACCCCTCCGGCCTGATCTAGTCCAGCCGGGCGACGTACATGGTCACCTCAGGGGCACACCCGAATTCCTCGAGCTCGGGGGTCTCCCATTCCATGGACTCGATAGCTCTCACCTCCCTCGAAGTCCGTCTCCGCCCGCTCACCGCAGACCGGAGGAGCGCCGGAACTCGTTCTCCGGCGCCCCTCCGGTGCGCGTCCGAGCGTCAGCTCGTGCGTGCGACGTACATCGTCACCTCAGGGGCGCACCCGATCTCCTCGAACTCGGGCGCCACCCACTCGATACGCGTGGTGGTCTCCACTTGCTCACCTCCTCCGGACCCACTGGGTGGGCCGTGGTCTATTCCTCGGGCAGGGCGAAGACGAACAGCGAGTCGCCCGCGGCGGCCCCGAGCAACCCGGGGAGGAACCCTTCGACCCAGCCACCCCATCCGGTCGGCACCGCGATGTACTGCCGACCGTCGACGCTGTACGTGGAAGGGCTGCTGTGGTGCCCGCTGCCGCACTGGAACTCCCACAGCTTCTCGCCGGTCTCGGCGTCCAGGGCGACGAACTCACCCGACGGTGTTCCCTGGAACACCAGCCCGCCCCCCGTCGCCAGCGTCGAGGCGCACATCGGGTACTCGTTGCGCCAGCGCCACTTCTCCTCGCCCGAGACCGGGTCGATCGCGGCCACGTACCCGTAGTAGTCCTCGAGGTCCACGGCGACGCCCGCGCCCCAGTACGGGATGCTCTCCTTGAACTCGCGGCGCCGCCGGGTGGCCGTCGCCCCGACCTCCTGGACCGGCACGTAGATCAGCCCCGTCTGCGGGCTGTAGGCCATGTGCGTCCATTCCTTGCCCCCGGCCGGACCCGGCCAGAAGTGCACGGGGACACCCTCCTCGTCCGGGTACACCTTCGGCGTGACCTTGCCGTCGGGGGTGATCTCACCCCAGGTGATCCGGTCGACGAAGGGGAACACCCGGACCAGCTCGCCGTTGGTCCGGTCCAGGACGAAGAAGTACCCGTTCTTGTCCGCGTGCGCGAGCAGCTTGCGCCCGTCGGGGGCGTCGAACAGGAGGTTCTCCATCGTGGAGTCGTAGTCCCACAGGTCGTGCGGGGTGCACTGGTAGTGCCACCGGATCTCGCCGGTGTTCACGTCCACCGCGACGATGCTGTCGGTGTAGAGGTTGTCACCCGGGCGCACGCCGCCGTCGAAGTCGGGCGCCGGGTTGCCCGTCCCCTGGTAGAGCAGCTCCAGCTCCGGGTCGTAGGTGGGCGTGACCCAGCAGTTCGCACCGCCCCGCTGCCACGCCTCGCCGTCGTCCGGCCAGGTCTCGGACCCGGGCTCGCCCGGCTTCGGGATCATGTAGCAGCGCCAGCGGCGCTCCCCGGTCTGGGCGTCGAACGCGTCCAGGCACCCGCGGGTCCCGAACTCCCCGCCCGAGCTCCCGACGATGACCAGGTCCTTCACCAGCAGCGGCGCCACGGTACGGCTCTCCCCGGCCCGCACGTCGCCGGCGACCGTGTCCCACACCTTCTCGCCGGTCGTCGCGTCGAGCGCGATGACGTGGGCGTTGAGGGTGGCCATGTAGACCTTGCCGTGCCCGACGGCCACGCCGCGGTTCACGTTCCCGCAGCACAGCGAGACGTCGTACGGGGAGGCGTGCTTGTATCGCCAGAGTTCCGCGCCGGTCTTCGCGTCCAGGGCGAAGCACCTGCCGTCCGGACCGGAGACGTACATGACCCCCTCCACGACCAGCGGGGAGGCCTCGAAGGAGTAGGTCGAGGAGCCGGACTGCATGCCCACCGCGCCGGCCTGGAACACCCACGCGGGGGAAAGGCGCCGGACGTTCTCCTTGTTGATCTGGTCGAGCGAGCTGTAGCGCTGCCCGTCGTAGGTGCCGTAGTAGGTGAGCCAGTTCTGCGGCTCCGAGCGGGCGTCGAGGATGCGGTCGTAGTCCACGTTGCCGGTGGCCGGCGCGCTTCCCTTGATGTTGCTGAGCGTGCTGAGGGGGATGGCCTGGCCCGCATCGACGTAATCGGTCATCTCGTGCTCCTTCTCTTACGGGCGCGGCTGCGGGGGACGGTCGAGCTTGGCCTCGTCGGGGACTTCCCCGGCGATGACGATCGCCCCGACCAGGCCGCGGCCCTCGTCGTTACCGGTCGTGGAGCCGTAGTAGTAGGTGCCCGGGCCGTCCAGCGTGATGCTCGCCGTCCCCTTGGAGTGGTTCACCAACCAGATGATCTTGTTGTCCCCGTTGTTGGGCAGCACCGCACAGTGGGTGTTCTTGTCGTCGTTGATGAGCGTGAGCTCGATATCTCCGCCGTGGGGCAGGATGAGGGTCCCGGGCTCGAAGCAGAGCTCGTCCTCCGGGATCCGGATCGTGGCGGTCAACTTGCCGTCGGGTCCCTCCTCGGCGTGGCCCACGCCCCCGGACCCGAGCAACCGGCCCAGCCCGGTGCTGTTCTGCCGGTGCAGGCCGTCGGCCAATCGGGCCGATGGATCACCTGAAGTAGTCGTCATCGACATATCCTCCCGAGCACGAATTCGTCGGCGGGTACGTGATCACCCTCACACCCGCCGGTGCGGTCGTCAACCCCGGCGGGATGACTTTTCGCGATGCTGATCGTTCGAGAAGCCGATCAACCGGCGTGGTGGTCGCTCGCGCGCGAACATCGAATGCGGAGGCTCGATTCGGACAAATCGACCCGGCCCGCCGCGCCGGTCGCCGCGCTGCGCGGCCGCGGCGGGCGGGCCGGAACGGGGACACCCGGTCCGGTACCCGCTTCCCGGCCGAAGCCGTGCGCCCGTCCGCGCCGGCGGCGCCCGTGCTGGCCAGCAGGTCGATCACGGCTCCCGCACCGGAACGGTGCGAGCGCTGCGGCTCGGGTCGTGCTCGCGGACCGGGGTCGCACCGGCAGACCGGGGTTCCGGCCGGCCTCGGCCCGCTCGTCGGATCGACGGTGATCCGACAGGGACCGGCAGGCCGTCGGGCGTGGGGCGGAGCGGCGATGAATCGGGTCCGAGTCGTCTTTTCCACCATTTCCGGACCCTTTCGCACCCGTCCGGTCCCCGGACCGCGCTGAATCATCGTCGACAACCCACCTAGCCATCGGGATAGTGTGGCGCTGATTCCGGCGGCCCGGCTGATCACGCTGCTGCCCGGCGCCATGAACGACCCCGGCGGCCCGGGTCACCAGAACTTGATGCCGGCGGCCTTGAGCCGGCGCTTGTGCTGCTTCACCGCGGTCTCGATCGCAGCGGGCGTGATGAGATCCCCCCACGCCTTCGCGGCGGCCTCCCCCTGCTCCAGCAGCGGTTCCGCGATCTCCCGGCCGATGTCCGCACTCTGGACGACGCGCGATCCGAACCCGATGTGCCAGCGCTCGTCCCGCAGGACCAGCTCCATCCCCTTGCGCAGACCCGGCAGCCCGACCGACAGGCCCTGGAGCGTCTCGAGCAGCGCGTGCTGTCCCGCCAGGAGGACCACGCCCTCGATCACCATGTGGTAGAGCCCGACCGCGGTGGTGAGGCCCTCGTGGTCCTCGGCGAGGCGCTGGGCGGTGGCCGGCAGGAGCTCCTCGAACAGCTCGACGAGCTCGGGGCTGACGCGGGCGCGCAGGACGTCCCGTCGTTCCGTGGGAGTGACCCCCGGGACACCGGCGACGTCGGACGCGACGAGGTCGAAGAAGCGGGCGTGGCGTGCCTCGTCACGGGCCTGAGCGCGGAAGGTCGCCTCCATCGAGTCGTCGGATGCGGCCGCCCGGTAGGGGTGGAGATTCCCGGCCACCGCGGTCTCGGCGACGACGAAGCCGGCGATCAGTCCGAGGACCTTGGCATTCTCCGCGTCCTCGAGCTTCGGCCAGGCCTCGCGGTCGGCCGAGAAGTCGATGGCCTTCTCGTCCCATTGCAGCGACTCGGCGAGCTGCACGAAGTGGCCGTATCCGGTGATCATGACTCAGCGTCCTCAGTCCTCCGGGAACTCCCCCGGCTCCAGCTCGCGGAAATCCGCCTTGGTCGCCCCGCAGATGGGGCACATCCAGTCGTCGGGGATGTCCTCGAAGGGCGTCCCCGGCTCGATGCCGCTGTCCGGGTCGCCTTCCTCGGGGTCGTAGATGAAGCCGCAGGGCTCGCAGAGCCACAGCCTGGCCGCCGGCCCGGCCAGTGTCCCTCCTCGGACGGTCATGCCCTGGCCAGCACTGCCGGGCGGGCCACCGGGATCGGTTCATCGAGCGTCCTCATGTGCTCCCCACGGCTGGGTCGTGACCTGGGCGACGCGACCGGCATCCCGCTGACCTGGGGACCGGTCCCGTCGAGCGGATCACGTCACGTCGGCACGTCCAGGAGGCCACACCCGGGCGGGAATCGCAACCGCCCGGACCGGCCGGCCCTTCCTGAGCAGGCGGTCCGGGGGAACCCGGACTCGTCCTCGCCCCAGCCCCTAGGATCGGGCCCTCATGGAGGCGTCGACGGCTGCGCAGGAGCAACGGCTCGCGTGGCTGAGGTTCGCCGAGGACGACTTCGTGGGCACTCGGCACCACCTGGAGCTGGCGTTCCGGGCGTGGCGCGCCGCCGGCGAGCCCCGGAACGCGGCACGCGCCGCGGCCGAGCTCGCCGACATCCACGGCAGCTGCCTGGGCAACCTGTCCGCCGGCCGCGGCTGGGCGAACCGCGGCAGGCGGGTCCTCGCGCCGGTCGGGCGGTGCGTCGAGCTCGGTTACCTGGAGCTGTCCGTCGTCGCGTGCTTCGCCCCGGACGTGGCCGAACTGCTCGCCGCCGCCGATCGCGCGCTGGAGCTGGCCTCGGAGTTCGCCGATCCCGATCTGGAGGTGCGAGCGCTCGCCGACGGCGGCTATGCGCTGGTCGTGCAGGGCCGCCTGCGGGAGGGCTTCGCGCGGCTCGACGAGGCCATGGCGGCCCTGTCGGCCGGCGAGGTGCGCAGCACGCCGATGGCCGCGGCCGCCTACTGCGCGCTGCTGTCGGCCTACGAGCGTGCGGGCGACGTCCGGCGTGCCGAGGAGTGCACCCGCGTCGTCGTGGACACGGTGCTGGACGCCGAGGGCCGCCCCGGCGTGCTGCACGCCCACTGCCGGCTGGCCTACGGCGCGGTCCTCTGCGCGGTCGGCCGGTGGTCGGAGGGTGAGTCGGCGCTGCTGGAGGTGCTGTCCAGCTCCGGTGCGGCCGTCCCGCACCGCGGCGACGCCGCCACCCGGGTCGCGGGACTGCGCCTGCTGCAGGGGCGCTTCGAGGAGGCGGGGGTGCTGCTGGGCTCGGCCCTCACGGCGCCGTCGGCCGCCGAGCCGCTGGCCCGCCTGCACCTGCTGACCGGCGACCCGGACGTGGCCGCGGGGATCGCGCGCCGCGAGCTCGACGCCGTGCCCGGCGACCGGCTGCGTGACGGCGCGCTGCTCGGACTGCTCGTCGAGGCCGAGCTCGCCCGGGACGACGTCGCCGCGGCGGACGAGAGCGCGGCCCGGCTGGCCGAGCTGGCGGAGGCGGGCGAGGACCCGGCGCTGCTGGGTCGGGCGCGCGTCGCGGCCGCCCGGATCGCGGCCGCCCGCGTCGATGCGAGGGCGGCGGTGGCGTCCTTCCGTGCCGCACTGGAGTTGCTCGGCGACGGCAGCCCCCTGCTCGCCGCGACGGTGTGCCTGGAACTCGCGCAGGTCCTCATGGGCACGGGTGAGCGGGCGGGTGCGGTGATCGAGGCCCAGCGTGCGCTGGCCACGTTCGACCGGCTCGGCGCGAAGCTGCTCGTCGACCGCACCGACGCCCTGCTGCGCTCGCTCGGCACCCGCACGCGCGGGATCGGCCGGGTCCCGGCCGCGGCGATGGCCGAGCTCAGCAAGCGCGAGCGCGAGGTGCTGGAGCTCGTGCGCGAGGGACTGACCAACGCCGAGATCGCGGCCCGGCTGTTCATCTCCGCGCGGACCGCGGAGCATCACGTCGGCCGGGTGCTCGGCAAGCTCGGGGTGCGCTCGCGGGCGGAGGCGGCGGCGTTCGCGGTGGCCCATCTGAATACGGGTACGGATGGGTAGTCCGCCCGATGCCGGCGGGAGCGTCGGCGCGGGATGGTTCCCGGCATGGAAACCACGATCAACGAGATCGCCGACGGCATCTACCGCCTCTCCACCTATCTGCCGGATGTGGCCCCACCGGCCGGGTTCACCTTCAACCAGTTCCTCGTCGACGCCGACGAGCCACTGCTGTTCCACGCGGGGCACCGCGAGATGTTCCCGCTCATCTCCGAAGCCGTGGCCCGCATCCGCCCGGTCGAGGACCTGCGCTGGATCACCTTCGGCCACGTCGAGGCCGACGAGTTCGGGGGGGTCAACTCCTGGCTCGCCGCCGCCCCACGCGCCGAGGTCGCGCACGGCGCGCTGGGATGCCAGGTCTCCCTCAACGACCTGTGCGACCGGCTGCCGCGCCCGCTGGCCGACGGCGAGGTGATCGACCTGGGCGGCAAGCGGGTGCGCCACCTCGACACCCCGCACGTCCCGCACGGCTGGGAGGCGCGGGTGCTCTACGAGGAGACCACCGGGACCCTGCTGGCCGGGGACCTGTTCACGCACCTGGGCAACGGGCCGGCGCTCGTGCAGACCGACATCGTCGGACCCGCGATCGACGCGGAGCTGCTGTTCCGCTACTCGACGCTCGCTCCCGGCACGACCGAGATCCTGGCCCGGCTGGCCGAGCTGCGGCCGGCGACGCTCGCGCTCATGCACGGCTCGTCGTTCGCCGGCGACGGCGCGGGCGCGCTGCGCGAGCTGGCCGCCCAGCTCGACGCCCGGTTCCTCGCGGCGGCGTAGCCCGCACGCCTGACCGGAGGTCGACACCTACCCGTGCGGGTCCGGCACCTGCAGGGCGTCGCGCAGGAACCGCACCTGCAGCAGCAGCAGGTTCTCCGCCACGACCTCCTGCGGCGTCATGTGCGTGACGCCCGACAGCGGCAGCACCCCGTGCGAGCGACCGGCCGCGAGCAGGGCGGAGGACAGCCGCAGGGTGTGTGCGGCCACAACGTTGTCGTCGGCGAGACCGTGCACCAGCAGCAGCGGCCGGGTCAACGCGGGGGCGTCCTCGATGAGGGAGCTGCGCGCGTAGGCGCCGGGGTCGGTGTCCGGGCGGCCGAGGTAGCGCTCGGTGTAGTGCGTGTCGTACAGCGACCAGTCCGTGACGGGGGCGCCGGCGACCGCCGCATGGAACACGTCCGGCCGGCGCAGCACGGCGAGCGCCGCGAGGTACCCGCCGAACGACCAGCCGCGGATCCCGACCCGTTCCAGATCCAGGTCCGGGTACCGCTCGGCCACCGCGTGCAGCGCGTCGACCTGGTCGGCGAGCACCGGACCGGCGAGGTCGCGGTACACCGCGCGCTCGAACTCCGGGCCCCGCGCGGGCGTGCCGCGCCCGTCGGCGACGACGACCGCGAAGCCCTGCTCGGCGAACCACTGGCTGGTGAGGTAGGCGCCGCGGGCCGCGAGCACCCGCTGCGCGTGCGGCCCGCCGTAGGGGTCCAGGAGCACGGGCAGCGCGGTGCCGGGCTCGTGCCAGGACGGCAGGAGCACCGCCGTGCGCAGTTCGCGGGCGCCGGTGGTGAGCAGGGTGACCCGGGGGAGCAGCCCCGGGGGATCGGCCAGCGACGCGACGGTCAGCTCGCCGCCGGGTCGCCGGACGGTCGTCGTGGCACCGTCGGCGTCGAGGGACTGGCGGGTGACGAGCAGCGTGCCGCCGGTCAGGCGCCCGGAGTGCACGCCCGGCTCCGGGGTGAGGGACTCCAAGCCTCCGGGGGACCACCGCCACAGGCCGACGGAGAGGGGGTCCGCAGAGCCGGACAGCAGCACCGCGTCGCCGTCCACGTCGAGCACGGCGCGGACCTGCAGCGACGGCGGGGTGACGGCCTCGCCGTCGACGAGCAGGCGGTGCGCGCCGTCCCGGTCGCCGGCCCACACCAGGGCACCCGCGGTGGTGCGTGCGGGAACGCCCGGGACGATGTCGACCCAGCGGTCGTCGGTCTCGGCCAGCACCTCGCGGGTGGTGCCGGTCGCGACGTCCGCCGCCAGCAGCCGCAGCGCGCGCTGGTCGCGGGGCTGCACGACGAGCAGCGGCTCGTGGTCGGTCCAGGTGACCTGCACGAGGTACTCGTCGCGCTCGCGGTCCCACTGCACCGGGGTGCGGCTCCCGTCGAGGCCGACGAGGACGAGCGACACGGCGGCGTTGGGGGTGCCGGCCGCCGGGTAGGCCAGTACGGCGGGCGGTCGCTGCGGCTGTGCCGGATCGGCGACGTGCCAGCGCTGCACCGGGGTGTCGTCGACCCGGGCGACGAGCAGCGCGTCGCCGTCCGGCGACCACCAGTGGCCGCGCATCCGGCCCATCTCCTCGGCGGCCACGAACTCGGCCAGGCCCCACGTCACGTTCGCGGCGTCCGGTTCGAGCAGGGTGGCCGTGGTCCGGGTGAGCACCTCGTGGACGTGCAGCGCCCCGCCGCTGACGAACGCCACGCGGCGGCCGGACGGGTCGGGCCGGGGGTCGACCACCGGCCCCGCGGTCTCGACCAGGCGCGGCGTCAACCCGGCCGCGAACTCCGTGACGTACAGCCGGCCGCCGAGGGCGAACGCGGCGGAGGTGACGGGCCGGTCCGTCGCGTAGGCGACGACGCCACCCGCCTGCTCCCGGGCCCGCTCCCGGCGCGCCCGCTCCTCGGCGGGCAGGTCGTCGTGGTCGGCGCCGGCCGCGAGCTCCGCCGGGTCGGCGACGAGGCGCTCCTCGCCGGTGGTCAGGTCGAGCGACCACAGGCAGGTCACGGGGTCGGTGCCGCCGCGGCTGCGCAGGAACACGAGTCGGTCGCCGTCCGGGGAGATCGTGAACCCGCGCGGGGCGCCCAGGGTGAACCGGCGGGTGCGGGCCTGACGGCGGGGGAAGCTGTCGGTCACGGCGGCAGTCTGCCCGTTCCCGACATGGAGGCATGTCGGGGTCGGGACGGGCCGCCGAACCCCGATACGTGTCCATGTCGGGGGGAGCGGTGCCGATCCAGGGGGCGCGCGGGCCGCGCACACGAGCATGGTCGACTGACGGCATGAAGCGCTCCGTCCTCGCGGCCGTGCTGGTCGCCCTCACGGCCCTCGCCGGCTG
>DATLGI010000053.1:0-4580 GCA_035540535.1 Pseudonocardia sp.
GAGGCGAGCAGGGCGACCGCGGCGCCGACGGCGGCGGTCAGGGCGCGGCGGCGTGCGGTCATCTGTCGGTCTCCTCGGCTGCGGTCCGGCACGCTCGCGTGCAGACGAGCGGTGGTGGATCACCCGAACGGGAAATCTAGCCGGACCGGGGGACGGGCGTGGTTGCGAAATGGTCACGGCGCACCGAGAACCGTCAACGCCCTCCGCGGGCCATGGCGAGCACGTCCAGGGCGGCGTCGAGCTGCTCCTCGGTGAGCTTCCCGTCGTCGACGTGCCCGCGTTCCAGCACCACCTCGCGGATCGTCCGGCGCTCGGCCAGCGACTGCTTGGCGATCGACGCCGCCTCCTCGTAGCCGAGGTAGCGGTTGAGCGGGGTGACGATCGACGGGGACGACTCGGCGTACTCGCGGGCGCGCTCGACGTCGGCCTCCGCGCCCGCCACCACCTTGTCTGCCAGCAGCCGCGCCGCCGCCGCGAGCAGCCGCGCCGACTCCAGCACGTTGCGCGCCATCACCGGCATCATCACGTTGAGCTCGAAGTTGCCCTGGCTGCCGGAGAACGCGACGCAGGCGTCGTTGCCGATCACCTGCGCGGCCACCATCATCGCCGCCTCGCAGATCACCGGGTTGACCTTGCCGGGCATGATCGAACTGCCCGGCTGCAGATCCGGCAGGCGCAGCTCGGCCAGGCCGGTGCGCGGTCCGGAGCCCAGCCAGCGGACGTCGTTGGCGACCTTGAACAACGACACGGCCAGGCCGCGCAGCGCGCCGGAGGCCTCCACCAGCCCGTCGCGGGAGCCCTGCGCCTCGACGTGGTCCGCGGCTTCCGACAGCACGTCCAGCCCGGTGGCCGCCCGCAGCTCCTCGACGACACCCGCGCCGAAGGCGGCCGGCGCGTTCAGCCCGGTGCCGACCGCGGTGCCGCCGATCGCCAGCGTCCCCAGCCGGGGGAGCACGTCGCGCAGCCGCGCCGCGCCCAGCTCCACCTGGGTGGCCCACCCGCCGGCCTCCTGGCCCAGGGTGATCGGCACGGCGTCCATGAGGTGGGTGCGCCCGGCCTTGACGACGTCGACCCACTCCTCGGCGCGCCGGCGCAGCGTCGCGGCCAGGTGCTCGCAGGCGGGGATCACGTCGGCGACCAGCGCCTCGGTGGCGGCCAGGTGGATGGTCGTCGGGAAGACGTCGTTGGACGACTGCGAGGCGTTGACGTGGTCGTTCGGGTGGGTGTCGACGCCCCCGCGGGTGGCGAGGGTGGCGATCACCTCGTTGGCGTTCATGTTGGAGCTGGTGCCCGAGCCGGTCTGGAACACGTCCACCGGGAACTGCCCGTCGTGCGCGCCCCCGGCCACCTCGTCGGCGGCCGCGGCGATCGCCTCGGCGAGCTCGGGTTTGAGCACGCCCAGGCGCCCGTTGACCCGCGCTGCCGCGGCCTTGACCAGCCCGAGCGCACGGATCTGCGCCCGTTCCAGGCCGCGCCCGGAGATCGGGAAGTTCTCGACGGCGCGCTGGGTCTGCGCGCGCCACAGCGCGCCGGCGGGGACCCGGACCTCGCCCATGGTGTCGTGCTCGATGCGGAAGTCCTGATCGTCTCCGGCCATGGGTGCAGTGTTCTCGGCCGACGGCCCCCGCGCAGCCCGGGTACGACAGAACCGCCGGACCCCGTGTCAGGGTGCGGCCGGGGTCTTCGCCGTGCTGCGGGCCCCAGCGGCTCGGGGGTGCTGCCGCGGTGCCGCGGGCGCCGGTTAGTAGCTGCTGGGGTTCTCCGGGACCGTGCCCGTGCCCGGCTGCTCCTCCTCGCAGGAGGCAGCACCGGTGAGGAGCAGGGCGAGGGCGGCCAGCGCGGTCAGCGCGAGCCGGGCGAGTCGGGTCGTCACGCCGTCAGGAGTACCACACCGACCTTGGGTCGGGCCCGTCAAGCCACGACCTCGACGACGTCGCCCGGGTCGAGCGCCCCGAAGTACTCGCGGGCGGCCGTGCGGGACAGGTGGATGCAGCCGTGCGACCTCTCGCTCAGGCTCCCCTCGTGGAAGGCGATTCCGCCGTTGAAGAACACCGAGTACGGCATCGGCGCGTCGAAGATCGAGCTGACGTGGTCGCGGTTCTTGAACGACACCCGGAACACCCCGGGCGGGGTGCGCCAGCCGGAACGGCCGTGGGTGACCGGCACCGGGCCGTAGGCGACCTCGCCCCCGGAGAGCAGCCACGAGCGGTTGCTCGACAGCTCGATGCAGGCCTCCGCGGTGATCCGGCAGGGGGTCCCGGACGCGAGACCGGGGGTCGAGCCCCGCTCTTCGGCGTCCTCGGCCGTGCCCGTCCCGCCGTCGCTCCGCTCCGTCGTGGGCCCGGCGTCCGTCGTGGATCCGGGATCCGTCGTCGGCTCGGCCGGCGCCGTCGGCGGTGCCTCGGCCGCGGGCGGACCGGGGGCCGCCGCGACGGGTACCGCGGCCGCCGGGGTCCGGAACCGCTCCGGCAGCGCGCCGACCGCGGCCGAGACCACCGCGGAGGTGGTCGGGCCCGCCCCGGCCGCATTCCCGCTGAACAGCCCGGTCAGCGCCACCACCAGCAGCAGTCCTGACAGGCGCGACACGCGCACGGCCCACCCCCACGGACGCCGCACGTGTCCGGTGCGGGCCCGTCGAGGATCCTGTCTCACACGCGTGTAAGCCAGCCCCGATGTGGTGATCGCAGGTTCACGATCGCGTCACGGCAGCGGCGGCGCGGTGTGCTCGGCGGCCGCGAGCTGCTCGTCGGGCAGGTCGAAGTTGACGGTGGAGTACTCCCGCAGCTTCGTCAGCCGGTGGTAGCCGTCGATCATCCGGACGGTGCCCGACTTCGAGCGCATCACGATCGACTGCGTCGTGCAGCCGCCGGCCCGGTAGTGCACGCCGCGCAGCAGGTCGCCGTCGGTGATGCCGGTGGCGCAGAAGAAGACGTTGTCGCCGCGCACGAGGTCGTCGGTGGTCAGCACCCGGTCGAGGTCGTGTCCGGCGGCGACGGCCTTCTCCCGCTCCTCGTCGTCGCGCGGCCACAGCCGACCCTGCATCGCCCCGCCCATGCACTTCATCGCGGCCGCGGTGATGATGCCCTCCGGGGTTCCGCCGATCCCGTACAGCAGGTCGACCCCGGTGTCAGGGCGGGCCGCGGCGATCGCGCCGGCGACGTCGCCGTCGGAGAGGAACTGGATGCGGGCGCCGGTGCGGCGGATCTGCGCGACGAGGGTCTCGTGGCGGGGACGGTCGAGCACGCAGACGGTGACGTCGGCGACGTCGATCTGCTTGGCGTTGGCGACCCGGCGGATGTTCTCGGCCACCGGGGCGGTGAGGTCGATCACCTCCGCGGCCTCCGGCCCGACCGCGAGCTTCTCCATGTAGAACACCGCGGACGGGTCGAACATCGCTCCCCGCTCGGCCACGGCGAGCACCGCGACCGCGTTGGGCATGCCCTTCGCCATCAGGGTCGTCCCGTCGATCGGGTCGACGGCGACGTCGCACCACGGGCCCTCGCCGTTGCCCACCTCCTCGCCGTTGTAGAGCATCGGCGCCTCGTCCTTCTCGCCCTCGCCGATGACGACGACCCCGCGCATGGAAACCGTGCCGATGAGCTGGCGCATCGCGTCGACGGCCGCGCCGTCGCCGCCGTTCTTGTCGCCGCGCCCAACCCACCGGGCCGCGGCCATCGCCGCCGCTTCGGTGACGCGCACCAGCTCCATCGCGAGGTTGCGGTCGGGCGCCTCGCGGCGGCGCTCGCGCGGCGTGGCGTTCCCGGTCGTGGTCATGGCGGCCTCCGAGGTGGGCGCTGTCGGCACGGTTGTCGAACGCGAGGCCCCGCGGCGGACTCGGCGGGGAGTCCTGGCGATCCTGGCAGATCGTCCGGGCCCGTGGGCGTTGCCTGACTGTGACGCGGTCGCGGCTGGCGCGAGCCTGCGACGATGGGGCGGTGAGCTCCCCGTCCGGCAGGCCCCCGCGCTCGGCGGTGGGCGTGCGCGACCTGCTCGGGGCGATCGCCCTGCTCCTGCTGCCGATCGCGCTGGTCCTCGGCGTGACCCGTGCCTGCACCTTCTCCCCGGGCGGACCGACGATCGACCCGGCCGCGGGGCCGCGGGTGGACGCCGCCGCCGAGCTGCGCGCGCTGGCGCCCCGGGTGCCGTTCGCGGTGCGGGTGCCGGCGGTGCCGCCGGGCTGGCGGGCGAATGCCGTCGACCAGCAGCTGATCGACGGCAGCCGGGTCGTCCGGGCCGGGTTCGTCACCCCGGAGGGCCGGTTCGTCCGGCTGGTGCAGACCGACGCGGACGAGGCGGCGCTGCTGGCGGCGGAGGGCGAGGTGCCGCCGGCGACCGGGACGGTCGAGGTGGCGGGGGTGAGGTGGACGGTGCTCGAGTCCGACCGCCAGGCGCCGGTCTGGGTGGCCCGGGTGGACGGCGGGGGTGGCCCGCCGGTGGGGCTGCTGCTCACCGGCAGCGGCGGGGATGCGGTTCTCCGCACGCTCGCCGAGGCGTTGGCGGCGGGCGAGGTGCTCCCGGTCGGCACCGCCCCCGGGTGATCGGCGGGGGCTCTCACCCCGACATGTCGCCATGTCGGGGTG
>DATLGI010000054.1:0-8870 GCA_035540535.1 Pseudonocardia sp.
CGCGATCTGCAACGCCGACGAGTCCGAGCCCGGGACCTTCAAGGACCGGCAGATCCTCGCCACCCAGCCCCATCTGGTGCTGGAGGGGCTGCTCTGCGGGATGGCGGTCGTCGGGGCGGAGGAGGGCTGGGTCTTTCTCCGCCACGAGTACGGCCCGGAGGAGAATGTCCTCCGCGAGGAACTGGAGGCGCTGCGCGTCGCCGGGGTGATCGGGCCGGACGCCTGCGGCAGCGGGCGGCGGCTGAACGTCGAGATCTTCGTCTCGCCCGGCGGTTACATCCTCGGGGAGGAGACCGCCCTCATCGAGTGCATGGAGGGCCACCGCGGCGAGCCGCGCAACAAGCCGCCCTTCCCCGGCAACTACGGGCTGCACGGGCGCCCGACGCTGATGAACTCGGTCGAGACGTTCGCCGACGTGCCGGTGATCGTGCAGCGCGGCGCGCAGTGGTGGCGCGACCAGGGCCTGGGCGAGTCCGTCGGCTGGAAGTTCTTCGCGGTCTCCGGGCACGTCGAGCGACCCGACGTGTACTGCGTCCCGATGGGCACCACGGTGCGCGAGCTGATCGAGCTGGCCGGCGGGGTCACCGGCGGCGCGGCTGTCGGTGCGGTGCAGCCGGGCGGGGCGTCGTCGAACTTCATCGGCCCCGACCAGCTCGACCTGCGGCTGGACTTCGGCACCCTCGCCGAAGCCGGGACGATGCTGGGCTCCGGCGCGGTCGTGGTGCTCGCCGAGGGCACGGACCAACTGGCCGCGTCGACGAACGTGCTGCGCTTCTTCCGCGACGAGTCCTGCGGCAAGTGCGTGCCGTGCCGCGTCGGCTCGACGAAGGCGCACGAGCTGCTCGCCGGGCGGTCCGAGCTGGACGAGGCCGAGCGGGATCGGATCCTGCAGCTGGAGGAGGCCCTGCGCAAGACGTCGATCTGCGGGCTCGGGCAGGTCGCGCTCGGCCCGGTGGTGAGCGTGCTGGGCCTGGCCAAGGGTGGCGCCGCCACCCGGGAGCAGCCGAAGCCCGGGGGCGCGCCGGACCAGCCGGACCGGTGACCCCGAACCAGCGCCGGGGCACGGGGCGGTCGTGAGCGGCCGCGAGTTCTTCGCCACCCGCACCGTCGCCGAGGCGCTCGCCGGGTTCCGCCCCGCGCGACGCACCGCCGTCGAGCGCGTCCCGCTCGCGCAGGCGCTGCACCGCGTGCCGGCGGCCGAGGTCCCCGCCCCCGCGCCGCTGCCCGGTTTCGCACGCTCCACCGTCGACGGGTTCGCGCTGCGCGCCGCCGACACCTACGGCGCCTCCGAGGGCCTGCCGTCGTACCTCGACCTGGCCGGCGCGGTGCGGATGGGCCGTGCACCGGAGGTCACCGTCCCGCCGGGCGGCTGCGTCGCGATCCCGACGGGCGCGGTGCTGCCCGAGGGTTCCGATGCCGTCGTCATGGTCGAGTACACGGCGGAGACGATGCCCGGCACGATCGAGGTGACCCGCCCGGTCGCGCCCGGCGCAGGGATCGTGCGGGCCGACGAGGACGTCGCCGCGGGAGCCGCGCTGGTGCCCGGTGGGCGCCCGCTGCGGGCGCCCGACCTCGGCCTGCTCGCCGCTGCCGGCGTCACGGAGGTGGCCGTGCACGCCCGGCCGCGGGTGGTGATCGTGTCGACCGGCGACGAGGTCGTCCCGCCGGGCACGGTCGAACTCGGGTCGGGCCAGGTCCGCGACGCCACCGCCCCGGCGCTCGCCGGGCTGGTGACCGACGCGGGCGGTGCGCCGGTGCTCGCCGGGATCGTGTCGGACGACCCCGGGGCGCTCGCCGCCGTGCTGCGCGAGGCCGTCGCGGGAGCCGACCTCCTGGTCGTCTCCGCGGGATCCTCGGTGGGCACCCGCGACGAGACCGCGGGCGCGGTCGCCGAGCTGGGTGAGATCTGGTGCCACGGTCTCGCCCTCAGGCCGGGCAAGCCGACGCTGCTCGCGGATCTCGGCGGGGTGCCGCTGATCGGGCTCCCCGGCAACCCGCTGTCCGCGCTCGTCGTGTTCCGGGTGGTGGGCGTGCCGCTGGTGTGGCGGCTCGCCGGCTGCCCGGCGCCACCGCCGGAACCGTCGACGCGGGCCCGGCTCTCGCGTGACCTCGCCTCGGCCGCGGGCCGGCTCGACGTGGTGCAGGTACGGGTTCGGGACGGCGTCGCGGAACCGGTCTTCGGCCCGTCGGCGCTGCTCTCGGTGCTGACCCGGGCCGACGGGTACGTCGTCGTGCCCGAGCCGGCCACCGGTCTGGACGCCGGCGCCGAGGTGGACGTGACGCTCTACCGGTGACCCACCGCGGGCACGACGGCGACCATGATCGGCGCGAGCCCCCGGGTACAGCGGGCGGACGGCGGCCCGGCTACGGTCCGGCGGTGCGCGCTGCGAGCCCGTTCGTCTCCGACGTCCCGGCGGCCGACGCGGCGCGCGCCTGGCACGAGGCGTGCGCGGCGGCCGGGTGCCCCGCCCGGGTCGAGGCCGTCCGCGTGCCCGTCGCCGAGGCCGTCGGGCGGGTGACGGCCGAGCCGGTGTGGGCGGTGCGGTCCTCCCCCGCGTTCGACTCCGCCGGCATGGACGGCATCGCCGTGCACGCGGCCGACACCGTGGGGGCCGCCGAGACCGCCCCGGCGCTGCTGACCGACTTCGCCGAGGTGGACACCGGCGACCCGCTGCCCGAGGGCTACGACGCGGTGATCATGCGCGAGCACGTGCACCGCACCGCCGACGGCGCCGAGGTGCAGGCCGCGGTGCCGCCGTACCAGCACGTCCGCTCGATCGGGGAGGACATCAGCGCCACCGAGCTGCTGCTGCCGGCCGGGCACCGCCTGCGCCCGGTCGACGTGGCCGCCGCCGCCGCGGCGGGCGCGACCGAGCTGATCGTGCGACGCCCGCCGCGGGTGGTGGTCGTCCCCACCGGCGACGAGATCCGCCCGATCGGCACCGACGCCGGGCCCGGCGAGATCCTCGACACCAACTCGCTCATGCTCGCCGCGCAGGCCCGCGAGCTCGGCTGCGCGGCCGAGGTGACGGACATCGTCGCCGACGACCCGGCGGCGATCACCGCGGCGCTGCGCGCCGCCGCGGCCGACGCCGACCTGGTCGTGCTCATCGCCGGATCCAGCGCCGGCCGCGACGACTACACCGCACGGGTCGTCGCCGCCGCCGGGACGCTGGCCGTGCACGGCGTCGCCGTCCGGCCAGGGCACCCGGTGGTGCTCGGCGCGGTCGACCGCACCCCGGTGCTCGGCGCGCCCGGTTACCCGGTGTCGGCGTCGTTGACGTTCGACATCTTCGCCGCCCCGCTGCTGGCGGCGCTGGAGGGCGCGGCCCCACGCGAGCGCCCGGCCACCACCGCCCGGCTGGCACGCAAGCTCGCCTCCGCGGTCGGGATGGACGACTGGGTACGGGTGCGGCTGGGCCGGGTCGGCGGGCAGGTCGTCGCCACCCCGCTGCCCCGGGGCGCCGGCGTGCTCACCTCGCTGGTCCGCGCGGACGGCCTGCTCGTCGTCCCGGCCGGGCTGGAGGGCCACCACGCCGGCGAGCAGGTGCGCGTCGAGCTGCTGCGCGGGCTCGGCGAGATCGACCGGACGATCGTCGCCATCGGCTCGCAAGACCTCGTCCTCGACGTGGCGGCGTCCGCGCTGCGGGCGGCAGACCCCCTGGTGACGCTGGCGTCGTCGAACGTCGGGTCGCTCGGCGGGCTCGTCGCGCTGCGCGACGGGCTGTGCCACCTCGCGGGATCGCACCTGCTCGATCCCGTGACCGGGGACTACACCCTGCCCTTCGTCGACCGGCTGCTCGGCGGCGAGGACGTCGCGGTGGTGCGGCTCGTGCACCGCGAGCAGGGGCTGCTCGTCGCGCCGGGCAACCCGCTCGGTCTGACCGGGATCGACGACCTGACCACCCCGGGACTGCGCTACGTCAACCGCCAGCGCGGCGCCGGGACGCGCGCCCTGCTCGACCACGAGCTGGCCGGCCGGAGCGTCGATCCCGCGCAGATCGACGGCTACACGCGCGAGGAGCACACCCACCTCGCCGTCGCGGCGGCCGTCGCCGCGGGTCGGGTCGACACCGGGCTCGGGATCCGTGCCGCCGCGCGGGCGTTCGGGCTGGACTTCGTCCCGGTCGCGCAGGAGCCCTACGACCTCGTGCTGCGGGCCGCCACACTCGACGCGCCGTTGCTGGCCCCGCTGTGGGAGCTGCTGGAGCGACCCGAGTTCCGGGCCGAAGTGGAGGCGCTCGGCGGGTACTCGTGCGCGCAGACGGGTCGGCGGATCCGCTGAGGCGACGACGACGAGGAGTTCCGGTCAGTGCACGGCGTCGGCGAGCACCGCCATGGCGGCGTTGCGCCCGTTGGCACCGATCACGCTGCCGCCGGGGTGGGTCGCGGCGCCGCAGAGGTAGAGCCCGGCCACCGGCGTGCGCGGGGCGAACCGGCGCTCCCACATCTGGTCGGGCAGGCAGTCGCCCTGGAAGATGTGCCCGCCGGTGAGCCCGACGCGTGCCTCGACGTCCGGCGGGCCGAGCACCTCGCGGTGCTCGACGAGCGCGGCGACCTCAGGGGCGAACCGGGCCACCTCGGCCAGGGCGAGGTCGGCGATCTCCTCGCGTCGGGTGTGCCAGTCGCCGCGGGCGAGGGTGTAGGGCACGTACTGGGCGAACACGCTCATCACGTGCCGTCCGGGCGGCGCCACCGCGGGATCGTAGGGCGACGGGAAGTACACCTCGGCCCACGACGGCGCGGGCTCGCCCGCCACGGCGCGCTCGAACGCGGCCTGGGTCGCGTCGATCCCAGAGGTGATCGTCACCATCGCCCGGTGCGGCAGGGTGGGGTCGGCCGCCGCGCGGAACAGGGGCAGGCCGCGCATCGCGCAGTTGATCTTCAGGACCGGGCTGGTCGAGCGCCACCCCGTCACCCGGTCCCGGAAGTGCGCCGGCACCGCGGCGGCGCCCGGCGCGCGGTCGCAGAGGGCGAGGGTGCGCTTCGGGTCGGCGTTCGAGACCACGACGGCGGCCCGCACCAGCTCGCCGCCGGCCAGGTGCACGCCCTCGCCCGGTTCGATCGCGGCCACCTCCACGCCGGCCGCCAGCACCGCACCCTGCTCGCGCGCGGCGTCGGCGAGCGCGAACGACACCCGCCCCGTGCCACCGCGGACGTAGCCCCACCGACCGCCGGCCAGCGTCCCCATGGCGTGCATCGCGTGCACGGCCGCGGTGCCCGGGTCCCGCGGCCCCGCCCAGGTGCCGATCACACCCTGGCCGTGCAGCAGCGCGCGGATCCGCTCGTCACGCACGTGCTCCTGGACGACGTCGGCGATCGAGCGCTCCAGCAGCACCTCCAGCGCCTGCCGGTCGCCGGCGAACAGCTCGGCCAGCTCCGCCCGGTCGGGGCTGTCGCCGAGCCAGGTGTCGCGGGCGCCGCAGCGCAGCCGGACCCGGATCCGCTCGAACAGCGCCTCGTAGGCGCGGTAGCCGTCGACGTCGCGCGGTGCGAGCGCCGCGATGCCCGCGGCCGTCCGGTCCGGGTCGGCCCACACCGCCACCGCGGTGCCGTCGTCGAAGGGGCACCACAGGCTCGGGTCGAGCAGCGCGACCTCGAAGCCGTGCCGCCGCAGCGCCAGCTCGTCGACGACGAGCGGGTGCAGCAGTCCGACGAGGTACGCGCAGGGGCTGATCAGGTATCCGGGATCGGCGAACGGCCGCTGCAGCGTCGCGGCGCCACCGAGCTGCTCGCGGGCCTCCAGCACCAGGACCGAGCGCCCCGCACGGGCGAGGTAGGCCGCCGCCGTCAGCCCGTTGTGCCCGCCGCCGACCACCAGGACGTCCCAGCGCCGCGCGGCCAGCTCCGCCACCGGCGCCGGCAGCCCGACCCGCCCCAGGACCTCCTGCACCGTCACGGCCGCCGACGCTACCGTCGCTCGATGCGCGACGAGCACCGCCGGCACGGCCACCGGACGCGACCTCGACGGACCCCGCCGGGGGTGTGGCTCGCGTCGCCGTCACCGGACGGAGGCCCCCGCAGGTGAGGCCCGAGGGGCGGTGGGTGGAGGTCGGCGACGGGGTGCTCGCCCGCCGGTACGCGGAGCTCGACCTCACGACCGGCCTCGTCCTCGGCGCCGAGCGCGCACTGGTGATCGACACCCGTGGCGACGCGCGGCAGGGCGCCGAGCTCGCCGCGGCGGTGCGGGCGGTCACCGCGCTGCCGGTGGCCGTCGCGATCACCCACGCGCACTTCGACCACTGCTTCGGGACCGCGGCGTTCCCGCTCGGCCCCGTGCACGCCCACCCCCGCTGCCCGGCGGTGCTGCGGGCCACCGCGGACACCCAGCGGGCGCGGTGGGCGCGGCACTACCGCGAGCGCGGCGACCTCGCGACCGCCGCCGCGCTGGCCGCCACCGAGCCGGTGCTGCCACGGGAACCGGCACCGGCCGTGCTCGACCTCGGCCGGCGGACGGTCGAGCTGATGCTGCCCGGCGCCGGTCACACCGACCACGACCTCGTCGTGCACGTCCCCGACGCCGGCGTGGTGTTCGCCGGCGACCTCGTCGAGCAGGGTGCCCCGCCCGATCTCGAGGACGCCGTGGTCGCCGCCTGGCCGGCGACTCTCGACGTCCTGCTCGCACTCGGGCCACGCACGGTCGTCCCCGGGCACGGTGAGCCGGTCGACGCGGCGTTCGTCGCCGCGCAGCGCCGCGAACTCGCCGCCGTGGCCGCGCTGCACGCCGCCGTTGCCGCGGGCGAGCTCGATGCGGCGCGGGCACAGGCGCGCTCGCCCTACCCGGGCGTGCGCTGGCCTGCCGCTGCGACCGCGCCCGCAGTGCGCGAAGCTACAGGCGGCTGAACGACTGGATGAACGGGCTGCCGTCACCGTCGGTGGAGACGACGAACCGGTACGGCTCCGGGCTCGCCCGGCCGTTCTCGACGAACACGACGGTCGCGTCCACGGTGCTCTCCCCGGTCAGGCGGGCGTCCTCCACCCTGACCGCGTCCATCCGCGCGTAGAAGCCCTCGAAGCCCGAACGGCCGCCGGACGCGCTCTGCGCCGCCGGGCTCAGCATCGGCCACGCGGCACCGGTGTTCTCGGGCAGCAGGGAGTAGAAGTTCTGCACGAACGCCACCGGGTCGGTCGCGGGCGGGGGCGGCGCCGGCTCCGGCGAAGGCTCGGGCGACGGCGACGGCGACGGCGACGGCTCGGGGGAAGGCGAAGGCGACGGCGACGGGGTCTGCGGCGGTGGCTCGACGCCGGTGGTGGGGGCGGGCGCGGCTGCCGGTGGCAGCGCCTGGCCACCGCCGGACGAGCTGCGGATCGCGGCGCCGACGCCGACGGCGGCGAGCAGGAGCAGGACGGCCGCGAGGACCAGGGGCAGCCGGTTGCGCCGGGGCCGGTCGCGGCGCTCGGGACGCGGCTCGCCGGCGGGCGGCGCGGACACCGGCGGCCGGGGCGCCTCCCGCACGGGCGCGGCGGCGCGCGGTGGGGCGGACCGCACGGCGGGAGGTTCGAGCACCGCCGTGGCCGGGCCCGCCGCCGGCGCCGCGGCCTGCGGCATCGCGGCCACCCGACCGTCCGCCACCCGGGCCAGCGCGTCCCGCGCCTCGGCCGCCGTGGGCCTGCGGCCGGCCTCGCTGTGGAGCAGGCGCATCAGCACGGCCGTCAGCGGCCCCGCCGCCGCCGGCGGCTCGACCGCGCCGGTGGCGACCCGGTGCAGCAGCGCGTAGGGGTTCTCCTCGAGCCCGAACGGCGGGTGACCCTCCACGGCGGCATAGAGGGTGGCGCCGAGCGCGAAGACGTCGGACGCCGGGGTGGGGTCCTGCCCGCGGGCCACCTCCGGCGCGAGGAACGCGGGCGTGCCCGCGATCAGGCCGGTGCGGGTGAGCTGCACGTCGTCGGTGGCGCGGGACACGCCGAAGTCGGTGAGCTTGACCCGTCCGTCGTCGGCGATGAGGACGTTGCCGGGCTTGACGTCGCGGTGCACCACGCCCGCCGCGTGCGCCGCCGCGAGCCCGTCGGCGACGAGGCGCCCGATACCGGCGGCCTCCACCGGCGACATCGGCCCGCGCTCGCCGAGGACCGCCGCGAGCGAGCGGGACGGCAGGTACTCCATGACCAGCCACGGCCGCTCGTCGTGCACGACGACGTCGAACATGCTGATGACGTGCGGGTGCTGCAACCGCGCACCGATCCGGCCCTCGCGCAGCAGCCGCTGCCGCGACTCCTCCACGCCGTCCCCGCCGACCGCCGCGATCAGCTCCTTGACCGCCACGGTGCGGTTCAGCAGCTCGTCGGTGCCCCGCCAGACAGCGCCCATCGCACCGGCGCCGATGCGCTCGTCGAGGCGGTACCGGTTGCCGATGAGGCGCGGCTCGTCGGGCGGGGCGTTCATCACCGCCAGGGTAGCGACCCCGGGCCCCGCATGCCGGTGTGTGGCAGCCGCACGCGCGGCGTGGACGGTCGTGGTGGGGTCGGCCACCCCGGCACGCCGGCTCAGCGCGGCAGGTCGAGCTCCGCCGCGCACGCGGGCCAGGAGCCGTAGCCGCCGCGGTCGGCGCGCACGCGCTCGGCCACCTCGATCTGCTGCTCGCGGGTGGCGAGGTCGGCGCGGGGGGCGAACCCGGTGCCGCCGTAGTCGCCCCAGGTGGCGGCGTCGAACTGCAGACCGCCGAAGTGGCCGTTGCCGGTGTCGATCGCCCAGTCGCCACTCGACTCGCACTGCGCCAGCCAGTCCCACACCGGGTCCACGCCGGACACCTCTCCCACCGGTCACGCCGGACCCCGCTCGGGCCCGCGTCCGGGCCGCGGTCCCTCGGGCGCCGGTGCGGTGGCGGGCCCGAGCGGGGTCCGGCGGGACCGGTGGGAGAGGTGTCCGGCGT
>DATLGI010000055.1:0-14242 GCA_035540535.1 Pseudonocardia sp.
GTACGGCGCGGTGGCCGGGGCGGTCGTCGCGCCGTACCCCACCCCGATCCCGATCAACAACGCGGCCGCCCCGCCGGTGAAGGCCAGCTCGGCGGTGCCGTGCACGGCGAACGCCATCCCCCGTGCCACGATCAGCGGGCCGAGCGTCCCGGCGACCAGGCCCAGCACCGCGCACGCGATCAGGGCGTTCTGCACGAACCCCTGCGCGAGCAGCACCCCGACGTCCTCGAGCGAGAACAGCCGGTCGATCACC
Source organism: Pseudonocardia sp. (assembly GCA_035540535.1). GTDB lineage: Bacteria > Actinomycetota > Actinomycetes > Mycobacteriales > Pseudonocardiaceae > Pseudonocardia. Next base: position 254 of record DATLGI010000055.1, read on the forward strand.
GCGGTCACGGCTGGTCCCCCGGGTGGTGGTCGTGGTCCTCCGCGCCGACGACGACGAGCCGGTCGCGCACCCGCAGGACGTCGACGTCGGTGCGGTACAGCTCGGAGAGCACCTCGGAGGTCATCACCTCCTCGGTCGGACCCGCCCGGAACCGTCCGTCGACGAGGTAGAGCACCCGGTCGACCAGCGGCAGCACCGGGTTGATCTCGTGGGTCACGAACAGCACCGCCGTGTCGGCGGTGCGGCGGCGCTCGTCGATGAGCCGGGTGACCACGCGCTGGTGCGACAGGTCCAGCGAGAGCAGCGGCTCGTCGCACAGCAGCACCGCGGGGTCGCCGACGAGCGCCTGCGCGACCCGCAACCGCTGCTGCTCGCCGCCGGACAGCCGCCCGACGGGCGCGTCGGCGTAGCCGGCTCCGCCGACGGCGGCCAGCGCGGCGTCCACCCGCGCGCGCCGTCGGCGGCGGCCGGTCAGCCCGAGCCCGAGCCGGTGCCCGTCCAACCCGAGGCCGACGAGGTCGCGCCCGCGCAGGGGCAGGTCGGGGTCGAGCGTCTTCTGCTGCGGGACGTAGCCGATCGTCGGGCTGCCTCGTCGCGGCGCCCGCCCGGCCACCAGGACCTTCCCGGCCGACAACGGGAGCAGGCCCAGCAGCACCCGCATCAGGCTGGTCTTGCCCGAGCCGTTCGGCCCGAGCACGGCGACGAACTCGCCGGGGGCGACGTCGAGATCGAGGCCCGTCCACAGGGTGCGGTCACCGACGTCGAGGCGGGCGTCGCGCAGCGAGACCGCCGCCGGACCGCCCCGGGTGCCGTTCGGGGCCGTCCCGCGGATCATGGTGGGCAGGGTCGCCATGTGCTCAGGCCCGGTCGAGCGCCGCGGCGAGCGCGTCGATCTGGCCGCCCATCCAGGCCGGGTAGTCGGACTGCCCCTCCGGCAGCGTCTCGCTCATCTCCACGACCGGGACGTTCGCGGCCTCGGCGGCCTGCCGCACCTGGTCGGTGGTGGGCGTCTGGGTCTGCGAGTTGAGGATCAGCGCGCGGACCGGCTCACCGGCGAACAGCGCCAGGGTCTCCTGGACGACGGCGGCGGGCGGGTCGGTGTCCTCCTCCACGGCCTCGGCGAACTCCGGCGGGGTGGCGTCGGTGAGCCCGGCGGCCTCGATCAGGTAGGCCGCGATCGGCTCGGTGACGACGACCCGGTCGCCGCCGTGCGCCGCCGCGACGGCCTCGGCGCGCTCGATCAGGCCGTCGACCTCGCCCTGGAACGCCTCGGCGTTGGCGGTGTACACGGCGGCGTTGGCGGCGTCGAGCTGCGCGAACGCCTCGGCCAGCTCGGTGGCGAGCAGCTTCATCGTCGGCAGGCTGTACCAGAGGTGCTCGTTGAACTCGCCGTGCCCGTGCCCGTGCCCCTCCTCGCCCTCGTGGGCGCCGTGCTCCTCGGTCTCGGTCGCGCCCTCGATGCCGGAGATCGCCGCGACGTCGACGACCGGAGCCTCGCTCCCGGAGGCCTCGACGAGTTGGGGCATGAACGCGTCGTAGCCGCCACCGTTGAGGACGATCACCTGCGCGTCGGACACCGCGAGGGCGTCGGCGGGGGTGCTCTCGTAGGAGTGCGGGTCCGCGGCCGGGTCGGTGATGATCGACCGGACGGCGACGCGCTCGCCGCCGACCGCCTCGGCCACGGCGCCGTAGACGTCGGTGGAGGTGACGACCGCGATGCCCGCCTCCTCGCCGGCCGCCTGTTCGACACCGGCCGGGGCGGCGGGCGAGCCGCAGGCCGCGAGGGCGAGGACGGCGGACGCGGCGAGGGTGGCGAGGCCGCCACGGCCGGCGGGCCGGTACGGGGACGTCCGGGCTCGGGACATCGGCTGTGCTCCCGTCGGGGTGCGCTCGGCGACCGGGGACGGCGCCGGCGGGCGAGGTTCTGGCGTGTTGATAACCGTTGCCGTTTCACTCTAGCGTGCCCCGGGCCCTCCACCGTTCAGTCGCGCCGACTTTCCCGTGCGGACGCCGAGCCGTTACCGTTCGCTCGTGCCGGGGTCCCCGAACGTGCGCAGGCCGGCCACCCTCGCCTCGCTGGCCGCCGAGCTCGGCGTGTCCCGGACCACGGTATCCAACGCCTACAACCGGCCCGACCAGCTCTCCGCCCCGCTGCGCGCACGGGTGCTGGAGGCCGCGCGCCGCCTCGGCTACCCGGGCCCGGACCCGGTCGCCCGGTCGCTGCGCACCCGGCGGGCCGGCGCGTTCGGGCTGCTGCTCACCGAGGCCCTGTCCTACGCCTTCCGCGACCCCGCCGCCACCGGCTTCCTCGAGGGCCTCGCGCTGGCCTGCGAGCAGGCCGGGCAGGGGCTGCTGCTCGTACCGGTCGCTCCGGAGCACGTCGACGTGGCCGCCGTGCACCAGGCCGGCGTCGACGGGTTCGTCGTGTACTCCGTGCGTGAGGACGACCCGCATTTCCGTGCTGTGCTCCAACGGCCGGTCCCCACCGTGGTGTGCGACCAGCCGGTCGCCGTCGAGGGGGTGGACCGGATCGGCGTCGATGACCGGGCGGGCATGCTGGGCCTGGCGCGGCACCTGACCGCGCTCGGCCACCGGCGCGTCGGCGTCGTCTGCATGCGGTTGTCCGCCCGGCGCCACGACGGGCCGGCGGACCGGGCCCGCCAGGCCGGCGCGAGCTACCCGGTGCAGCGGGCCCGGCTCGCCGGGCTGCGCGACGGGCTGGCCGAGGCCGGCGTGGCGTGGGACCGCGTGCCGGTGCACGAGCGCTTCGACCATTCCGTGGACGCCGGCGCCGCCGCCGCCGCCGAGCTGCTTGCCGCGCACCCGGACGTCACCGCCGTGGTGTGCACCTCGGACATCCTCGCGCTCGGCGTGCTGCGCCTGGCCGCCGCCCGCGGTCTGTCGGTGCCCGCGGACCTCACCGTCAGCGGTTTCGACGGCGTCCCGGACGCCGAGCGGCTGGGCCTGACGACGGTCCGCCAGCCGGTGAAGGAGAAGGGCCGGCTGGCCGGGCAGCTGCTGCTCGAACGCGGCGAGCGCCACCGGCCGCGCCAGGTCGTGCTGCCGACCGAGCTGGTGGTGGGGTGCACGAGCCGCGCACCGCGGGCCGGGGAGCGGTTCTTCCCCGGCTGGTGACGCGCCGGGTCGGTTCAGCGGCCGCGGCGGGCGGCGAGCAGGTGCTCCAGCACTCCCACCATCGCCTCGGGGTCGGCGACCCGATGACCGGCGGCCGTGTCGCCGTCGCCGACCTTGATCCCGACGTCACCCGGCCGCAGCCGGGTGAAGACCGTCTCGTCGGTGACGTCGTCGCCGGCGAAGACGACGGCATCTGCGCCCGTCCGCTCGCGCAGGGCGTCGACCGCGATGCCCTTGCTGACCTTCAGGACGGCGAGGTCGAGCACCGCCTTGCCCGCGGTGGCGTCGATGCCCGGCCAGCTCGCCGGCCCGGCGCGCACCGCGTCGAGCACCCGCGCGCCGACCGACGGGTCGGCCTCCCGGACGTGGACGGCGCCGCCCGCGGGTTTTCGCTCCAGGCGCACCCCGGGCGCGCCGTCGACGAGCCCGTCCAGCGCCTCGATCAGCCGGGTGCGCAGGGCACGCTGCTCGCCGTCGAGGGGGTCGCCGCCGTCGTCCGGCTCGCCGCCGTGGCTGCCGATCATCCGGACCGGTGGGCCGAGCCCGGACACCGCGGCGAGGTCGGCGATCCCGCGTCCGGACACCAGCGTGACGGCGGTGTCGGGCAGCGCGGCGAGCGCGCGCACCGCCGCGGCCGCCGCCGGCAGCGGCCGGGCGTCGCCGGGCACCGGCACGATCGGGGCGAGCACCCCGTCGAAGTCGAGGGCGACCAGCAGCCGCGACGCGCCGGCGGCGGCGTCGAGCGCCGCGCGCAGCTCGCGGTCAGGCACTCTCGCCCTCCGGCTCCGGCTCCGGCTCCGGCTCCGGCGGCGGGATGCCGAGCGTGTCGAGGAACGAGCGCGCCCACCGGTCGACGTCGTGGGCCAGGACCTGGCGGCGCATGGCGCGCATCCGTCGCCGGGCCTCGGCGGGGTCGAGGGTGAGCGCGCGGTACAGCGCATCCTTGACCCCGTCGGTGTCGTGCGGGTTGACGAGGATCGCGTCCTTGAGCTCGATCGCGGCCCCGGCGAACTCGGAGAGCAGGAGCACGCCGCCGTGGTCGGGCCGGCAGGCGACGTACTCCTTGGCCACGAGGTTCATGCCGTCGCGCAGGGGCGTGACCAGCATGACGTCGGCGGCGAGGAAGAACGCGACGAGCTCCTCGCGGGGCAGGGACTGGTGCAGGTAGTGCACCGCCGGATGGCCGACCCGGGAGAACTCGCCGTTGATCCGCCCGACGGACTGCTCGATGTCGTTGCGCATCCGCTGGTAGTGCTCGACGCGTTCCCGGCTGGGCGTCGCGAGCTGGATCATCACGGCCTCGTCGGCGGTGATGCGGCCCTCGACGAGCAGCTCCTCGAACGCGCACAGCCGGACGTCGATGCCCTTGGTGTAGTCGAGGCGGTCGACGCCGAGGATCACCCGCTCCGGGTCGCCCAGCTCGGCCCGGATCTTGGCAGCGCGCTGCTGGACGTCGGGGGTGCGGGCGAGGGTGTCGAGCGCCGTGGAGTCGATCGAGATCGGGAACGCGCCGAGCTTGACCGTCCGGTCGCCGACGAGGATCTCGTTGCGGCCGCGGCCCGCGGTCGCCTCGCTCAGCCGGGTGGCGAGCCAGCGGAAGTTGCGCACGCCGCCCGGGGTGTGGAAGCCGACGAGGTCGGCGCCGAGCAGGCCGTCGACGATCCGGCGCCGCCACGGCAGCTGCATGAACAGCTCGGTGGGCGGGAACGGGATGTGCAGGAAGAAGCCGATGCGCAGGTCGGGGCGTCGCTCGCGCAGGGCCGCCGGCAGCAGCTGCAGCTGGTAGTCCTGTACCCAGACCGTGGCGCCCTCGGCAGCGGTGTCGGCGACGACGTCGGCGAACCGCTCGTTCACCCGGACGTAGGCCTGCCACCAGTGGCGGTGGAACGACGGCGGGGCGACGACGTCGTGGTAGAGCGGCCACAGCGTGCCGTTGGAGAAGCCCTCGTAGTAGTCCTCCACCTCGGAGGCCGTCAGGTTCACCGGCACGAGCTGGAGGCCGTCCTCGACCAGCGGTTCGACGTCGACGTCGGGCACGCCCGGCCAGCCCACCCAGGCGCCGTCGCGGCTGCGCAGCATGGGTTCGAGCGCGGTGACCAGCCCGCCCGGGCTGCGCTTCCAGCGGCGCCCACCGTCGGGCAGCTTCTCCAGGTCAACCGGCAGCCGGTTGGCCACCACCACGAAGTCGGCCCTGGACTCGACGGCCACGCGTCCCCCCTCCGATCCCGCGCACCGGCGGGTCACCGGGGGCGAGTTTACTGCGGGGACCGCTCCGGCGCGGGCTCGGCGAACCGGGCGCGGGCAGCGACGCGGGGACGGGTGAGGAAGTCGCCCAGCGCCACCCCGGCGGCCAGCGCCAGCCCGATGGCGAGCGCGAGCGTGACCGTCACCAGCCCCCCGGCCACGCCCTCCACGGCGAGCTGGTAGAAGCCGCGGTACGCGGTGAGCCCGGGCAGCAGCGGCGTGATGCCGGCGAGCGTCACCACCAGGGGCGGCACGCCGCCCCCGCGGCGCAACAGGCCCGCCGCCGCGCCCACGACGACGGCCGCCGCCCCCGTCGCAGGTACGGGCCCGAGGCCGCCCAGCTGGGTGAGCAGTGCGAACACCCCCCAGCCCGCCATGCCCGCCAGCCCGGCCGCCACCAGCGCCCGCGGGGACGCGTAGCCCGCGAGCGCGAACGACGCCGAAGCGGTGGCGGCGGCGACGAGGACGACGCCGAAGCGCCCGACCCCGCTCTGCAGGTCGCCGGCCACCTCGAGCGCGATCCCGGCCTCCAGCCCGATCTTCAGGCCGAGGACGACGCCGGTCAGCAGCCCTGCGGACAGCAGCGCGATCTCCGCCGCCCGCCCGGCGGAGGTGACGTAGTAGGAGCTCAGCGCGTCCTGCACGGTGCCGACGACCGACAGCCCGGACAGCAGCACCGTGATCCCGGCGGCCACGACCAGGGCCGCGCGCGTCCCGGACGGGAGGGCGCCCGCGGCGAACAGCGCCACCGTCAGGCCGGTGACGATGAAACCGCCCACGACCTGCTGGAAGAACGCCGCGACCCCCCACCGGTTGAGGACGCGCCCGATCCGGTCGATCAGCGCGGTGGCGACGAACGCCACGAGCGCCGTCGTCGCGGAGCCGCCGAGGAGCACCGCGATCGACGCCGCCAGCCCGGCAAAGCCCACCGTCGCGACCCACCGCGGGTAGGGGTGCGGCGCGCTGGTGGCGTCGGACAGCGCGGCGGCGGCGGCCCGGACGTCGAGACGCCCGGCCTCGAGGTCGTCGACGACGCGGTTGACCGCGGCGAGCCGGGTGAGGTCCAGCGACAGGTACCGCACCAGACGCATCGACGTCACCGGCGCGGCGGCCCGGCCGCGGTGACAGCACATGGTGATGGAGGTGAAGGTGATGTCGACGTCGACCGTCGGCAGGCCGGCCGCGTCGGCGACCCGCAGCATCGTGCGCGTCGTCTCGTCCGCGCCGTCGCCGCTGGACAGCAACACCTCCCCGACGCGCATGCACAGGTCGAGGACCTCCTGCACGCGCGCGTCGTCGGGCACCTCGGGCCCGATCGGCGCCATCAACGGCCCGGTCTGCGGACCGGGGGTGAGGAGGCGGCCGGCGTCGCGGAGCAACGCGCTGCGGACGCGGCGGGTGAAGCGTGGTGCGGGGGGCACGTGAGGCTCTTCCCTCGGCGGGGCGGGTACACCGTCAGGGTAGGGCGCGACCGTCGCGCACTACGATCGTCGGCGGTGATGTGCACCGCGCCGGTGTAGCTCAGTGGTAGAGCAACCGCCTTGTAAGCGGTAGGTCGTCGGTTCGATCCCGACCCCCGGCTCTAGCTCTGACCTGCGGATATAGGACCGCATAGATCCACGTGAAGATCAATCGGGATTCTGTGGCGGTTGCTCAGGCGCTCAGCTGGCTCCTCGTCGTCGCGGGTGGTGTGGGGTCGCGGGCGTTGGAGATCTGCCGGCTGGCGCGCCGTGCGGTGTGACGGCCTTCGCGGTCCTTGACAGTTAACTTCGCGATGGGGAAGCTAACTGTTGTGACGCTCCTAGCTGTGTCTGAAGCTGCTGAGCGCTTGGGGGTAACGACCCGCCAAGTGCAGCATCTGGCTGCGCAAGGCGCCATTCAGATGGTGGCGCGAGGGGTTGTCGACGCGGCCTCAGTAGATCGCCATCTGGCCGTTCATGCCACCGTCCATCGACGAGCGTGGTCGGAGATGACCGCGTGGGGAGCGGTGGCGCTTCTGTCGGGTGTGGTGCCTGAGTGGCTGGGAGCGAGCCAAACCTCGCGGCTGAAGGGGCGACTTCGTAACCTCTCGGCGTCGCAGCTCGTCGAGCGCGCTCGTCAACGTGCTCGCGTGTCGCGGTACGTCGGACATAGTCGTAGTGCCCATCGAGTGGCGGCGGAGCTGGTAAGAGCGTCGCCTAGTTCCGCAGCGTTGGGGCTGGCGGACAGCTCCGACGTGGACGGCTATCTCTCAAGTCGCGACCTTCCCGCGATGGTCAGGCGACATGGTCTGAGGCGTGACGACGGTGGCCGGGTGACCTTGCGGGCGACCTTGGCAAGCATGGCGATCGTCGAGAGCGTGGCTGATGCAGGTCCGGTCCTCGCCGCATTGGACCTGGCCGAGTCTCTCGACGCGCGCCAGCGCGAGGTCGGCCTGGAAGTCCTAACTGCGGCACTGGCTCGGATCCGTGCCTGATCGTCCGACGATAGAGGTTCCGACGCCGGCAGGTGGGTGGGGCCAGCCGTGGCCGAACGTCGCCGAGATCGAGCGAGTGTTCCCGCATGACTGCTGGACGCTCGTCGGTGGTCTCATGGCCCAGCTGCACTGTGCCTACGCCGGCTTCAGTCCAGTACGGCCGACGAACGACGTCGACATCGTTCTCCACGTCGAAACCACTCGCCGACTCCCGGCGACGGCCGCTGACGCGCTGGAGTCGCTCGGTTATGAGCTGGCACCGTCGATCGATCCTCGGGAACGAACGGCGCACCGCTTCCGACGGCAAGGATCGGTGGTTGACTTGCTCGCGACCGGCGAGGACGTTGTAGACGTCCTCATGGCCGATCATGTGGCACCGCGCGCCCGCGAGAGGCTACGTGGTCGCGAGATGGTCGCCATAGAAGGCGGGACGCAAGCGTTGAGGCGAACGATCAACGCTCAGCTCACTATCGACGGGCAAGAGACCGTTGTCAGCGTTCCGAGTCCTCTGGCGGCGGTGGTCCTCAAGGCCGCGGCCTATCGGGCCGACTCGCGCAATCCCGAACGCCACCTTCAAGATGCCGCCGCCCTGCTCGCCTGTATCGAGGACCCCTACGAGGCCAGAGAGAGCCTGAAGGGTTCGGACGGCCAACGGCTACGGCTGCTGGCGGATGCTCTTCCCGACGACTCCTCGCACTGGCGAGCGCTCGACGCCGCTCCTCGGACGGACGCGCAGGCAGCGTTACGAATAATGACGGCTTGAATCGTCGCGCCGCTCCACCCCTCCGGCTCTACCGATCTGTCCCGGGTCGAACTTACGCTCGGCGGCGGGTCGGCTACGGGGGGTGCGAGTGGCGCAGCGCCGCTATGACCATGAGAGGTGGGCTCGACAGCAAGCACAGGAGTACGAGCGGGAACAGCGCGCGGCAGCAGCCGCCGCGAAGGCTGCCGAGCGCGAGCGCAAGCAATCGGCGATCACGGCGGGCAAAGATCACGCACATCGGCTGACCCAGGAGGCGTCGGCCACGGTTGAACGGTTGACGTCGATCCTCGCATCGGGTCTTGCGCGGCCGTCCAGGCTGGACCTGTCCACGCTCCTGCGGCATGACCAGCATCCGCCGCTGAACCTCGGCATGCGTGAACGACCCGCCCGGCCGCCGGCGTGGGAGGAATTCGCGCCGCCCGAGCCAGGCGTATTCGGCGGCATGCTCGGTGGGAGAACGCGATACGAACGGCGGGTCCGTGACGCGCAGGCATTGTTCGAAGACGCGCGTGCACGCTATGACCGTGACGAGTCCGCCCGCCAGCAATGGGTGCGGGACGAGCGGACACGGCATCGCCATGCCGGCGAGCGCCTCACCGCTGCGGTACAGGACCACAACCAGCGGATCGAAGCGCTGAAGTCGGGTCTCCAGTCTCGCGATAGGGAGAGCGTGCAGGCGTACCTGGAGATGGTGCTGACGCGCACCCTGTTGCCGGACGATGTTCCGAGTCAGGTCGAGGTCGCGTACTCCCCGCGTGGTGAGCAGGCGCTCGTTCGCTTCGAGCTGCCATCGGCAGATGTCGTTCCTGCCGTGGCGAGCTACACCTACGTGGGAACCACTGGTGAGCTACGGGAGAGAAAGCGGCCTGCGCCTGAGTTCCGGCAGCTCTACCGCTCCGTGGTCAGCCAGATCGCCTTGCTGTACATGCGGGACCTCCTTGATGCGGACCCCATGCTGGAGAACGTCGAGCTGAGTGGACACGTGCACGCGATCGACCCAGCAACCGGGCATCGCGAATACCCGTGCTTGATCAGCTTCGGGGTCGACCGCGAGCGATACGCAGTACTGAATCTCAGCGATGTCACGCCGGAAGCGTGCCTGTCCAGGCTCAACGCCCTCGTGTCCCGGAACCCGCACGCCGTCGAGCCGGTGACTCCGGTCCGGGACTTCGACCTCGCGCGGTACTCGTTCGTCGAGGGCGTCGATGTGGTTTTGGATCTTGACTCACGGCCCGACCTGACCCCAGATGACTCCCACGGAGTTCGAGCACTTCGTTCGACAGCTGTTCGAGGCTCGAGGTCTCGAAGGCTGGACAACGGAGCGGTCCGGTGACGACGGTGTCGACGCGGTCGTCCTTAACCGGGATCCGATAGTAGGAGGACTGACCATCGTCCAGGTCAAGAAGTACACCCGGGTGCTCGGAGTGAGCCACGTCCGCGAACTGGTCGGGGCCATGGACGAGAAGAGAGCCGGCCGCGGCATCCTGGTCACGACGTCATGGTTCGCGTCCGGGTGCTGGACGAAGGCGACGGAGAACGGCAGAGTTGAACTGATAGATGGGCCTCGCCTGCGCTGGCTCGTCAAGGAGTACCTCGGCAAGGACGTACTCGTGGCGCCACCTGTCGGGCGAGCCACGATCTGGACTCCGCCGGATACTCCGTGACACGGTTGGGCGACAGTCCGACCAGCCCTACCGCATCGCCTGCCGCCAGACCTCGAGTCTCTCCCGTCGGTGCCGGACTCGCCGGCCGTTCCGGTGGCCCCGCAGCCGGTGCGCCGTGGGGGTTGTGTTCGCGGCCGCTCGGTCGTGACGGGTACGGACGCCGTGGCGTCAAACGTGGCGCGAAACTCCCCGATCCGGGTGCAGATGAGCCACACCAGGCGCGGCCCGGTTCAGCGTCCACGCAGGTAAACGATCTGGTTGGTCCGTCCCGGCAGCCTTGTAAGCGGTAGGTCGTCGGTTCGATCCCGACCACCGGCTCCACTCCACCCTGGAGCTACGAGTGGCCCCGCCGCCGCCCGGCGACGGCGTCCGGACCGCGTCGCCCGCAGCGTGGACCCGCCGACCCGCCGCGGCGATTCGCCGCACCGCCATACCCAGCAACCCGAGCAGGTCCATCGTCGACGCGGGGCCGACCGGTACGGCCGGGCCCGCACACGAGAGGGAACCGGGACGCGACGGGTGGTGTGAACGGTCACCATGGCTCAGCCCGGCACCGGTTGCCGGTCACCGTTGCGCAAGCGGCGGTCGGACCTGGGCGGATCTGTAGGGTGGCAGCGGTGACCACAGAGGGCACGGCCGCTGCATGGGCTGCTGCGTTGGCGCAGGTGATCGATGCCGCGCACTTGTCCGCGGGTGAGCAGATGTCCGTGATGGTCGATGCCGCGGTGCGTCCGCTGGGCCTGACCGCCGAGCTGTTCATGGTCGATCTGGGCCAGCACACCCTGACCCCGGTGACGCTGGACACCGACGGACGGCTCGACGTCGACGCCACGCTGGCCGGGCGCTGCTACCAGCTCGGGGAGATCCTGCCGGGCACCGGCCACGACGGCGAGCGGGTGTTGTGGGTGCCGGTGCTCGACGGCAGCGACCGTGCCGGGGTGTTGCGCGTCGGACTGGACCACACGGACGACCACGCCGGCGATCCCGTGGACGGGCAGACCTACGGCGCCGGCCGAGGAGGTGACGGCGCGGCGGACGGCGTCGAGGATGGCGCGGAGCTGCGGCGCTGGCTGTGGACGTTCGCCGGGCTGGTCGGGCACATCCTGATGGCCAAGCTCGTCTACAGCGACCACCTGCGCCGGATCCGCGCCGGTACATCGCTGTCGCAGGCGTCGGAGCTGTTGTGGCAGCTGCTGCCGCCGCGGACCTTCGCCACCGAGCGGGTCGTGGTGTCCGCGCTGCTCGAACCGCACGCCGACGTGGCAGGCGATGCGTACGACTACAACGTCGAGCGTGACGTCATCGATCTCGCGGTGTTCGACGCGGCCGGGCACGACCTGCAGGCCGGTTTGACCACCGCGGTTGCCATCACTGCGGTACGCAACGCGCGGCGCGCGGAGAAGACCGACCTGCTGGCCATCGCCGCGCAGGTCGACGACGTGATCGCCACCAGGCCCGGGCTGCAGTTCGCCACCGCGGTGCTCGCCCGACTCGACACCACCACCGGCATGATGGACTACCTGATCGCGGGGCACCCGGCGCCGCTGCTGCTGCGGGCCGGAACCGTGGTCAAGGAACTGGGGGCGGCCCCGCGGGTCCCGCTCGGCGTCATCATCTCCGGCGCATCGCCCGGCCAGGTCGGTCGCGAGCAGCTCGAACCCGGTGACTGGTTGCTGTTCTACTCCGACGGCATCGTCGAGGCCCGCGACGAGAACGGGGAGTTCTTCGACGAACAACGGTTGATCGAGCTGCTCGAGCGCGCCGCCGCCGGCCACTTGTCGGCGCCGGAGACGCTGCGCCGGCTCACCGCCGCCGTCCTGGGGCATCAGGGCGGGGTGCTGCAGGACGATGCCACCCTGCTACTGGTGGAGTGGTCACCTACCGCTCATCTGCGCATGTTCCCCACCCTCGACGAGCACGACACCGGATAACCGGCGGGTGTGGGCATGAGAACCAACGACGGGGATGCGGGCCTGGCCAGGTGGGACGCGTGCGGATGCCGATCCAGCAGCCGCGGCGCCGCGCTCCTCGGAGCACGCTCAGCGAGCGAGGTGATGGCGTTGACCCTGGTGTCGCAGCGGGCCGGCCGGGCGCGGGCGGGCACCGCGGTGACGGGGGCCGGGGCTGTCGATGTCGGCTGATCCGGTCGCGCGGTGGGTGGACCTGGATGGTCCGGTTCACTACTTGGACCAGGCCGGACCCGTTCGCGGTGAACGGCCGGTCGTGGTGTGCGTTCATGGTCTCGGCGGCTCGCACGCGAACTGGCACGACCTCGGGCCGCTGCTGGCCCGACATCGGCGGGTGATCGCGGTAGACCTCGCAGGGCACGGCCGCACGCCGCGCGCGGGCCGGTCGGCTTCGGTGCCGGCGAACGTGGGGCTGCTGGCCCGGTTCCTCGAGGAGGTCGTCGAGGGGCCGGCGGTCGTGGTGGGCAATTCGATGGGCGCGGGGATCGCGGTGCTGCTCGCGGCTGCCCGTCCGGCAGCGGTGGCGGGGCTCGTGCTGATCGGGCCGGTGCTGCCCCGGCGGCGGACCGACGTGCCGCGGGGGCTGGTGGCCCGGCAGGTCGCGCTGTGTGCGTTGCCGCCGCTGGGTGAGCGGGTGCTCGCCCGGCGGCGCGCGCGCCTGGGAGCGGAGGGGCTGATCGCCGAGACCCTCGCCGTGACGTGTGCGGATCCGGCCCGGGTCTCGCCCGGGATGCGTCGCCTCGCCGTCGAGCTGTGCGCCTCGCGCGCTGCGGGCCCGGACAGCGAGGCGGCCTACCTCGAGGCCGCCCGGTCGGTCGGCCTGCTGGTCACCCGCGCTGCGGCGTACCGGGCGGCGATAGCCCGGGTGGAACAGCCGGTGATGGTGTTGCAGGGCGCGCTGGATCGGCTCGCGGCGCGCGGGGGCCTCGAACAGCTGCGCGCGCTGCGGCCGGACTGGCCCGTCCACGTGCTCGACGACGTCGGGCACGTGCCGCAGATCGAGGCCCCGGACCGCACTGCCGGGCTCGTCCTGGACTGGCTTAGTCGCGTCCCGCACGGCACGGCGGCGGCGCCGGCGGGTTGGGGTGCAGTGACGGCCGAGCGGCACCGCCGCCCCGGTGGCGCCGGTGCCGGGGTGCTGTCCCTGCTCGGCCGGGTGCCCTGGTGGGGGGCAGCCGACCCGGTGGGTCGGGTTGCCGGTGGCCCAGGTGGGTAGCCCATTTCGGGGGGGTAGCTACGAGGAGAGGCGTACGACGAATGGCGCGACCGAGCGGGAACGAGACCATCGCCGGGCAGAGCGTCGCGCAGCTCGGCGGTCCGCTGAGCATCCTGACCCGCCAGCGCGCGGACCACGAGCGGCTCGACCGGCTGATGGACCGTGCGCGCGCCAGCGAGGACACCGGCGGCCTCGAGCACGCCGTGGTGCTGCGCGCGATCGCCCGCCTCGTGTTCACCCACGCCTTCGCCGAGGAGGCGGTGCTGTTCCCGGCCGCGCGGCGAGCGCTACCCGAGGGCGACCCGCTGACGCTGCGCATCGAGACCGACCACCAAGCGGTCAACGAGCTGATGTCGCAGCTGGACCGCTCCTCCCGGCGCGACCCCGGCCACGCGGCCCTGCTCCGGCGGACGTTCGCGGTCCTCGGCGACGACGTGCGCAGCGAGGAGGACGAGCTGCTGCCCCGGCTGCAGCAGGTTCTCAGCCCCCGCCGGCTGCGGGCCCTCGGGCTGCAGTGGGAACTGGTGCGCCGCACGGCCCCCACC
>DATLGI010000056.1:0-24155 GCA_035540535.1 Pseudonocardia sp.
GATCTACGGTGTCGAGACCGAGTTCGGGGTCACGTGCACGTTCCACGGCCAGCGGCGGTTGTCCCCCGACGAGGTCGCCCGGTACCTGTTCCGGCGCGTCGTCTCCTGGGGCCGCTCGTCCAACGTCTTCCTGCGCAACGGTGCCCGCCTCTACCTCGACGTCGGCTCCCACCCCGAGTACGCCACGGCCGAATGCGACTCGCTGTCGCAGCTCGTGGCGCACGACAAGGCGGGCGAGCGGATCCTCGAGGACCTCCTGGTCGACGCCGAGCGGCGCCTGGTCGACGAGGGCATCGGCGGCGACATCTACCTGTTCAAGAACAACACGGACTCGGCCGGCAACTCCTACGGCTGCCACGAGAACTACCTGGTGGCCCGAGCCGGGGAGTTCTCCCGCATCGCCGACGTCCTGCTGCCGTTCCTGGTCACCCGCCAGCTCATCTCCGGTGCCGGCAAGGTCCTGCAGACCCCCAGAGGTGCCGTGTACTGCCTGTCCCAGCGGGCCGAGCACATCTGGGAGGGCGTCTCCAGCGCCACCACCCGGTCCCGACCCATCATCAACACGCGCGACGAGCCGCACGCCGACGCCGAACGCTACCGGCGGCTGCACGTCATCGTCGGCGACTCGAACATGTCCGAGGTCACGACCCTGCTCAAGGTGGGCTCGGCGACGCTGGTCCTGGAGATGATCGAGGCGGGCGTGCAGTTCCGCGACTTCACCCTCGACAACCCGATCCGGGCCATCCGCGAGATCAGCCACGACCTCACCGGGCGGCGCACGGTCCGGCTCGCGGGCGGGCGGGAGGCGAGCGCGCTGGACATCCAACGCGAGTACCACGCGCGGGCCGTCGAGCACCTCGCCCGGCGCGGATCCGAGCACGACTCCGACCGGACGATGCAGCGGGTCGTCGAGCTGTGGGGCCGGACGCTCGACGCGGTGGAGTCCGGGGACCTGTCGCTCGTCGACCGCGAGATCGACTGGGTGATCAAGCACAGGCTGGTCGAGCGGTACCGGGCCAAGCACGATCTGGACCTGGCCAGCGCGCGGGTGGCCCAGCTCGACCTCGCCTACCACGACATCCGGCGCGGTCGCGGGCTGTTCGACATGCTGCAGCGCAAGAGCCTGGTGGACCGGGTCACCGACGACGGGGAGATCGAGGCGGCCAAGGACACCCCGCCGCAGAGCACCCGCGCCAAGCTGCGCGGCGACTTCATCGCCGCCGCACAGGCAGCCGGCCGTGACTTCACCGTCGACTGGGTGCACCTGAAGCTGAACGACCAGGCACAGCGCACCGTGCTGTGCAAGGACCCGTTCCGGTCCGTCGACGAGCGGGTGGAGCGCCTGATCGCCTCGCTGTGAACGCGGACGCCCCCCGTCGGTGGACGGGGGGCGTCCGGTCGCCCGCGTCGGGCTCAGCCGGCGGGCGTCTGCCCGGGCCCCGGGCCCTTCGCGGACTCCGCGATCTCGCGCGCCTGCCCGTGCAGGTCCTCGTTGGGCAGGCCGGTGTCGACGCCCTCGTCCGGCCCGGTCTCCTCTGGCCCGCGCCCGCCGTACTCCGGGTCCTGGCCGCTCTCCTCGCCGAAGTGCGGGCTCTCGTCGCGTCCGGTCATGGTTCGCCTCCCTGATCTGCTGCCGAGACCAGGGGGTACCCGCGCGCGGCGGGCGCGAACGTGTCCGCGGGCTTATTCGAGCCCGGGGAACATCCGGGCGCGCACCTCGGCGAGCTCGTCCTGCACCCGCGCCGAGGTGACGCTCTCGTCGTTGCGGCCGGGCTCGATCCCGAGGCAGCGCAGCAGCTGCGCCGCCGGCACCGCAGGATCACCGGACTCACCGAGCACCGGGTGCAGCCCGTGCTCAGCCAGATGGTGGAAGACCAGGTTCACCACGGTCCACGGGTTGAAGGTCTCCGGTTCCTCGCTCATGCATCCACTCCCTGGTCGCGGACCTCCGGCGGGCCGCCCTGCGGACCCCGGCGTCGGCCCAGAGCCTTCGCCCCGGGGCCGGTTCGGGTCAAGTGTCGCCGGTGTCGCAGATCGAGACGACGGCGCGGCCGGTCGACCCCGGCGCGGCCGCGGACGGCCGTACGATGCCGGCGTGTCGTCCGCACGGGCCGAACGCCTGGTGAACCTGGTGCTGTGCCTGCTGTCCACCCGGCAGTTCCTCAGCGCCGAGCGGATCCGCGCCACTGTCGCGGGGTATGCCGCCGCGCCGACCGACGAGGCCTTCTTCCGGATGTTCGAGCGCGACAAGAGCGAGCTGCGCGAGCTCGGCGTTCCGCTGGAGACGGGCCGGCGGTCCACGCTGGATCCGGTGGAGGGCTACCGCATCGCCCGCCACGACTACGAGCTCGGCGACGTGGACCTGGAGCCCGACGAGGCGGCGGCCGTCGCACTGGCCGCGCGGCTGTGGGACAGCCCCGAGCTGGCCGGTGCGGCGCAGGGGGCGCTGGTGAAGCTGCGCGCCGCCGGCGTCGACGTCGACGAGGAGCAGGGGCTGGTGCAGCCGCGGGTCCGGGCCACCGAACCCGCGTTCGCCCCGCTGCTCGCCGCGGTGCAGGCCGGGCGCACCGTGGCCTTCGAGCACCGCCGCGGCGGCCCGACCGGTGAGCTCGTCCGCCGCACCGTGGAGCCGTGGGGCATAGTCTCCTGGCGCGGCCGCTGGTATCTCGTCGGGCACGACCGCGACCGGGACGCCGTCCGCTCCTTCCGGCTCTCCCGCATCAGCCCTCCGATCACGCCGCTCGGGCCGGCGGGGGCGGTCCGGGTGCCGGCGGGCACCGACCTCCTCGCGCACCTGGCCGGCACGCTCGGGCCACCGCCGGTGATCGGCGTGGCGCGGGTGTGGGCGGCCGCGGGTCGCGCGCACGGATTGCGCCGCCTGTGCCGGACGGTGCGCCCGCTGCGCCGCGACGACCGCGACGGCGACGAGCTCGAGCTGGACCTGCGCAGCGTCCACACCGTGGCGCGCTGGGTGGCCGGGCACGGTCCGGACGTCGTGGTGCTCGACCCGCCCGAGCTGGCGGACGCGGTCCGGCGCACGTGGGAGGGCGCGCTGGCCGCGCACCGCACCGCGGCACGGGTGGGCCCGCCGTGACGAGGGGCATGGCCGAGCGGTTGCCCCGGCTGCTGTCGCTCGTGCCGTACCTGCTCGCCCGGCCGGGCATCGCCATCGGCGAGGCCGCGGCGGACTTCGGCACCACCGAGAAGCAGCTGCGCCGGGACCTGGAGCTGCTCTGGATGTGCGGGCTGCCCGGTTACGGTCCGGGGGACCTGGTGGACCTGTCCTTCTCCGGTGACACCGTGACCGTGACCGAGGACGCCGGCATGCGCCGGCCGCTGCGGCTCACCACCGCCGAGGCGACCTCGCTGCTGGTGGCCCTGCGCGCGCTGGGTGACGTGCCCGGGATGGTCGACACCGACGCCGTGCGCCGGGCGGTGGCCAAGATCGAACGTGCGGTCGGCGCGGCCACCCCCGCGGGGGTGGCGGTGGAGCTCACCGCACGCGAGGAGGCGTCCACCGCCGCCGTCCGCGCGGCGCTGCAGGCCGGCCGGGTGCTGCGGATCCGCTACTACACGGCCGGACGGGACGCGGTCTCCGACCGGATCGTCGACCCCATGCGCCTGGTCGTGGTGGAGGGCCGGGGCTACCTGGAGGCCTGGTGCCGGGGGGCGGAGGCCGTGCGGCTGTTCCGGCTGGACCGGGTGGAGGACGTCGAGATGCTCGACGAGAGTGCCGCGCCGCCGCCGGAGGCCGAGCCGACCGACCTGTCCGCCGGGCTGTTCCCGCCGAGCGCGGACCACCGGACGGCTGCGCTGGAGCTCGCGCCGTGGGCACGGTGGATCGCCGAGTACTACCCGGTCGACGACATCGTCGAGACCGACGGTGGGCGCGCCAGGGTCGTGCTCCGCTACGCCGACCCGTCCTGGCTCGTGCGGCTGGTGCTGGGGCTCGGTGGCGGCGCGCGGGTCCTCGAGCCGGCGGCGCTCGCCGCGACGGTGGCCGAACGGGCCCGGGCGGCCCTGGCCGCGACGGACGGAGGATGAGCCGATGGTGCTGACGGTCGTGCTGGTGGCGTTCGCCGGCGGGATGCTGGTGCTGGCGGTCGCGGTGGCGCGGACGCTGCGTCCGGCGCGGCGGGCGGCCCGGCGGGCAGCCGCCCTGCGCGCGGCGGTCCGATCGGGGCTGGCCGCCCTGCCGCCGGTGGGCGCACCGGTGGGGATTCGCGGTCCGCGACCGGGAGGGCGGTCGCCCAGCGCGTAGACTCGGCAAGGAATCCGACGTCGAGGGAGGCCCGCTCATGCCGGGTGGCTGGGAACTGCTGATCATCTTAGGCGTCATCGTGCTGCTGTTCGGCGCGAAGAAGCTGCCCGACATGGCGCGGTCGGTCGGGCAGTCCGCGCGGATCTTCAAGGGTGAGATGAAGGGCATGAAGGCCGACGAGGAGCCGCGGGAGCCCGCACCCGCCCCGGAGCCGCAGGCACCGCCCGCACTGCCGGCCGCGGGCCAGCAGAGCCCGCCGGAACAGGCCCGCTCCGCGCAGCAGGGCCCCGGCGACACCACCCGCTAGGCTCGGTGGTGGCCGGCTTCGGACTGCGCCGGCTGCTGCCCGGGCGGCTCCGTCGGCAGCGCAGTCCCGACGGGTCGATGACCCTGGTCGAGCACCTGTACGAGCTGCGGTACCGGCTCACCGTCGCGCTCGCCGCGGTCGCGCTGACCACCGTGTTCGGATTCGTCTGGTACGGCGTGGCGTTCCTCGGCCTGCCCAGCCTCGGCGACCTGCTCAAGGGCCCGTACTGCGCACTGCCGGCCGAGTCCCGAGCGGCCTTCACCACCGACGGCTCCTGCACGCTGCTCGCCACCGGGGCCTTCGACCAGTTCAACCTGCGGCTGACCGTCGCCATGACCGCGGGCGTCGTGCTGGCCTGCCCCGTGTGGCTGTACCAGATCTGGGCGTTCATCACGCCGGGGCTGTATCCGAAGGAGCGCCGCTACGCGCTGATGTTCGTGCCGATAGCGGCCGCCCTGTTCGTCGCCGGCGCCGTGCTCGCGTACTTCGTCGTCACCCAGGCCTTGTCGTTCCTGCTGGGCATCAGCGACGGCGTGCAGACCACCGCGCTCGGCGGGCACGAGTACTTCGGCTTCATCCTCGCCCTGTTGCTGATCTTCGGGGTGAGCTTCGAGCTGCCGCTGCTGGTGGTGATGCTCAACCTCGCGGGGGTCGTCAGCTACGCGAAGCTGCGGGAGTGGCGCCGCGGGCTCGTGTTCGGCCTGTTCGTCTTCGCCGCGGTCGCCACGCCCGGGCAGGATCCCTTCTCGATGATCGCCCTGTCGGTGGCGCTGGTGATCCTGTTCGAGCTGGCGATCCAGGTCAGCCGGTTCAACGACGCCCGCCGGGCGCGGCGGCGGGACGCGGAGGGCTGGGACGAGTGGGATCCGGACGCCCCCTCGCCGATCGACACCGCGCCGAGCGTGCTCGACACGGCGCCGTCCCCGCTCCCGCCGCCCGCTCCGGTCGATCCCGCGGTGGCCGCAACGTCCGCCGACGCGCCGCCGCGCCGGCTCGACGACGTCACCTGACCGACGGACCCGGCACGGGTGTGACAGCCTGGAGAGGTGGCCCGCAGCACCCCGGCGCCCGCGGAGGCCTATGCAGCCGCCCGACGCCGCGCCGCACGTCCCCGCCTCGCGGAGTTCACCGCCGGACTCCCGTTCGACCTCGACGGTTTCCAGCGCACCGCCTGCTCCGCGCTCGAGGACGGGCACGGCGTGCTGGTGTGCGCGCCGACCGGTGCCGGCAAGACGGTGGTCGGCGAGTTCGCCGTGCACCTGGCGCTGGCCCAGGGTCGGAAGTGCTTCTACACCACGCCCATCAAGGCGCTGTCGAACCAGAAGTACGCCGACCTCGCCGACCACCACGGCGCCGGCGCGGTGGGGCTGCTCACCGGTGACACCGCGGTCAACGGCGACGCGCAGGTGGTGGTCATGACCACCGAGGTGCTGCGCAACATGATCTACGCCGGGTCGCGGCACCTGGAGCACCTCGGCTACGTCGTCATGGACGAGGTGCACTACCTCGCCGACCGGTTCCGCGGGGCCGTGTGGGAGGAGGTGATCCTCCAGCTGCCCGAGCACGTGGCGCTGGTCAGCCTGTCGGCCACGGTGAGCAACGCCGAGGAGTTCGGGGACTGGCTGGTCACCGTGCGCGGGGACACCGCCGTCGTCGTCGACGAGCACCGGCCGGTGCCGCTGTGGCAGCACATGATGGTCGGCAACCGGTTGTTCGATCTGTTCGCGGGGGAGGACGCCGCAGGCGAGCTGCGGGTCGACCCGGACCTGGTCCGGTACACCCGCGAGACCGAGCGCCGGACGGAGGACTGGGCCCGCGGGCGCGCGCGCGGGCCGCGTGGCCCCCGCGGCGGAGGGGGCGACCGCTACCGGCCGCCGTCACGTCCCGCGGTGCTCGACCGGCTCGACCGCGACGGCCTGCTGCCCGCGATCACGTTCATCTTCAGCCGGGCGGGCTGTGACGCCGCGGTCGGCCAGTGCGTGCGGTCGGGGCTGCGGCTGACCACGGAGGAGGAGGCCGCGGAGATCCGCCGCACGGTCGACCGGCGGACGAAGGACCTGCCGCAGGCCGACCTGGCGGTGCTCGGGTTCTGGGAGTGGCGCGAGGCGCTGGAGCGCGGCCTCGCCGCGCACCACGCCGGCCTGCTGCCCGCGTTCAAGGAGACGGTCGAGGAGCTGTTCGTCCGCGGTCTCGTGCGCGCCGTCTTCGCCACCGAGACCCTCGCCCTGGGCATCAACATGCCCGCGCGCACCGTGGTGCTCGAACGGCTGGTGAAGTTCAACGGGGAGTCGCACGTCGAGCTGACGGCCGGCGAGTACACGCAGCTCACCGGCCGTGCGGGCCGGCGCGGTATCGACGTCGAGGGCCACGCCGTCGTCGTCTGGCAGCCGGGGGTCGACCCCGGGCAGGTCGCGGGCCTCGCCTCCACCCGCACCTACCCGCTGCGCAGCTCGTTCCGGCCCGGCTACAACATGGCCGTCAACCTGGTCGGACGGCTGGGCGCCGAGCCCGCGCGCGAGCTGCTGGAGCGCTCCTTCGGGCAGTTCCAGGCCGACCGCTCGGTGGTCGGTCCCGCCCGCCGCATCGAGCGCAACCGGGAGGCGCTCGCCGGGTATGCGGAGTCGATGCGGTGCCACCTCGGGGACTTCGCCGAGTACGCCGCGCTGCGCCGCGAGCTCTCCGAGCGGGAGAAGGCACTGTCCCGCCAGGGCCGGGCCGACCAGCGCGCGGCCGCGACGGACTCGCTGCGGACGCTGCGGCCCGGTGACGTCATCGCGGTGCCCGCGGGCCGGCGGTCCGGGCTCGCCGTCGTGCTCGATCCGGGCGTCGACGCCGACGGGGACCCCCGCCCCCTCGTGCTGTCGGAGGACCGCTGGGCGGGCCGGCTGTCCACCGCCGACTTCCCGGCGCCCGTCGAGCCGCTGGGCCGGCTGCGGCTGCCCCGCCACGTCGACCACCGGGTGCCGCGGGTCCGCCGGGACCTCGCCTCGAGCCTGCGCAACACCGGCATCCGGCCGCCCGCGGCGCCGGGTGGCCGCCGCCGCGGCACCGCCGCCGACGATCCCGAGCTCGCCGCGCTGCGGCGTGCCCTGCGGGCCCATCCCTGCCACGGCTGCGACGACCGGGAGGCGCACGCCCGTTGGGCCGAACGCCACGCCCGACTGGAGCGGGAGACCGAGCAGCTGCGGCAGAAGGTGCGCTCGACCACCCACTCGCTGGCGCGCGCGTTCGACCGCATCCGCGCGCTGCTCACCGAGCGCGGCTACCTCGAGGGGGGTGACGGCGAGACGGTCACCGAGGACGGCGAGCGCCTCGCCCGGCTGTGGGGCGAGTCCGACCTGCTCGCCGCCGAGTGCCTGCGCCACGACGTCTGGGCGGGCCTGCCCCCCGCGGAGCTCGCCGCGGTGGTCTCCGCGCTCGTCTACGAGTCGCGCCGCGATCACCCGCCGGTGGCGCGCGTGCCCTCGGGTGCGATCTCCGAGGCGCTGGCCGCGACCCTCCGGATCTGGGCGGAACTGGAGGGCGACGAGCGCCGCCACCGCGTGGACCGCACCCGGGAGCCGGACCTCGGCTTCGCGTGGCCGGTACACCGCTGGGCCCGGGGCGAGACCCTGCAGTCCGTGCTGTCCGCCGCCGAGAGCGCCGGGCAGGACCTGTCCGCCGGGGACTTCGTCCGCTGGTGCCGCCAGGTGGTCGACCTCCTCGACCAGATCGCCGGCGTCGCGGGCCGCGCCGACCCCGTCGGCCGGGCCGCGGCACAGGCGGTGGCGGCGGTGCGCCGCGGCGTCGTCGCCGTCGGCGCGATCTGACCCGCTCCCGGCGCAGGTCCGCCGTTCGGGCCTGGAAGGCGGCCGGCCTGTGCTTCGATCCCCCCGTGAGCAGCCCGGACGATCATCGAGCGGTCGGGGGCGGCGACGGCGAGCTGCCGCCGGACCAGCCAACGTGGGGACGGCAGCCGCCCGGTGGCTGGGGCCTGGTCGACCCCGACCGGGCCCGCCGGTGGGAGCGGGAGCCCGACGGCCCCGAGCTTCCCGCTTCGAACCGGTGGCCGGATCCGCACCCGTACCCGGGGGCGCCGCGCTGGGGCGGGCGGCCGGTCGACCCCGGGCCGCGTGACCCGCGGAGGCAGGGGGAGGCGTGGCCTGCCTCGCGGCCACTCGCGGACCGGGGTCAACAGCGGGAGCCCCGGTGGGAGTCGCGGTGGGAGCCCCGATGGGAGCCCCGGTGGGAGCCGCTGTGGGAGCCCCGGTGGGAGCCGCAGCCGCCGGATCGCGCCGCGGGTGCGGCGCGCGCGCCGCTGCTCGTCGCCGGTGCCGCCGCGCTGGTGCTGGGGGTCCTGGCGCTGCCGGCGTTCGTCGCGCCGGGCCTGTTCGTCAGGCGGGTGCTCGACGCCGAGTCCGTCCAGGTGGGCGTGGGCGCGGTGCTGGCCGAGGAGTACGGCATCACCGGCGTCACCGCGGTGACCTGCCCCGCCGGCGTACCGGTCGAGGTCGGCGCCGGGGCGGACTGCCGGGCGAGGATCGGCGGGGCCGAGGTCGGCGTGCCCGTCCGGGTGCTCGACCGGGACGGCACCTACGAGGTCGGCCGCCCGCGGTAGATCCGGAAATCAGGCGCGGGCCGGCGGCGCGTGCGGCAGGATCGGCCGGCGTGCGTCCCGACGTCCGTGTCCTCGGTCCCGGCGAGCTCCGCGCCGCCCACGGCCTGTTCGCCGCCACGCTCCTCCGCGGGCCGGTCGCCGACGAGCAGTGGCCGAGCGTCGCGTCGTCCTACAGCCCCGACCGCACGCTCGGTGTCGGCGACCCCGGCGCCCTCGCCGGCACCGCGACCTCGTTCCCCACGCGCACGGTCGTGCCCGGCGGAGCGACGCTGCCGACCGCCGCGGTGACCCGGGTCGGGGTGCGGGCGGACCGCACGCGCCGCGGCCTGCTCACCGCGATGATGACCGAGCTGCTGCACGGCTGCGCGGCCCGCGGCGAGGTGCTGGCCTCCCTGCGCGCGAGCGAGGCCCGGATCTACGGCCGGTTCGGGTACGGCGTCGCGAGCCGAGGGCGGCAGGTGCGGATGCGGCGCGCCGGGTTCGCGGGTTGGCGCCCCGGGGCCCCGGTCGGCGGTGCGGTCCGGCTGCTGGACCGCTCCGGGATGGTCGAGACCCTGGCGGCCGTGCACGACGCCCTCCCGCTCAGCCGGCCCGGGGCGATCGAGCGGACCGCGGGCTGGTGGGAGTCCGCGCTCGGCCGCCACCGTGCCGGCCGCGACCCCCTGCTCGTCGCGGTGCACACCGGCGCCCGCGGCGACGACGGCTCCCTGGTCGCCACGGTGGAGCGCTCCCGCGACCCGGAGGCCGGGGACGTCCTGCGGGTCGAGGACCTCTATGCGGTCTCCACGGCGGCGACCGCGGCGCTGTGGCGGTTCGTGCTCGACGTGGACCTGGTGGGCACGGTCGAGGGCTGGCTGCGCCCGCTCGACGAGCCCCTCGAGCTGATCCTCGCCGACCCCCGCGACTGCGCGACCTCCGGCCACGAGGACGAGACCTGGCTGCGGCTCGTGGACGTGCCGGCGGCGCTGGCGGCCCGCCGGTTCGGCACGGGCCCGCCCGTGCTGGTCGCGGTGCACGACGGCATGCTCCCGACCAACTCGGGTGTGTACCGGATCGCCGACGGCGCGGCCGAGCGCGTCCCCGGCTCACCCGAGCCCGATCTGGCCTGCGACGTCGCCGGTCTCGCCATGGCCTACCTCGGTGACCGGCGGCCCTCGGAGCTCGTCGCCGCCGGGTGGTGGACCGCCGACGACCCGGCCGCGGCGACGCGCGCGGACGCCGCCTTCGCCACCGACGTGACGCCGTGGTGCGGCACCTACTTCTCAGGTCCGCCCCGGCGCTGCTCCGCCTGCGCACCGGCCGCCAGCGCGGCCCGCAGTCGGTCGACCGAGCCGCCGAGGCCCCACCGCTCGGTCAGCGCGTCGAGCGCGTCCGGGTCCGCCGGCGCGGCCGGCAGCGTGTCCGACCGGTCGAGCTGCACCGGCGCGTCGAGGGCGACCCGGACCACGGGTTCCACCACGGCGAGGTACGGCTCGGCGGCGTGCAGCCGGCTGCGGACGGTGGCCGAGAGGCGAGTGTCCGCGCGATCGGTGACGGCCGCCCGCAGCTCCGCCCACGAGCCGAACCGGCTCACCAGCGTCGCGGCGGTCTTCGCGCCGACCCCGGGGACCCCGGGGAGACCGTCGGAGGGGTCGCCGCGCAGCATCGCCATCTCCGCGTACGCCTCGCCCGCCCGGCCGACCGGGACGCCGTACTTCGCGGCGACCTCGACCGGCCCGAGGTGCTCCGCCTTCGCCAACCCGCGCCCGACGTAGAGCAGGCGCACCGGTACCGGCTCGTCGCGGACGATCTGCATCAGGTCGCGGTCGCCGGAGACCGCGAGCACCGGGTCGGTGCGCTCGGCCGCGGCGAGCGTGCCGATCACGTCGTCCGCCTCGTGCCCCTCGGCGCCGGCGGTGGCGATCCCGGCCGCCGCGAGCACCTCGAGCAGTACCGGGACCTGTGGGGCGAGCGCGTCCGGGACCTCCTCGGGGATCCCGGCGGGCGCGGCGGCGGGTTCCCCCGCGACCCGGTGCGCCTTGTACGTCGGCAGCGCGTCCACCCGGAAGGCCGGGCGCCAGTCGAGATCGAGGCAGGCGACGAGCCTGCCCGGGCGTCGCTCGGTGATCAGCCGGGCGACCATGTCGGTGAACCCGCGCACCGCGTTGACCGGGGTCCCGTCCGGGGCGGTGATCGACTCGGGGACCCCGTAGAACGCGCGGAAGTACAGGCTGGCGGCGTCGAGCAGCATCAGCGGCCGGGCGGTCGGGGCAGGCGTCACGGCACCCAGCCTGCCAGCCGCCACCCCGGCCGGGCACGGCGGTTACGCTCCGATCCATGACTGCGGCCGTCCCCACCTCGATGCTCGCCGACCGCCTGCGCCGCTCCGGTGAGGTGGCGGCCGAGCACGGTGTCGAGGTGCTGTTACTGACCGCGGGCACCGACCTGCGCTACCTCGTCGGCGCGCAGGGCGAGTCGCACGAGCGGCTCACCTGCCTCGTCCTGCCGGCCGCCGGGCACCGCGCACCACCCGCGCTCGTCGTGCCCCGGCTGGAGGCGCCCGGGTACGCGCACCTGCCGCTCGACGAGCTCGGCGTGGAGATCGTCACCTGGACCGACGGCGAGGATCCGTACCTGTTGGTGAGCGACCTGGCCGGCGGCCCCGGCCGGGTCGCCGTCGCCGACACCATGCCCGCCGCCCACGTCCTGCGCCTGCGCGACGCGTTCCCGGACGTCCCGCAGACCCTCGCCGGGCCGATCCTGCGCGAGCTGCGGATGCGCAAGGACGCCGCCGAGGTCGCCGAGCTGCGCGCCGCCGCCGCCGCGATCGACCGCGTGCACGCCCGGATGGGCGAGTTCCTGCGCGGAGGGCGCACCGAGGCCGAGGCCGGGGCCGCGATCACCGCCGCGATCGTGGAGGAGGGGCACACCGGCGCGGCGTTCGTCATCGTCGGCTCCGGCCCCAACGGCGCGAGCCCGCACCACGACGTCTCCGACCGGGTGCTCGTCGACGGCGACGTGGTGGTCGTGGACATCGGCGGCCCGCTGCCCGGCGGCTACCACTCGGACTGCACCCGCACCTACGCGGTGGGCGCCGAGCCGCCCGCCCCGGTGCGCGAGGCCTACGCCGTGCTGCAGGACGCGCAGGAGCGGGCGGTCCGGGCGGTCCGGCCGGGGGTCAGCGCCGCCACGGTGGACGCCGCCGCCCGGGTGCCGATCACGGCGGCCGGCCTGGGGGAGCGGTTCGTGCACCGCACCGGGCACGGCATCGGCCTGGACGTGCACGAGGAGCCGTACATCGTGGGGGGCAACGAGCTGCGGCTGGAGCCGGGGATGGCCTTCAGCGTGGAGCCCGGGGTGTACCTCGACGGCGAGTGGGGTGCCCGGATCGAGGACATCGTCGTGGTCACCGAGGACGGCTGCGAGCGGCTCAACCGCCGCCCGCGCGACCTCGTCGTGCTGTAGCTACACCCGGGCCGGCGCGGGCGCCCCGGGGACCGGCCGCAGCCGCCCGTCGGCGCCGACGCAGGCGGCCGACGGTGCGCCGGACCGCACGAACCCGGCCAGGCACTCCGCCATCCGCCGGTGACCGGTGGCGTTGGGATGGAACGACTCCTGCGCGAGGTGGTACCCCACGGCGTCCAGCCCCCCGTACACCAGCGCCCGGGGGTCGACGGTGATGCGGCGCTGCCACTCCGCGGTCCGGGGGCTGCGGCTGCACGCCTCGTACCCCTCGGTGGCGCGGGTGAGGTCGAGGAAGCGCACGCCGGTGCGCTCGGCGACACCCCGCAGCGCGGCGGCCAGCTCCGGGAACGCGACGGTGCGGCCCCACTCCGCGTCCGCCCGGCTGTACGGG
This sequence comes from Pseudonocardia sp., assembly GCA_035540535.1. Lineage (GTDB taxonomy): Bacteria > Actinomycetota > Actinomycetes > Mycobacteriales > Pseudonocardiaceae > Pseudonocardia. The sequence goes on from DATLGI010000056.1 coordinate 13,001, forward strand.
CAGCCGCGGGGACCGTGCAGGGGGATCATCCGCTCGGTCACGGGCGACGCGTAGCTCGCGAGGACGAACGCGTAGTCGCCCTCGGCGTACCCTGCGCGGCGCATCGCGTCCTGCACGTCGCGCACGGCCCGCTCGACCTTCGTCGCCGTGGCGGCGGTCCGCTCGGGCCAGGCGGGTCCGACGGTGTCCCGGCAGCCGGGCACCCGTCGGTCGAGCGCCGCGCGGATGCAGGCGATGCCGGTGGCGGTGAGCGCGACGTCGTCGTTCGCCCCCACCTGCACCACGACGGTGGTGACCCGGTACCGGCCCGCCACCTCCACGAGGCGGGCCGCCTGCGCGCCCTCGCCGTACCGGACGGCGTCGCCGTACCCCGCGTGCTCGGAGCGGGCGCCCGAGCACGCGAGGTTGACCGAGGCGCCGGCCAACCCGGTGTGGTGGACGTAGGCGTGCGGCGAGCGGTGGCACCAGTTGCCGCCCTCGCCGCGGGTGCCGGGCTCGTAGTCACCGGCGCCGTCGCCGGAGGCGGCGCTGTCACCGAGGGCGACCACGGCCGTCGGACGAGCCTCGGGCGGCGCCGCGCGCGCCGCCGGCGCCGCGGGCAGCACCGCGGCCAGGACGGCGGCGACGGCGGCCAGGAGGGTCGGCACCCGCAGCGAGATCGACACGGTCCGGGACGCTAGCCGGGGCCGGTCGGCGCTGACCAGCGTCCGGGCGGGTCCTGTGGACAACCGGGCTGCGAGGGCCGTGCCCGCCGTCCGCGCCGCTGGGAGCATCCTCGTCGCATGCCCCCGCCGAGCCGACCCGCGCGCATCCTGCTCGTCGGGGGCCGCCTGCTCGACGCCGGTGGCGAGGTGGGTACGGCGTTCGAGACCGCCGGGGGCCGGATCACCTGGACCGGGACGACCGCGCAGGCCCGCGGGCGCGGCGCCGGCGCCGGCGTGCTCGACCTCGCCGGCGCCACCGTGACCCCCGCCTTCGTCGACGCCCACGTCCACGTCACGGCCGCGGGTCTGCTCGCCGACGGGCTGGACCTCACCGCATGCCCGGACGCCACCGCCCTGCTCGACGCGGTGGCCGCGCGCGCCGCGGCCCGGCCGGGGACGCTCGTGTGGGGCCACGGCTGGCAGGACGGGGGGTGGGCCGTGCCCCCGCGGGCGGCCCTGGACCGGGCGGGTGCCGGCGCGCCGGTGTACCTGAGCCGGGTCGACGCGCACTCGGCGCTCGTGTCGTCCGCGCTGCTGGACCGCGCGCCCGGCGCCGTCGGTGCCGCGGGCTGGACGACCACCGGCGCGTTGACCGCCGAGGCCCACCACCACGTCCGCCGCGCGGCTCTCGCGGCGATCGACGGGCGCACCCGCGACGCCGCCCAGACCGCATTCCTCGCCGACGCGGCCCGCCGCGGCGTCGGCGTCGTGCACGAGTGCGCGGGTCCGGACATCTCCGGCGCCGACGACCTGGGCGCGTTGCTGGCCCGACCCGGCGTGGAGGTCGTCGGTTACTGGGGCGAGGCGGTGCGGACGGCCGCGGACGCCCGGGACCTCATCGTCCGGACCGGCGCGCGCGGGCTCGCCGGTGACCTGTTCGTCGACGGCTCGCTGGGCTCGCGCACCGCTGCGCTGCGTGCGCCGTACCGCGACGCGCAGGGCTGCACGGGCAACCGCTACCTGGACCCGGACACGGTGGCCGCGCACGTCGCGGCCTGCACCGCGGCCGGGATCCAGGCCGGGTTCCACGTGATCGGGGACGCCGCGGCCGACGCGCTGATCGAGGGCCTCGCCGCGGCGGGCGAGCCGGCGGCGCTGCGCGCGCGGGCGCACCGGGTCGAGCACCTGGAGATGATCGACGCCGGCCAGGCCGCCGCTCTCGCCGCGCGGGGGGTGGTCGCGAGCGTGCAGCCCGCGTTCGACGCGGCCTGGGGCGGCCCGGACGGCCTGTACGCGGCCCGCCTCGGGCACCGGCGGGCGGAGCCGATGAACCCGCTCGCCCTGCTGCGCGACGCCGGGGTGGTGCTCGCCCTCGGCTCGGACGCGCCGGTGACCCCGGTGGATCCGTGGGGGGCGCTGCGCGCCGCCACCCACCACCGCACCGCGCGCTCGGCCGTGCGGCCCGCGGACGCACTGGCCGCGCACACCGTCGGCGGGTACCGGGCGGCCGGCGACGTCTCGCCGCTGGCCGGTCGCCTGCTGCGCGGCGCCGCGGCCTCGTACGCGGTGTGGGACGGAGGCGGCGTCCTGGACGGCGAACCCGACGATCCCGCCTGCCTGCGCACCGTGCACCGGGGCGAGGTCCTGCACGACCTGCTGCAGCACTGACGCACGTCCGGAGCGCGGTGGTGATCGCGCCGGTGCTGCGTTCACCCGGATGGAGCCAACCTGCCCGTTCCGCCACGGGCCGGCCCCCTTCTTCCGAGACTTGCGCCGACCGACCGGATGACGGAGTCCGGCGGCGGAACGAGGGGTGGACGGTCGTGGCAGACAGCCGGTTCCCGGGGTGGCGCTCGCGCCGGGGTGGGAGCCCCCGTCCCTGCCGGTCCTCCGGGGGCCGGCTCCGGACCCGGCCGGTCCGGCCGGCCGGGGCGGGGCGGCGGCTCGGCTGCGGAGGGTCGGTGCCCGAGGGCCGGGACGTGCCGCTGGCCGGGGGGACGCCGTGAGCGCCGCGTGCCGGGCCCGCGTCCTCGTCGGCGCCGTGGGCCTGGCCGTCGTCGGGACGGTGCTGCCCGCCGCCGCCCACGCCGCGCCGGTGACGCCGCCGGACCCGGCGCGCTGCGAGCCGGTGCAGGGCGGCGGGTGGCAGGGCGTCCGGGAGCCCGCGGCGGAACTGGGCGGGCCCGGCACCGGCCCCGGTCAGCTGTGGGAGCACCTGGTCGCCTTGATCCTGGAGACCGTGCGCGGCCTGCTCGGCGGCGCCACCGGGAGCGGCGGACCGGACGTGGGGGTGGAGCAGAGGAGGTCCGGGCCTGCTCCGCAACCGATCCCGCTGGACGGGCACACCGGTTCCGACGGGCGGAACCCGGAGGACGAACCGGTCGGGGAACCGGACCGCGGGAGCACGGACCAGGGGGACCGCGAGGCCGACGACGGGGAGGCCGACGACGGGGAGACGGGGGACCGTGGCACCGGGGACACCGACGACACGGGCGAAGCGGGGGACCGGGCCGCCACCGAGGTGCGCGGCGACGGGGCCGACCGGCTCGGCCCGGCCTCACCGACCTCGGGCTGCGCCGGCGTCGGCGCCGGACCGGCCTCCCCGGTCGTCCCGGCCGACGCCGTCGAGGTGTTCGGCTCCGACTTCGAGACCGGCCTCGGCGAGTGGGACACCTGCCAGAACGCCTTCATGAACGGCTCCTGCGACGGCATCGACGGCGCCGGCCATGCGGTGAGCCTCGTCGAGGACGCGCGCGCGGGGCAGCGGGCGGCGCGGTTCGTGGTGCAGGCCGGTGACGTCCCGGACTTCGGCGGCGGCGAGCGGTCCGAGGTGGCCGCGCACGGCGACGAGATGCTGACCCACGAGGGCGACGAGCGGTGGTACCAGGTGTCGATCAAGTTCGGGGAGACCTTCGAGAATCCCGTCGACGGCGACTGGTTCATCGTCATGCAGTGGCATTCGGGTCACGGCTCGCCGCCGCTGGCGATCGAGGTGAGCCCCGAGGGGGAGGTCTGCGTCGGCGGCGAGGGCGGCGAGGAGCGGGTGATCGGCCCCGTCCGCCGCGGCGAGTGGACGGACTACGTGTTCCACGTCGGCTTCTCCGGCGGCGACGGCTTCGCGGCGGCCTGGGAGAACGGGGTGCAGACGGTGCAGCGGCACACCAGGGCGACGATGAGCAGCGCCGAGAACTACTTCAAGCTCGGCATCTACCGCGGCAACGACGACAGCTCCACCGCCGAGGTGCTGTTCGACGACTTCTCGGTGTTCGCTCCGTCCGGCGAGGCCCCGAGGACCGCGGTTTCCGAGGAGGACGGCGGGGACGGCGAGGACGGCGGGAACTGACCCACCTCGCACCCCGACGGGTGGCCGGAGCACGGCCGGCTCGACGGATGTGGCACACTCGCCGCCGTGATCGTCCGGACCGGCCACCCCGTCGTGGGTCGTGGCTGTCCGGGGTGCTGTCGCTGCTGCCGCAGCTGACCCCGGCCCGTCCGTCCGCCGCCCCGCGGCCCGCACGTCTGCGATCACCTCATGGCCGTCCCGCCCGAGTCCTTCCCGCGTCCCGACCTGCGCGACCACACGGTTCTGGTCCTGCACGCCCACCCGGACGACGAGTCGATCTTCACCGGCATCACCCTGCGCCGGCTCGCCGACGCGGGTGCGCGCACCGTCCTGGTCATGGCCACCGGCGGCGAGCTCGGCGGCTCGCGGACGGTGCTCGGCCCGGGGGAGACCGTGCGGCACCGCCGGCTCGCCGAGCTCGACCGGGCCGCCGCGCTGCTCGGCGTCGCCCGCGTGGTCCACCTCGGGCGACGGGATTCCGGCCTGCCGCGCTGGGGCGCCTGCTCCGTTCCCGGCTCGCTCGCCGCCGCCGACGTCCTCGTGCTGGCCCGCCGGGTCGCCGAGCTGGCGGCGGCGGAAGGGGCGGCCACGCTCGTGTACGACGACGAGCACGGCGTCTACGGCCATCCCGACCACCGGGCGGTGCACCGGATCGGCGCTGCCGCCGCGGCGATGGCCGGCGCCACCGGCTTCCTGACCACCGTCGACCGGGAGCACCTGCACGGCTCGGCGGGCGGCCGCCACCTCGTGCAGGCGGCGGCCGCCGCGGCCGCGGTGCCGTTCGGCAGGACGCGGGCCGAGATCGCCGTCTCGGTGTGCGGGGGAGCGCGGCACCTGGCGTGCAAGCGCGCCGCCATGACGGCGCACGGCAGCCAGATCGGCCCGGGTGACCTGCCGGTGGCCGGGTTCCCCGAGGTCTACGGCGTCGAGTGGTTCGGGCGCGCGGGCCCGCGCGGCGTGCTCGACCTGCTCGACGACGGGCACCGGTCCACGGCAGGGGGCACCGTCCGGGACAGGCCGGCGACCGGGGGAAGATCACAGCCGGCACGCGCCGGAACGTAGGCTCGGGACGTGGTCGCACCCGCCGCCGAGCCGGCTCCGGTCCGCCCCGCGACACGGGTGCGGTACCGGGGGCTGCCCGCCGTCCCCGCACGCCTGGGCGCGTCCGCCGCGGGTGGGCTCCTGCTGTACGGGAGCTTCCCGCCGCGCACCCTGTGGTGGCTGGCCCTGCCGGCGTTCGGGCTGCTGGGCCTCGCGCTGCACGGGCGGCGGGCCCGGGCCGGTGCCGGGTACGGCGCGGTGTTCGCGTCGGCGTTCCTGCTGCCCCTGCTGGTCTGGATCTCCGACCCCGTCGGCCCCGCGCCGTGGCTGGGCCTCGTCGCCCTCGAGACCCTCCTCCTCGCGGCCGCCGCGGCCGGGATGGCCGCGGTCTCGCGGCTGCCGGCGGCACCGGTGTGGGGGGCCGCGATCTGGGTCGCCGGCGAGGCGGCGCGCAGCCGGGTCCCGTTCGGCGGCTTCCCGTGGGGTCGCGCCGGGTTCGCGCAGGCCGACGGGCCACTGCTACCGCTGGCCGCGGTCGGTGGCGTGCCGCTGCTGTCGTTCGTCACCGTCCTGGCCGGCCTGGCGCTCGGCGAGCTGATCCGGCGGGCCGTCCGCCGGCGCGGCGGTTCCGGGCCCGCGCTGCTCGCGCTCGCCGCGCTGCTCGCCGGGCCGGCCGCCGCGGCGCTCGGGTCCGCGGGGTCCGCGGCGCCGGCCGTCACCGTCGCCGCCGTGCAGGGCAACGTCCCGCAGCTCGGCCTGGACTTCAACGCCCAACGCCGGGCGGTGCTCGACAACCACGTGCGGGTCACCGAGCAGCTCGCCGCGGACGTCGCCGCGGGGCGGGTGCCCCGGCCGGACCTGGTGGTCTGGCCCGAGAACGCCAGCGACATCGACCCTCTGCGCAATCCGGACGCGGCCGCGCGGATCGACGGGGCGGCCCGCGCGGTCGGGGTACCCGTGCTCGTCGGGACGGTCCTGCGCAACCCCGACGGCCGCACCACCAGCAACGCCCTGCTCGTCTGGGGGGCGGGCGCCGGGATCGTCGACCGGACGGACAAGCGCCGCGTCCAGCCGTTCGGGGAGTACCTGCCCTGGCGGGAGTTCTTCGCCCTGTTCTCCGAGCACGCCGATCGAGCCGGCTACTTCGTCCCGGGAGCCGGCGACGGAGTCGTCGACGCGGCGGGCACGCGGGTCGGCATCGCGATCTGCTGGGAGATCGCCTTCGACGACCTGGTCGCCGACAGCGTCGCGGCCGGCGCCGGTGTCCTGGCGGTGCCGAGCAACAACGCCACGTTCGGGCTCTCGGAGATGACCTACCAGCAGCTCGCGATGTCGCGGGTGCGCGCCGTGGAGCACGACCGCCCGGTGGTGGTCGCGACCACCAGCGGGGTCAGTGCGATGATCGACCGCACGGGACGGGTCGTCGACCGGTCCGGCCAGTTCGTCCCGGACGTGCTGGTTGCTCCGATGGCACCGGGGGGGACGACTACGCTGGCCACTCGCCTGCGGTCGGCCCCGGAGTGGGCGCTGGTGGTCGTCGCGGCCCTCGGTCTCGCGAAGGCGGCCGTCAGCCGCCGGCGCGCGCCGGCAGGAGGAGACGGGCATGGCTGAGGGCACGACGCCGGTCCTGGTGGTGATCCCGACCTACAACGAGCGGGACAACCTCCGGGCCGTGGTGACGCGGCTGCACGGCGCCGTCCCGGACGCGGACGTGCTGGTCGTCGACGACGCCAGTCCGGACGGCACCGGCGCCCTAGCCGACGAGCTGGCGGCGGCCGATCCCCGGGTGCGGGTGCTGCACCGGGGCGCGAAGTCGGGGCTGGGTGCCGCCTACCTCGCCGGTTTCGCCGTGGCGCTGAACGAGGGCTACCGGGTCGTCGTCGAGATGGACGCCGACGGCTCGCACGCCCCGGAGGACCTGCCCGAACTGCTCGGCGCGCTGGACGACGCGGACCTCGTGCTCGGGTCGAGGTACGTGCCCGGCGGCCAGGTCGTGAACTGGCCGGTGCACCGGCTGATGCTCTCCCGCGGGGGCAACCTGTACTCACGCATGGCGCTGGGCGTCCCGATCAGGGACATCACCGGAGGGTACCGGGCGTTCCGCCGCCAGGTCCTCGAGGAGCTGGACCTGCGCGGGGTGGCCTCACAGGGCTACTGCTTCCAGGTGGACATGGCCTGGCGTACGGTGCAGGCCGGCTTCCGCGTGCGGGAGGTGCCGATCACGTTCGTGGAGCGCCGGCGCGGCACGTCGAAGATGAGCCGGGCGATCGTCATGGAGGCCCTGTGGCTCGTGACCCGGTGGGGGATCGCGCGGCGGTGGTCCCGCCACGGGGACGCGGCCGCCAGCGTCGGTACCTGACGGGCGCGCACACGACCGAGCCGGGCCCCGCAGGGGGCCCGGCTCCGTGGTCGCCGTGGGCGGCGTCAGGCGATCTCGGCCCGGCGGTCGCGCAGGAGGTCCAGGCGTTCGGCCAGGAGCACCTCGAGCTCGGCCAGCGAGCGCCGCTCCAGGAGCATGTCCCAGTGGGTTCGCGGCGGCTTGGCCTTCTTCTGCTCGGGCTCCGAGGCGTCCACGAGCTTCGACGGCGTGCCGTGCAGGCGGCACTCCCAGGTGGCCGGCGCCTCGGCGTCGTTGGCGAACGGCACCTCGAAGTCGTGACCGCGAGGGCACGTGTACCGCATCGGCTGCCGCGGCGCCAGGTCGTGGTCGCGATCGGTCTCGTAGCTGACAGCCCCGAGCCGGCTGCCACGAAGCACGCGGTCGGCCATGCGTCACCCTCCCGTTCCCGGACCGGGAGAAGCTCCCGGATCCTTTCGACACCCTGCGGGGTAACGTCTGCACCGCAGACCGATGTTCCCGCCGATCGGGCGGATACGCGCAGGTGTCGTCACAGTGTGACCGACACTCGCTCGTGGCCGCCCTGTCAGGTAGTGTCCCCCATCCGTCCCCTTCGCACACGCGACTGTGACCTGTCCGCCGAGTGTGACGTGCACCACCCGGCGGGCGTCGCATGTTCACACGCGCGCAGCCTGGGCGTCACCCCGTGGGTGGGTCGCGGCGGGTGGGCGCACCCGCCACAGCGCCGCCAGGCCGATCGCGATCACGACGAGGATCCCCGCCATCCCGGCCCGTGTCGAATCGAAGAGGAACGTGAACAGGCCGACCAGTGACGGGGCGAGGAACGACACCGCACGGCCGGTGGTGGCGTAGAGCCCGAACAGCTGCCCCTCGCGTCCGGGCGGCGCCAGCCGCGCCAGGAACGCCCGCGAGGACGACTGGGCGGGCCCGACGAACAGGGTCAGCGCGAGCCCGCCGGTCCAGAACGCCACCGGGCCGGACAGGACCATCAGCACGGAGCCCACCAGCAGGATCCCGACCAGCGAACCGACGATGACCGCCTTCGGCCCGATCCGGTCGTCGAGCCTGCCGCCGACCAGCGCGCCGAGCCCGGCGATGACGTTGGCCGCGATGCCGAACAGCAGGACGTCGTCGGCGCCGATGCCGTAGGCGGCCGCGATGATGGCGCCGAAGGTGAAGATGGCCCCGAGGCCGTCTCGGAACAGGGCGCTGGCCAGCAGGAAGTACACCGTGTGGCGGTCGGTGCGCAGCAGCGCCCGCAGGTCGGCGACGAGCGTGCGGTACGAGGCCAGTACCCCGGCCCGCGCGGGCAGGTCGGCGGCGGGCGGGAGCTCGGGCACCACCAGCAGCATCGGCAGGGCGAACAGTGCGAACCAGACGGCCGCGACGAGCGCGACGACGCGGATGTTGAGGCCGTCCTCGGTGGGCACCCCGAGCAGCCCGCCCTCCCCGGCGACCAGCCCGAAGTACACCAGCGAGAGCAGGACGATCCCGCCGAAGTAACCCAGCGCCCAACCGAATCCGGACACCCGGCCGATCGTGGCCGGCGTGGAGACCTGCCGCAGCATCGCGTAGTACGAGACGGTGGCGAACTCGAACGTGACCGAGCCCAGCGCGAGCAGGCCCAGCCCGAGCGCGAGGTAGGCGTGGTCGTCCACGACCGCGAACATCGCCGCCATCGACAGCACGGTGAGCGCGGTCCAGGCGGCCACCGAGCGGCGGCGCCGGCCCGCTCCATCCGCGCGCTGACCGACGACGGGCGCCGCGAGCGCGACGAGCAGCCCGGCCGCGCCGAGCGTCCAGCCCAGCAGGCTCGTGGCGCGCACCGGGTCGTCGGCGACCCCCTCGACCAGGTAGCGGGAGAACACGAACGTCAGGATCACGGCGTTGAACGCGGCCGAACCCCAGTCCCACAGCCCCCAGGCCCAGACCTGCCCGCGGGTGGCGGGTGCCGCGGGGGCGTTCATGCGCGGAGCGTACCGGCGTGGCAGCCGGGGTGGCCGGACCTCACGCCGGCCACTGGCCGCGGGCGGCGAGCACCTCGCGCAGCAGGTCGGGCCGGTCGGTGAGCAGGCCGTCGACGCCGAGGTCGAGCAGCTCCACCATCTCGGCCGGCTCGTCGACCGTCCAGACGTGCACCTCGCAGCCCGCCGCGTGGGCCGTGCGCACGAGCCCGGCGTCGACCACGGTGAGTGCCCCGAAGCGGCGGGGGAGCTGGGCGAGGTCGCCGGCGAACGGTGGCGCCGGCAGCCGGCCGAGCGGCCCGGGCAGGGTGTCGAGCCACGCCCGGGTGCGCAGGGCGAAGGCCGAGGCCTGGCCCAACGAGGTGCACAGGCGCGCACCCGCTGCGGCCCGTGCACGGCGCAGGGCCCGCCCGTCGTAGGAGCCGAGGCAGACGCGGTGCCAGGCGTCGGCCCGGTCCAGCACCGCGAGCAGCGGGCCGACCACGCCCGCGCGCTTGATCTCGATCGTGAGCCGGGTCCCGGGCAGCTCGGCGAGCACCTGTTCGAGCAGCGGGATCGGTTCGCGCCCGGCGATGCGGAGGTCGGCCACGGCTGCGGCGGGCAGCGCGCCGATCACGCCCGGCCCGCCGGTGGTGCGGTCCAGGGTGGGATCGTGATGGACGACCACGGTGCCGTCCGCGGTGGCCTGCACGTCGAGCTCGAGGTAGGCGAAGCCCTCGGCGACGGCACGACGGAACGCGGTCATGGTGTTCTCCAGGCCCGCGAGCTCGCCGGTGTGCCACCCGCGGTGGGCGTACGCGCGCGGGTGGGGGCCGTCGAGGTAGGGATGGCGTCCGCCGTCACCGGGCACCTTCGCGTCCCTCCGCACTGCCACGGGGGAGACGTTGCGGCCCGGTGAACAGCCCGCTCATCAGATCGCCGTGCTCGGCGACCCGGGCGGGCAGGTCGCGGGCCAGGAAGGTGAGGTCGTCCGAACGCCGGCAGGCGCGCACCTCGTCCCACGTGACGGGCGTCGCGACCGTCGGTCGGGCTCGCCCGCGCAGCGAGTAGCTCGCGATGGTGGTCTTCGCGGGATTGTTCTGGCTCCAGTCGACGAGCACCCGGCCGTGCCGGCGGGCCTTCGCCATCACCGCGGTGACCTGCCGGGGCCGGTCCGCGGCCATCCGCTCGGCGACGGCCCGGGCGAACTCCGAGGTCCGCTCGGGGCGGGTCACGGAGACGGGCAGGTACAACTGCAGGCCCTTGCCACCACTCGTACGCGGGTACGCCCGGAGCCCGTCGGCGGCGAGCAGCTCCGCGATGCCCTCGGCGACGCGGCAGCAGTCGACGATCGTCGCGCCCTCGCCCGGATCGAGGTCGAACACGACGAGATCGGGGTTCTGCCGGCCGCCGCGCGGGCCCGCGCGCCACTGCGGCACGTGCAGTTCGAGGGCCGCCAGGTTGGCCGTCCAAGCGAGGCCTTCGACGTCGTCGAGGAGCGGGAAGTCCGCACTCTCGGACCGGCCGCCGGGGGTGCCGACCCGGACCGTCCGGATCCACGGCGGGGCGTGGCGGGAGACGTCCTTCTCGAAGAACGAGGACCGCTCGACGCCGTCGGGCCAGCGCACCAGCGTCACCGGCCGGTCCCGCAGGTGCGGCAGCATCACGTCCGCCACGGCGAGGTAGTGCTCCAGGACGTCGGCCTTGGTGGTGCCGGTGAGCGGGTAGAGCACCTTGCCGGGGTTGGTCAGCGTGGCGCGGCCCACCCGGCGTCCGGGCGGCGCAGCGAGGAGTGGATCGAGGTGGCGACGGGCGCGGGCCCGGC
>DATLGI010000057.1:0-2177 GCA_035540535.1 Pseudonocardia sp.
CTGCAGGGCGGTGCAGGAGTCGGGCTCGCCGCCGGCGAGACCGGCCAGCAGCACCTGGTCGGCGGCGACGCCCACGTCGTACTGGCAGTAGGCGCCGTCCTCGGTGAAGGTCTCCAGCGCGGGGAAGCCCGCCACCCGGACCCGCGCGGTGGTGGGCTCGCTGTTCTCGGCCAACGTGGCGATGCCCCCGCCGTGTACGTAGAGGACGACGGTCAGCTCGGTGGCCTGGTCGCTCCACGTGCAGCGCGGCCCCTCCGGGGCGCTTCCGGCCACCCCTTCCGGGGGCAGCTCGAGCCGCTGCGTCTGCTCGTCGGCGACCAGCCCGCACGGGTCGAGGCCGCGCAGGTCGCGGGCACCGTCGATCTCGGGCACGGCGGGCGCGCCCCCTGCGCCGGTGCCGCACCCGGCCGCGGTCAGCGTGACCGCGGCGCACAGAACGGCGGACCGCAGCCGGGTTCGTCTCATGATGGCCGCTCCTCCGCTCCCGGTCGCGCCGACCGGCTCGGACATCGTGACCGATCCGGTCACGACTCGACGAGCCGCCCTTCGCGGATCTCCCAGCGTCGGGTGCTGCGGACGGTGTCGAGCATCCGGCGGTCGTGGGTGACCAGCAGGACGGTGCCGGCGAACGCGTCGAGGGCCTGTTCGAGCTGCTCGATGGCGGGCAGGTCGAGATGGTTGGTGGGCTCGTCGAGGACGAGCAGGTTCACCTCGCGGGCCTGCAGCAGGGCCAGCGCGGACCGGGTGCGCTCGCCGGGGGAGAGCGACGCGGCCGGGCGCGGCACGTGCTCGGCGGTGAGCCCGAACTTGGCCAGCAGGGTGCGCACCTCGGACTCGGGCCAGTCGGGGACGGCGCCACCGAAGGCGCGGACCAGCGGTTCGGGCCCGAGGAACAGCCCGCGGGCCTGGTCGATCTCGCCGACCCGCACACCCGAGCCCAGCCCGGCCGACCCCTCGTCGGGCGGGATCCGGCCCAGCAGCAGGCCGAGCAGCGTCGACTTGCCGGAACCGTTCGCCCCGGTGATCACCACCCGGTCCGCCCAGTCGACGCGCGCGTCCACCGGGCCGAGCGTGAACCCGCCGCGGCGCACCACCGCGCCGGCCGCCGATGCCACCACGGTGCCGGAGCGCGGGGCCGCGGCGATGCTCATCTGCAGCTCCCACTCCTTGCGGGGTTCCGCCACGACGTCCAGGCGCTCGATCATCCGCTGGGTCTGCCGGGCCTTCGCCGCCTGCTTCTCGCTCGCCTCGGCGCGGTGCTTGCGCCCGATCTTGTCGTTGTCGGTCGACTTGCGGCGAGCGTTGCGCACGCCCTGGGCCATCCAGGTGCGCTGCATCTGAGCGCGGTCCTTCAGCCCGGTCACCGTGTCCGCGTACTGCTCGTAGGCCTCGCGGGCGTGCCGGCGGGCCACCTCCCGCTCGGCGAGGTAGCTGTCGTAGCCGCCCTCGTACACCGCGACCTGCTGCTGCGCGAGGTCCAGCTCGACGATCCGGGTGACGGTGCGGGCGAGGAACTCGCGGTCGTGGCTGACGATCACCGCCGGTGATCGCAGGCCGCGGACGAACTTCTCCAGGCGCTCCAGGCCCTCGAGGTCGAGGTCGTTGGTGGGCTCGTCGAGCAGCAGGACGTCGTAGCGCGACGCGAGCAGCGCGGCGAGCCCGGCGCGGGCGGCCTGGCCACCGGACAGCGCCGCCATCGGGGTGTCGAGCGCGACCCCCAGCCCGACGTCGGCGGTGATCGCGCCGGCCCGCTCGTCGAGGTCCGCGCCGCCGAGGGCGAGCCAGCGGTCCAGCGCGGCGGCGTAGGCGTCGTCGGCGCCGGCGCCCCCGACGGCGAGCGCCTCGGCGGCGGCGTCCAGCTCGGCCTGCGCCGCGGCGACGCCGGTGCGCCGGGCGAGGAACGCGGCGACGGTCTCGCCGGGGCGCCGGTCGGGTTCCTGCGGCAGGTGCCCGACCGGGCGGCCGCGGCTCGGTAGCCTGGGCGACGACATGAGCGCGACCCTGCAGGCCACCGGCCTCGCCGCCGGGCACGGCGCGCGGGTCCTGTTCTCCGGCCTCGACCTCGTCGTCGCGCCCGGGGACGTCGTCGGGCTGGTCGGGGCGAACGGCGCGGGCAAGTCCACGCTGCTGCGGCTGCTCGCCGGCGAAGCCACCCCGGAGGACGGCACGGTCGCGGT
>DATLGI010000058.1:0-24399 GCA_035540535.1 Pseudonocardia sp.
TCCGGGCGCAAGTACAAGCACTGCCACGGCCAGCCCACCGCCGCCCGGGTGGGTCAGGGGCGGGCGGCGGTGGGCTGGCCGTGGCAGTGCTTGTACTTGCGCCCGGATCCGCACGGGCAGGGCCGGTTGCGGCTCGGCTCGGTACCGGTGACGGTCGCCTCGCCCTTGGCCGCCGCGTCGCCGTTGCCGGACCGGGTCCGGGCGGGCGTGCCGTCCTCGGCCGGCCCGCTGTAGCGCAGCTCGGTCGGGCGGGCGCTGCGCAGCGCCGGGGGAAGCACGCTGCCGGCCGCGACCCCGCCGGGCGCCGCGGCACCGGACGCACCGGCACCGGCACCCGCCGCAGCGGGGGCCCCGGCACCGGGCGTGCCGCCAGCGGATCGGGCGCCAGCGGATCGGGCGGTGGCGGACGCTGCGGCCCCGGCACGCTTGCCGCTCGGCCGCGCGGCGGCCGGGCGGGGGGCCGCCGTCGGGTCGGCCGGGGCACCGGCACCCCGGCCGGACGCAGCCGCCGGACCCGCGGCGGTCCGCTCGGCCGCCGCCGGAGCGGGACCGGCCGCCGCCGGAACACCCGCCGCGGGCGCGGTCGGAGCGGGCGCGGCGGGCTGGCTCGCCTGTACCCGCACGTTGAACAGGTGCCCGACGGCCTCCTCCTTGATGCCCTCCAGCATCGCCGCGAACATGTCGTAACCCTCGCGCTGGTACTCGATCAGCGGGTCGCGCTGGGCCATCGCGCGCAGCCCGATGCCCTCCTTGAGGTAGTCCATCTCGTACAGGTGTTCGCGCCACTTGCGGTCCATCACCTGCAGCAGGATCTGCCGCTCCAGCTCGCGCATCCCGCCCTGCGCGCCGATGAGTTCGTCGATCTCGGCCTCACGCCGGGCGTAGGCCGCGCGCGCGTCGGCGAGCACGGTCTCGTACAGACTCTCCCGGGTCAGCTCGGCGGGGCCGTCGTCGGCGTCGCCGGCGAGGTCCTGCCAGCGGATCGAGATCGGGAACAGCGCCCGCAGCGCCGTCCAGAGCTTCTCGAGGTCCCAGTCCTCGGCGTAGCCCTCGGCCGCGGCGCCGTCGACGTAGGCCCGCACGACGTCGGCCAGCATGTGCTCGATCTGCTCGCCGATGTCCTCGCCGGCGAGCACGCGCCGGCGCTCGGAGTAGATGACGGTGCGCTGCTTGTTGAGCACCTCGTCGTACTTCAGGACGTTCTTGCGGATCTCGAAGTTCTGCTGCTCGACCTGCGTCTGGGCGCTGCGGATGGCCTTGGTGACCATGCCCGCCTCGATCGGCACGTCGTCCGGCACGTTGAGTCGCGTCATGATCGACTCGACGAGGTGGCTGTTGAAGCGCCGCATCAGGTCGTCGTTGAGCGACAGGTAGAACCGCGACTCGCCCTGGTCGCCCTGGCGGCCGGAGCGCCCGCGCAGCTGGTTGTCGATGCGCCGTGACTCGTGGCGCTCGGTGCCGAGCACGTAGAGCCCGCCGGCCTCCTTGACCTCCTCGGCCTCGGCCGCGACCTGCTCCTTGACCTTCGCCAGGACGTCGTCCCACGCGGCCTCGTACTCCTCGCGGGTCTCCACCGGGTCGAGCCCGCGCTCGCGCAGCTCGAGGTCGGCGAGGAACTCGGGGTTGCCGCCGAGCACGATGTCCGTGCCGCGACCGGCCATGTTCGTCGCGACCGTGACGGATCCGGCCTGCCCGGCCCGGGCGATGATCGTCGCCTCACGCTCGTGCTGCTTGGCGTTGAGCACCTCGTGCGGGACCTGGAGCTGCAGCAGCAACTTCGACAGGTACTCCGACTTCGCCACGCTGGTGGTGCCGATCAGCACCGGCTGGCCCTTGAGGTGGCGCTGGGCGATGTCGGCGGCGACCGCCGCGAACTTCGCCTCCTCGTTCTTGTAGATCAGGTCGGCGCGGTCCTCGCGGATCATCGGCCGGTTGGTCGGGATGGGCACGACGCCCAGCTTGTAGATCTGGTGCAGCTCGGCGGCCTCGGTCTGCGCCGTGCCGGTCATGCCGGACAGCCGTTCGTAGAGCCGGAAGTAGTTCTGCAGGGTGATGGTGGCCAGCGTCTGGTTCTCCGCCTGGACCTCCACCCCCTCCTTGGCCTCGATGGCCTGGTGCATGCCCTCGTTGTAGCGCCGCCCGGACAGGACCCGGCCGGTGAACTCGTCGACGATGACGACCTTGCCGCCCGAGACGATGTAGTCCTTGTCCTTCTTGAACAGCTCCTTGGCCTTCAGCGCGTTGTTGAGGTACCCGACCAGCGGCGTGTTGGCGGCCTCGTAGAGGTTGTCGATGCCGAGCTGGTCCTCGACCAGCGCCACGCCCTCCTCGGTGACGCCGACCGTGCGCTTGCGCTCGTCGACCTCGTAGTGCACGTCGCGCTCGAGCATCGGCGCGAGCCGGGCGAACTCCTGGTACCAGCGGGCACTCTGCTCCGCCGGGCCGGAGATGATGAGCGGGGTGCGCGCCTCGTCGATGAGGATCGAATCGGCCTCGTCGACGATGGCGAAGTTGTGGCCGCGCTGGACGAGGTCGGCGCGGTTCCAGGCCATGTTGTCGCGCAGGTAGTCGAAGCCGAACTCGTTGTTCGTGCCGTAGGTGATGTCGGCCTTGTACTGCTCGCGGCGCACCGCGGACGGCATCTCCGACAGGATCACCCCGACGTCGAGGCCGAGGAAGCGATGGATGCGGCCCATGTTGTCCGCGTCGCGCTTGGCGAGGTAGTCGTTCACCGTGATCAGGTGGACGCCCTTGCCGGAGATCGCGTTGAGGTACGCGGGGAGCACCGAGGTGAGGGTCTTGCCCTCACCGGTCTTCATCTCGGCGATGTTGCCCAGGTGCAGCGCCGCCCCGCCCATCAGCTGCACGGTGAAGTGCCGCTGGCCGATCGTGCGGACCGCCGCCTCGCGCGCCACGGCGAACGCCTCCGGCAGCAGCTCGTCGAGGTCCTCACCGTCGGCGTGCCGGGCCCGGAACTCGTCGGTCTTCGCCCGCAGCTCGGCGTCGGTCAGCGGCTCGACGTCGGCCTCGAGGGTGTCGATGTGCGCGGCGATCCTGCCCAGCCGTTTGAGGATCTTCGTCTCGCCGGCGCGGAGGAGGCGGGTGAACAGCGGCACTGGTCGACCTCATTCGGTTCGCGGTCAGGACGCGGGGCGCGCGCTGGGCGGCGCGCTGCCACGTCCAGGGTAGCGAAGCGACCTGTCGGCCCCACCCTGACCGACGAACGGCACCCGCGTCGGACGGTTCCGACGGGGGGTGCCGTTCGTCGCGGAGCAGGTGCGGTCCGGAGCCGGGTGGTCAGGCCTCCAGCCGGATCAACCCGTAGTCGTAACCCTTGCGCCGGTACACGACCGACGGCTCGCCGCTCTCGGCGTCGGCGAACAGGTAGAAGTCGTGACCGACGAGCTCCATGCGCGAGAGCGCGTCGTCGACCGACATCGGCTCGGCAGGGTGCACCTTCTCGCGGACGATCCGGCCGGGACGCGGATCCTCGTCGTCCGGCAGGTACTCGTGGTGGTCCCGCGGGCTCGGGATGTCGACCTCGGCGACGGGCAGCTCGTCCAGCACGGCGGTGGCGGAGCCGTTGGCGGCGCGAAGGCCGGCCCGCTGGCGGCGGGGGGAGACGCGACGGCGATCGTGCGAGCGGCGCATCCGTGCCTCGAGCTTCGCGACGGCGGCGTCGAGCGCGCCGTAGAAGTCCTGCGCGCAGGCCTCGGCCCGCGCGACGGATCCGCACCCGCCACGCCCGGTGATCTCGACCCGTTGGCAGCTCTTCATCTGGCGGCGGTTCCGCTCGTGGTAGAGCTCGACCTCCAGTCCGACGATCTTGTGGTCGTAGCGTTCGAGCCGGCCGACCTTCTCGGCCACCCGGACCCGGAAATGGTCCGGGACTTCCACGTTCCTGCCGGTGACGACGATCTCCACGCGGGCCTCCCTCTCGCTCTGACGATGGTCGGGCCGGTCCGGCCGGCCCTCAGCGGCGTCGGGTTCTTCCGTTGTAGATGGCCGGGGAGTGACCCCCGGGGTACACGATCGATGGTCCTCCTGTCGGGGTCTGACGGCGGATGCCGCCGACGGTAGCCAACATCACAGTCAGGCAACAGTGCTGTTCGGCGAGTGACTCCGATCGGTGGCATTCCCGCACGACGCCGATTGCCCGCCCACCCTTCGGGGTAATGTCATACGCTCCTTCCTGCCGCGACCGGCGCGCCGGCCCCTCCTCCCGTGGCGTCGCACAGCACGGCGGCCCGCCCCACCACCACCCCGGCGGAGGCCAGTGCGGCGGCGCACGCCAGCACGGTGGCCCCGGTGGTGAGCACGTCGTCGACGAGCACCACGGCGGCCCCGGCCGGCGGCAGCGGCCCGGCCGCGACCGCCACCCGCCCGGCGAGGTTCGCCGCGCGGGCGCCGGCGTCGAGGCCGACGGAGTCGCGCACCCGACCGCCGAGGCGCAGCACCGGCGCGACGGTGGACCCCGGCCGGCGGGCCACCAGCAGCCGGCACCAGCGCGCGACGTGGTCGCCACCTCGGGCCCGCGCCGCAGCCGGCCGCGACGGCACCGGGACCAGGACGACGGGCCGGGTCCCGGCCTCCGGCACGGCGCGGGCGAGCACCTCGGCCAACGCGGGGGCGAGGTCGCGGCGGCCCCGCTCCTTGTAGGCCAGCAGCGCGGCGCGCAGCGGCCCGCGGTAGCGCCCGGCCGCCACGACCTCCGGGCCGCCCGCTAGCGCGACGGTGATCGGCAACCCCGACCCGGCATCGCACGCCGCGCACCAGCCCGGACCCGGCGTCCCGCACCCGCCGCACTCGGCGGGCAGGACGAGGTCGAGCAGCGCGGCGAGGTGGGAGCGCAGTGCGGCCATGCCGGCACCCTGCCGCTCGGCACCGATCCGCACGGCCCCGCCGACCGCGGACGCCGGTGGTTGTCCCCAAGCGGGCGGCGCCGCTCCCGAGGCGGCCGGGTCGGGGGCACGCCGCCCGCGGCGCGTCAGCCCGGGTAGACCGGAACCGCGTCCGGCACCCCGCCCAGCACCTGGCGCCACGCGTCGAGCTCGCCGCCAGCGAAGCTCCACACGCCCGCGCGGTCCGCGACCAGCAGCGGCCGGCTGCCCACGGCCGCGACGGCGGTCAGCGGCGGGGTGAGGTTGCTCGGCGGCACCGACTGCAGGGTGAGCCCGTCGGCCGACACGAGCGACACCGGCCGGTCGGCGCGCCCGGTGATCGCGACGAGGGAGTCGGCCGTGCGCCAGTCGACGTCGACGACCTCGCCGAGCTCCGCGGGTCGGATCCGGCGGACGTTGCGGATGGCGACCTCGCCGTCGATCGTGCGGGCCACCGCGGCGGTGTAGAGCCCGCCGTCGACCACCGCAGCGACGCGCAGCCCGTCCCGGGACAGGCGCAGCCGGCGGATCGGCCCGATCGCCGCCAGCTGCGCGGCGTCCACCTGCTCGGTCCGCGGCGCCCCGACGGCGTCGTCGGCGAGCACCCGGGCCACGACCGTGCCGTCGAGCACGGTCCACGCCTCCGACCCCGACGGCGTCCAGGAGGGCCGGGTCATGGTGCCCGCGGCGAGGTCGACGGGGGCGACCCCGCCGTCGCCACCGCCCCCGACGAGCAGCCGGCGCGTCCCGCCCTCGCGCGCGACCACCGCCAGGCGCCTGCCGTCGACCGTGGAGGCGGCCGACTCGACGTCGACACCGCCGTTGCCGGCCGGCCCCGGCAGCGGCTCGCCCTGCTGCGGCCCGGACAGCCGCGAGACCCGCCCGCCGGCCACCACCAGGCCGGGCACGTCCGCCGCGGGCCGGACCTCCGCGCGCAGGGCGGCGAGGTCCTCGCGGGTGACGTCGGGCAGGTCGGGCAGCAGCGGCGTGCCGTCGACCAGCAGGCGGACGCGGCCCACGTTCACGTCGGCCAGGGTGAGCACCACCTGCGCCGCCAGCAGCCGCCGGGCCGGCACGTCCACGTCGCCGAGCTGGGTGAGGTCCACGACCAGGGAGCCGTCGGGGCCCTCGGCGACGTTGGAGCGCAGCCGCGCCTCGGCCGGCAGGCGGCTCACCGCGGCACCGACCAGTGCCGCCGACGGCCCGGCGAGCAACAGCTCCATCGCCCTGGCGGCCTGCGCGCCGGTGGGGTCGGCGGGGACGTAGCGCAGGTCGGCGACCACGTTGCGGCTCACCGGGTCGACGAAGTAGACCTTGACCGCGCGGTACCCGGCCCGGAAGTCCGACAGCGGGACGAGCACCCCGTCGGGCACGGCGCTGATCCGCCACTGGTCGTCGCGGCGCACCAGCGTCACGTCCACCTCGACGGGGAACTGCTCCGGTCGGAACGCGCCGTCCGCACCGAGCCGGCCGATCGCGGTGCCGCGGATCCGCACGGTGGTGGTCTCGTCCCCGGGCCCGGGCAGGTCCCGCGGGTAGACGGTGTTGAACAGGCCGTCCAGCACCGTGACGCCGGCGCCGTCGTCCCAGTCCGCGGCCTCCGGGGCGAGGAACCGCCGGGCGGCGCCGTGCCGGTCGACGCTGCTGCCCGAGGCGTTGACGAAGCCGCGGACGAGGTCGGCCGGGTTGCTGCCCTCGACCGGCCCCGGCGGTAGCACGGGCGTGTCACCGCCGGTGACGCGGCGCAGCACCTGCACCGGCGAGCTGTCCGGCACGCTGGCGCAGCCGGCGACGGCGGCGAGGGCGAGCAGCAGGGCCAGCAGCACCGCCCGGGGGCGCCGGCGGCTCACCGGTCCCCGCCCGGGACCGCGGGTTCGGGCGCGGCGGCCGGGGCCGCGCGCGGCAGGCCCGCGGGCGGGGTCGGCACCGACCCCGACGGTGCGGGATCCGGCCCGGGCCCCAGCGGCAGCGGGCTCGCCCGCAGCGGGGCCCCGGCCACCCGGGGCAGGGTGAGCCGGAACGCCGACCCGCGACCGGGCTCGCCCCAGGCCTGCAGCCAGCCGCCGTGCAGCCGCGCGTCCTCGATGCTGATGGCGAGCCCCAGCCCGCTGCCGCCGCTGCGCCGGGCGCGCGACTCCTCGGCCCGCCAGAACCGGTTGAACACCAGCGCCGCCTCGCCGGGGCGCAGCCCCACCCCGTGGTCGCGCACCAGCACCGCGACGGCGTGCTCGTCCCCGGCCAGCGTCACCCGGACCGGGCGACCCTCCCCGTGGTCGACGGCGTTGGCGACGAGGTTGCGCACGATCCGCTCCACGCGGCGCGGCTCGACCTCGGCGTGGATGCCGGGGGGCAGGTCCAGCTCCAGCGGGGTGCCGGTCTCCTCGGCGAGCCCGCGGACGGTGTCGACGGCGCGCGCGACGACGCCGCGCACGTCCACCCGCTCGGCGGCGAGCTCGGCGACACCGGCGTCGAGCCGGCTGATCTCGAGCAGGTCGCCGAGCAGCGCCTCGAACCGGTCCAGCTGGGTGACCAGCAGCTCCGAGCTGCGGCGCAGCGCCGGGATGAGCTGCTCGCGGGAGGCGTAGAGGACGTCGGCGGCCATCCGCACCGTCGTCAGCGGGGTGCGCAGCTCGTGGCTGACGTCGGAGGTGAAGCGCCGCTGCAGCGCTCCGAACTCCTCCAGCTGGCGGATCTGGCTCTGGATGCTGCCGGCCATCTCGTTGTAGGACTCGGCGAGCCGGGCCACCTCGTCGTCGCCGCGCACGGGCATCCGCTCGTCGAGGTGCCCCTCCGCGAACCGTTCGGCGACCTCGGCGGCCTCCCGCACGGGCCGCACCACCTGCCGGCTGACCAGGCTCGCGATTCCCGCCAGCAGCAGGATCAGCACGAGCCCGCCGACGATCAGCGTGCTCTGCACGAGCCCGAGCGTGCGCTGCTCGGAGTCGAGCGGGAACAGCAGGTAGAACTCCAGGTCGCGGGCCGCCGTGCGGACCGGCTGGCCGATGACGAGTGTCGGGATCTCGACACCGCCCTCGGTGACCGTCCAGTACTTGCGCGCCAGCGCTCCCCGCGCGACCCGCTCCCGCAGGTCCGGCGGCACGTCCTCGACCGTGCCCGCGGCGATCTCGCCGTCGCCGTCCCGGCGGCCGGTGGCGAGCACCGCGCGGAACTCCCCCGCGGACGGCGAGCCGGGCCGGGTCGAGACGCTGGTGTTCGTCAACCGGTCGAGCGCGTTGTTGAAGTCGCCCTGGGCGCCCTCGCGCTCGGGGTCGACGCCGGCGAGCTCGCGCTCGAGCAGCGCGCGGGCGGCCTCGGCCTGGACCAGGACGTCCGTCTCCTTGCCCTGCAGGATCCGCCCGGCGATCTGGGTCTGCAGGACCAGGCCCAGCACCACGACCACCGCGGTCGACAGTGCCAGCGTGCTCACGACCACGCGGACCTGCAGCGACCGCCGCCAAACGGCCTCCAGCGTGACCCGCAGCTCGACCGACAGCTGCCGGCCCTGGTGTACCGCCCGGCGGGCGCGGTGCGCGACGGGGATCTCGGCCAGCCGGGCGCGCAGGCGCCTCACGGCCGCCACCTCATGGCGGGCCGGCCTTGTACCCCACGCCGCGGACCGTCAGCACCACCTCCGGGTGCTCCGGGTCGCGCTCGACCTTGGACCGCAGCCGCTGCACGTGCACGTTCACCAACCGGGTGTCGGCGGCGTGCCGGTAGCCCCACACCTGTTCCAGCAGCACCTCGCGGGTGAACACCTGGCGCGGCTTGCGGGCGAGCGCGACGAGCAGGTCGAACTCCAGCGGTGTGAGCGCGATCGGGGCGCCGTCGCGGGTGACCTGGTGCGCCGGCACGTCGATCGTGACGTCCCCGATCGACAGCTGCTCGGCGGGCTCGGACTCGGTGCGCCGCACCCGCGCCCGGATGCGGGCGACGAGCTCCTTGGGCTTGAACGGCTTGACGACGTAGTCGTCCGCGCCGGACTCCAGGCCGAGCACGACGTCGACGGTGTCGCTCTTGGCGGTGAGCATGACGATCGGGACGCCGGACTCGGAGCGGATCGCGCGGCAGACGTCGATGCCGTTCATGCCGGGAAGCATGAGGTCGAGCAGGACGACGTCGGGACGCAGCTCGCGCACGGCCGGCAGCGCGCGGGTGCCGTCGCCGACGACCGCGGTGTCGAAACCCTCCCCGCGCAGGACGATGGTGAGCATCTCCGCCAGGGCCGGGTCGTCGTCGACCACCAGCACGCGCGACTTCATGCTCGCAGCATCCCACCCCGCCGGTGAGCGACGGGTGGGGGCACCGCCCCCCTTTCCGCTGCCCGCCTTCGACGCCCGGCTCGGCCTCCTCCTCCGGTCACGGCGCCGAGGCGCTCGTCCACCCGAGGAGCTGAGCGGCGAGGGCGTCCGCGTCCACCGTCCCCGCGCCGTCGACCACCCGCCATGGCGAGAGCCAGGACCCGGCCGCGAGCTGCGCGTACACCGCGTCCGTGCGCTCCTGCAGCGCCGCGTCGGCCTCGTAGGCGTCGCGGGCCCGCGACGCGTCGGCGCGCTCCCGCCCGGCCGCCCGCGCCGCCGCCACCTCGCGGGGCACGGCCAGCAGCAGCTGGACGTCCGGTACCGGGATCGCGAACCGCTCGATCTCGATCTGGTGCACCCATCCGACGAACCCGTCCGCCACGCCCTCGTGCCGGCGGGCCGCGCCGTAGGCCGCGTTGGAGGCGACGTAGCGGTCGACGAGGACGACCTCGTGGGCCGCCAGGGCCGCGCGCAGCTCCGGTGCGGCCGCGCGGCGGTCCAGCGCGAACAGCACCGCCATGCCGTGCACGGAATCGGCGACGTCGCCGAGCCGCCCGTAGAGGGCGTCGCGGGCGAGCTCGGCGTGCACGTCGTCGTCGTAACGGGGGAACGCGAACCGGGCCACCCGCGCGCCGCGGGCGAGCCAGGCGGCGCACAGCCCGTCGGACAGCGTCCGCTTACCCGCGCCGTCCAGCCCCTCGACGACGATCAACCGGCCCACCCGGGCACGGTAGCCGCCGGACGGAGTACCGGTCAGTACCGGTAGTGCTCGGGCTTGTACGGGCCCTCGACGTCCACCCCGATGTACTCGGCCTGGTCCTTGGTCAGCTTGGTCAGCTCCCCGCCCAGGGCCTGCACGTGGATCCGCGCGACCTTCTCGTCGAGGATCTTGGGCAGCCGGTAGACGTCCTTGTTGTACTCCTCGTGCCTGGTGAACAGCTCCACCTGCGCGATCACCTGGTTCGCGAAGCTGTTGCTCATCACGAACGACGGGTGCCCGGTGGCGTTGCCCAGGTTCATCAGCCGCCCCTCGGACAGCACGATGATCGAGTGCCCGTCCGGGAACACCCACTCGTCCACCTGCGGCTTGATGTTGAGCCTGCGGATCCCCGGGTACCGCGCCAGGCCGGCCATGTCGATCTCGTTGTCGAAGTGCCCGACGTTGGCCACGATCGCCTGGTGCTTCATCCGGGCCATGTGCTCGACGGTGACGATGTTCTTGTTCCCGGTCGCGGTGACGATGATGTCGGCCTTGTCGACCACGTCGTCCAGCCGTGCCACCTGGTGGCCCTCCAGCAGCGCCTGCAGCGCGCAGATCGGGTCCACCTCCGCGACGATCACCCGCGCGCCCTGCCCGGCCAGCGCCTCCACCGAGCCCTTGCCGGTGTCCCCGTAGGCGCAGACGACCGCGACCTTGCCGCCGATCAGCACGTCCGTCGCCCGGTTCAGCCCGTCGATCAGCGAGTGCCGGATCCCGTACTTGTTGTCGAACTTGCTCTTGGTCACCGAGTCGTTCACGTTGATCGCCGGGAACAGCAGGATCCCCTGCTCGGCCAGCTGGTAGAGCCGGTGCACGCCGGTGGTGGTCTCCTCGGTCACCCCGCGGATGTCCGAGGCCACCGTGGTCCACCGCTGCGGGTCCTCGGCCAGCGAGCGGCGCAGCGTGTCCAGGACGACCCGGTACTCCTCGGAGGTCTCCAGGTCCTCGTCGTCCACCGTCGGCACCACGCCGGTGCGCTCGAACTCGACGCCCTTGTGCACCAGCAGCGTCGCGTCCCCGCCGTCGTCGAGGATCATGTTCGGCCCCACGACGTCGCCGTTCTCGTCCCGGAACTTGAACAGCTGCTCGGTGCACCACCAGTACTCCGCGAGCGACTCGCCCTTCCACGCGAAGATCGGGACCCCGCGCGGCGCCTCCGGCGTCCCGTGCGGCCCCACCACCGAGGCCGCCGCCGCCTGGTCCTGGGTGGAGAAGATGTTGCACGACACCCAGCGGACGTCGGCGCCGAGCGACACCAGCGTCTCGATCAGCACCGCGGTCTGCACGGTCATGTGCAGCGAGCCCGCGATCCGCGCCCCGCGCAGCGGCTGCGCCTCCGCGTACTCGCGCCGCAACGTCGTCAGCCCCGGCATCTCGTGCTCGGCCAGCCGGATCTCCTTGCGGCCGAACTCGGCCAGACCCAGATCGGCGACGGCGAACTCGATGCCGTTCCGGCTCTGCAGCCGGGCGGCGGCGATGTCCTGGGTAGCGGTCATGACAGGTGATGCCTCCTCGTGATGCACGGGCCGACCGCGGATCGCGGGTCGCCCCGGAAGGGAACGGAATGCGGGACCGGCGCGATGGCGGCCGGTGGAAGTGTTCGCACGGGTTGAGCGCTCCTCGACGAAGGCGCCCTTCCACGGTGAGCCCGGCGGCCGAGCGTGGCGGACAGGCGTCCGTCGCAGCGCCCCTCGGCCCGGGAGATCCCAGCGTCACCCCGGCGGCAGGGCGCTGTCAACTCCGCCGCCCGGGCGCGCCCCGGATGCAACGAGCGGCACTCCCGCCCCGGACCCGGCCGACGGGAGCGCGTCGAGATCGCGGGTCAGCCGAGCAGGTGGTCGCGCAGCAGGGCCTCGGCGGCGACGGCGCGGCCGCGGGCCGCCAGCAGCCCGGCCGGCGCGACGACGAAGTCGGCGTCCACCAGGACCGGCGCGTCGCCGATGAGCGGGCCCAGCTCGCGGTCGCCCCGCAGCGTCGCGACCACGGCGCCGAGGCCGGCCGGGTTGCGCTGGCGGAACACGCCGCCGGTGAGCACCACCAGGCCCAGGTCGCGACCCGCACCGCCGTCTGCGCGCACGTGCCGGCGGACCGCGATGACGGCGGCCAGCGCGGCGATCCGGCGGTCCTCGGCGGCGCCGCCCGCGTCGCGCGGGACGTAGCCGGTCTCGCTGGCCATGCGGGCCACGGTCGGGCCGAGCAGGTCGGCCTCCACCGGGTCGACGACACCCTCCGCCTGGCCCTCCAGCAGCACGCCGCCCGCGGCGGCCCGGACACCGAGGTCACCCTCCACGGTCCGGCAGGCGGAGTCGGGGTCGGCGGCGTGCGCGGAGTGGACATCGGTGGTGGCGCAGCCGACGTCCACGAGCAGGACCCGGGACCCGCAGATCCGGGCCAGCTCGGCGGTCGCGTGCCGCACGGCGTCCGGCGTGACGACCCGGACGAGCCGGCGGAAGCGCGGGGCCACCGCCGGCCCGCGCCCGCCCAGCGCGTGGCGCAGGTACAGCGCCGCCACCGCGGCCCGGGCCGGGCCCGGCAGCAGCTCGCCCGGGCGGGGCGCGACGTTGTCACAGGCCACCACCGCGCGACCGGTCGCGCGCAGCAGCGACAGCGCCCGGTCGCGGGCCGCGGAGTTCCCGGCCAGCACGATCGGGTACCGGATCCGGGCGCGGGCGAGCCGCCCGGCGTTGTGCAGCAGCCCGGCGGGATCGTCACCGTCCGCGCCGCCGAGCAGCAGCACCACGCCCGGCCGGGTGCTGCGCAGCAGCCGGACGTCGGCGGGTTCGAGCGGGCCGGCGTGCACGTGCACCACCCGCGAGCCCGCCGAGCGGGCCACCCGGTGGGCCGCCTCGGTGGACAGCAGCCGCTCGGTGCCGACGACCGCCAGCCGCAGCCCGCCGCCGGCCGAGGAGCACGCCAGCAGCTCGGGCTCCCCGTCCTGCCCGCCGGCCGCGGTGACCGCGCGGACCGCCGCGTCCATTCCAGCGAGGACGTCGGTGGTGATCGTGGGGTGCTCCGCGAATCCGGCCAGGGCGCCGTCGGGGCGGACCAGTACGGCCTTGGTCCAGGTCGACCCGACGTCGAGGCACACCGCGGCGGAGTCCGCACACGACCCGTCGGCGGGCTCCGGGGACGGGGTCACGGCGGTCGAGCCTAGCCGTCGGCGGGCGCGGCGGAAGCCACCGACGGGGCAGGACACCGATGTCGGCCGGGACCGGTACCGTCCGCCGTGACCGAACTCGACGCCGGCGCCAGGTGCGGAGGAGACCCGATGCGCGCGCTCATGCAGGACCGCCCTCTCGCCCTGCCCCACGTCTTCCACCGCGCGGAGCAGTACTTCGGCCACCGCACGATCGTCACGGCGACCGCCGGGGGCGAGACCACCACGACCCTCGCCGAGTGGGCGCAGCGCGTGCGCCGGCTCGCCACCGTGCTCGACACGCTCGGCGTCTCCGCGGACGGGCGGGTCGCCACGTTCTGCTGGAACACCGGGCGGCACCTGGAGCTGTACCTCGCGGCACCCTGCACCGGCCGGGTGCTGCACACCCTCAACATCCGGCTGTTCCCCGAGCAGCTGGTCTACATCGCGAACCACGCCGAGGACGAGGTCGTCTTCGTCGACCGGTCACTGCTGCCGCTGCTCGCCCCGCTGCTGCCGAAGCTGGAGACCGTCCGCCACGTCGTGGTGATCGACGACGGCGCCGACGCGGCGATCCCCGACGACCCGCGGGTGCGCGACTACGAGGAGCTCCTCGCCGCCGCCGAGCCGGTCGCCGGCACGTTCGTGATCGACGACGAGAACGCCGCCGCCGCGATGTGCTACACCTCCGGCACCACGGGCAACCCGAAGGGCGTGGTGTACAGCCACCGCTCCACGGTGCTGCACTCGCTCATCTCGCTGGTGGCCGACGGTGCCGCGCTGTCCGAGCGCGACGTCGTCATGCCCGTCGTGCCGATGTTCCACGCCAACGCGTGGGGGTTGCCCTACGGCTGCCTGCTCGCGGGGTCGAACATGGTGTTCCCGGGGCCGAACATGACGCCTCAGGCGATCGTCGAGCTGCTGGCACGCCACCGGGTCACCGTCACCGGCGGCGTGCCGACCATCTGGATGGGCGCCCTTCCGCTGCTGCGCGACCACGACCTGTCGGCGCTGCGCACCATCCTGTGCGGCGGCTCAGCCGTGCCGCGGTCGCTCTCGGAGGCCTACCGCGAGGCGATCGGCGTCCCGATGCTGCACGCCTGGGGGATGACCGAGACCAGCCCCATCGCGACGATGTCCACCCCGCGCAGCCACCACGACGCGCTCACCGAGGACGAGCGCGCGGACATCCGCGCCCGGCAGGGCCAGGCCGTCCCGCTGGTCGACATCCGGCTCGTCGACCCCGAGACCGGCGAGCCCCAGCCGTGGGACGACACCGCCACCGGCGAGATCCAGGCGGCGGGCCCGTGGATCGCCAAGGAGTACTACCGGGGCGAGGGCGGTGGCGCGCAGTTCACCGAGGACGGCTGGCTGCGCACCGGTGACGTCGCCGCGATCGACCGCTACGGCTTCGTCCGGCTCGTCGACCGGACGAAGGACCTCGTGAAGTCCGGCGGCGAGTGGATCAGCTCGGTGGAGCTGGAGAACGAGATCATGTCGCACCCGAAGGTAGCCGAGGCCGCCGTGATCGCCGTCCCGCACGAGAAGTGGGTCGAACGCCCCATCGCGTGCGTCGTCGTCAAGCCCGGCGAGACGCTCACCGCCGAGGAGGTCCTGGCCCACCTCGAGCCGCGGGTGGCGAAGTGGTGGCTCCCCGACGCCGTCGAGTTCATCGACGAGGTGCCCAAGACGAGCGTCGGGAAGTTCTCCAAGCGCACGCTGCGCGACAAGTTCGCCGGCTACACGCTGCCGGGCCGGGCCTGACCCTCGGCGCCGCGCTCAGCGGACGGCGTCGGCGAGCTTGTCCAGGCTCGCCTGGAGCTGGTCCTGCGACACCCGGGGGAAGAACGCGGCGAAGTCGGGGTCCTTGACGCTCATCCACTCGTAGGTCTGGGTGACCTCGGTACCGCCGTCGACCTCGCGCAGGTCGTAGGTGTAGGTGTGACCGGCGGCGTCCATGTCCCCGAGCTTGTCGGCCAGGTCGGAGGTCGGGTCGATGTGCGGCTCCCACCCGATCCGGCTGCCCGGCACGAAGGCGGTGATCCGGTTGACGATCCGGTAGTCACCGAGGTCGGGCTGGTGCATGTTCATCGTGAACGACTGGCCGATGCCGACGATCGGCGGCGACTCGGCCGCCATCCCGCGCAGCATGTCCGCGCCGTCCAGGTCGGTGTGCCGGTTCGGGTCGGCGAGCACCTCGAAGATCTGGTCGGCCGGCGCGTCGATGATCCTGCTCGCCTGCAGTTTCCTGCTGGTGTCCACGGAACGCTCCCCTGCGGTGTGTGGTTCGGGTAACTCCCCTCCTACCCGGCGAGGGCCGGTCCGAACCACCCCGGAGCGTGCGGCCATGCGCTCCGGCTCGTGGGGAGACGACCGAAGGCCCGCACCCGGTCCGGGTGCGGGCCCTCGGTGTGCGATCAGGTCAGAGGACCCGGACGCCGGTGGCCTGCGGGCCCTTGTTGCCCTGGCCGACCTCGAACTCCACGCGCTGTCCCTCGTCGAGGCTGCGGAAGCCCGCGGCGTCGATCTCGGAGTAGTGGACGAAGACGTCGGCGCCGCCGCCGTCCTGGGAGATGAAGCCGAAGCCCTTCTCGCCGTTGAACCACTTGACGGTTCCCTGTGCCATGCTGTCTGCTCCTCGCAGGTCATGATGGGCGCCCGCACTGCGCGGGACCCGGCCGGCCTGGCGGCGCTGGCCAACATCTCCTGAGAGGCTGCTGCGCGCTCACCGTGTTCGCGCGAGCGTGCACTGCACAACCACGAAACCGAACGACCATCTCGTACAACGCGCGAGCCGCCGGTTCGTTCCCCCCCGTCGGGCTCGTGTGGCGCGCGACACGTCCGCGGTCGGCGACGCCCTCAGCCGCCGCTTCCCGACAGCGGCACCGGCTCGGGCGAGTCCCGCACGCACGCCAGCCCGTCGGAGGCGAGGAACAGCAGCGTGCCGGGTTCGCGCGGCACCACGCGCACCCCCGTGTCGGCCGCGTCCAGCCAGACCGCGCCTCCCCGGCGCAGCTCCACCTCCCGCCCTCCGTCGCGGACGCCGGCCGACCCGGCGGTGCAGAGCAGGATGCGGGGCCCGCCCGCCGGCACGGGGATCCCGGCGGGCTCCGGCCCCGACTCCAGCCTGCGCAGCAGGAACTCGTCGGCCGGGGTGCGGTACCGCGCCCACCGCCCGTCCGGGCAGCCGCGCAGGACCGGAGGCGGCGGCGCGCCGAAGTCGAGTACGCGCAGCAGCTCCGGCACGTCGACGTGCTTGGGCGTGAGCCCTCCGCGCAGCACGTTGTCCGAGTTCGCCATGATCTCGACGCCCGCCCCGGCCAGGTAGGTGTGCAGCACCCCCGCCGGCAGGAACAGCGCCTCCCCCGGCGCCAGGACCACGCGGTTGAGCAGCGCGGCGGCCAGCACCCCCGCGTCGCCCGGATACCGCTCGGACAGTTCCAGCAGCACCCGCGCCTCGGCGTGGAACTCGCCGTCGGTGGCGGCCAGGCGCACGCAGCCGTCCTGCAGCGCCGGGACCAGCCGGTCCAGCACCGACTGCGGCAGCGTGATCCACGTCGTGAACAGCGCCCGCAGGCCGTCGTGGTCGGGCTGGCCGGCGAGCAGCATCGTGTGCGCGGCCAGGTCCGGGACCTCGAGCGCCTCGAGCAGGCGCACGGTGGCCGCGGGCTCGCGGAACCCGACGAGGGCGTGGAACTCGGTGAGCGCGCAGATCAGCTCCGGTTTGTGGCTGGCGTCGCGGTAGTTGCGCTCGGGCGCGTCCAGCGGCAGCCCGGCGGCGTCCTCGCGGGCGTACCCCGCCGCGGCCTGGACGGCGCTCGGGTGGGCCTGCAGCGACAGCGGCTCGTCCGCGGCGAGCACCTTCAGCAGGAACGGCAGCCGGCCTCCCCAGCGCCCGGTGCGCTCGGGGCCGAGCAGCCGGTCGGGGTCGGCCCGGACGGCGTCGTGCAGCGGGACGCGCCGGCCGTCGGCGAGCACGAGGTGCGACGGGTCGGCCGGGTGCGCGCCGAACCACAGCTCGGCCTGGGGATGCGGCGAGGGCACCGGTTCGCCGAGCAGCTCGGCGATCACCGTGCGCGATCCCCACGCATACGGTCGGACGGGGTTGTCCAGCAGCTCCACGGGAGTCCTAGGCGGGTGTGATCGTGCGGGTGGCCAGGCCGAGGTACACCGCGGCCACGTCGAGCCGCGAGGCGAGCACCGCGGCGCGCAGCAGCGACGCGTTGGGCGTGCCGCGGGGCACCTCCTCCACGGGGTGCAGCAGGTGCGCGTCGGGCCAGGTCCGCCCGGCACGCCGCAGCGAGACCTGCCCGGGATCCTCCTCACCCGTCGCCACCAGCAGCAGCCGGGCGGGCGGCGCGGCAGGCCCGGCGTCGACGAGGACGTCGTCGGCGAACGGGTCGTGGAAGACGTCGCGGCGCGCGAGGTCGAGCAGGCGGACCAGGCCCGGGGTGGCGACGGCCCGGCCGAGCTCGTCCGCGTGCGCCACCACGCCCGCGTGCCCGGCCAGCGCCGCGGCCCCGTGGCCGGCGACGGCGGCGGCCGCGTCGTCGGTGCCCCACAGCAGCGGCGTGCGGTCGGCCAGCAGCAGCGCGAGGGACTTGGCCGGGTTGACGAACGGGTCGTGCCCGGGATGGTTGCGCTCGGCCTCCGCGTCGAGGACGTCGGCGAGGTGGTCCAGCCCCAGGTCGAGCGGAACCGGCAGCAGGCCGAGCGCGGACACCGTCGCCAGCGCCACCGCGAGCGCGCGCGGCAGGTCCAACCCCGGCGGCACCGGCAGGCGCGGTTCCAGGAGCCGGGCCCGCCCCGCCCCGGCCGAGCCCACCGGCCCCTCGGCGGGCGCGGACAGCACCACCTCGGCGCCGCGGCGCACGGACCGGGCGACGGACTCGGCGAGCTCGACGTCGGTCGCCTGCGCGGTGTGCGCGACCACGACGTCCAGCGGGCCGATCCAGCCGGGCGCGCTCTCGGTGACCACCACCGGGACCGGGCAGGCCGGCCCCAGCAGGGCGGCGGTCAGCGCGGCCGCGGCGCCCGAGGCGCCCGGACGGCGCAGCAGCACCAGCGCCCGGGGCCGGCTGCCGGCGAGCCTGGCGAGGCCGGCCTCGTGCGCGGCCTGCGCGGTGGACCGCACCTGGGCTCCGGCGGTGGCCGCCGCGCGCAGCACCCCCCCGGTGTCGAGCGCCGCCAGCGCCCCGGGGTCGGCCAGGAGGGTGTCGTCGAGCACCGATGCATCACCCGCCGTCGCCGGCCGGGGCCGGGGGGATCGCCTCGTCGAGGAGCAGGACCGGGATCCCGTCCACCACCGGGAAGCCGCGTCCGCACGCGGTGCAGGTGAGCACGTCGGCGTCCGGGTCGGCCGGGGTGCCGGCCCGCAGTGGCGCGTGGTCGTCGGAGGGGCAGGCCAGGATCTCCATCAACTCGGGATCGAGTCGGACGGTCATGACTTCTCCTTCCCGGTGCCGTGCGCGGGGCGCGGCACCGATGCTGCCAGGGGTCCGGGGTCCCCGCCCGGGGCCGTCCGGGTGCGGCCCGGCGTCATCGCCGCACGAGCGCGAGCACCTCGTCGCGCAGGGCCGCCATGCCGGGGACGTCGGGCGCCTCCACGTTGAGCCGCAGCAGCGGCTCGGTGTTGGAGGAGCGCAGGTTGAACCAGCGGCCGCCGGGGAGCTCGACGGTCAGGCCGTCGAGCTCGTCGACGGTGGCGCCGGGCCGGCCGGCGAAGTGCGCCCGCACCGCGGCGACCGCCGCCGCCCGGTCGGTGACCGTCGAGTTCACCTCGCCCGAGCCCACGTAGCGCTCGTAGCCGGTCATCAGCGCGGACAGCGGGCGCGCCTGCCCACCCAGTGCGGCGAGCACGTGCAGGGCCGCGAGCATCCCGGAGTCGGCGCGCCAGAAGTCACGGAAGTAGTAATGCGCGGAGTGCTCGCCACCGAAGACCGCGCCGGTCTGCGCCATCGTCGTCTTGATGTAGGAGTGCCCCACGCGGGTGCGCACCGGCCGGCCGCCGTGCTCGGCGACCAGCTCGGGGACGGCCTTCGAGGTGATGCAGTTGTGGATGACGGCCGCTCCCGGCGCCGCCGCCAGCGCCCGTACCGCGACGAGCGCGGTGATCGCGCTCGGGCTCACCGGCTCGCCCCGCTCGTCGACGACGAAGCAGCGGTCGGCGTCGCCGTCGAAGGCCAGGCCGAGGTCGGCGCGCTCGGCGACGACCGCCTCCCGCAGGTCGGCCAGGTTTGCCGGGTCCAGGGGGTTCGCCTCGTGGTTGGGGAAGGTGCCGTCGAGCTCGAAGTACAGCGGCACGACCGTCACCGGCGGACGGGCCAGCACCGCCGGCACGGTGTGCCCGGCCATCCCGTTGCCCGCGTCGACGACCACGGTGAGCGGGCGCGCCCCCGCGAGGTCGACCAGACCGTGCAGGTGGGCGGCGTAGTCGGCGAGCAGGTCGCGGTGCCGGACCCGTCCCCCGCCGGGCCCGTCCGGCACCCCGGCCTCGACGATCCGGCGCAGCTCGACCAGGCCGGTGTCCGACCCGATCGGCGCGGCACCGGGACGGCAGAGCTTGATGCCGTTGTAGCGGGCCGGGTTGTGACTGGCGGTGAACATCGCGCCGGGCAGGTCCAGCGCGCCCGAGGCGTAGTAGAGCAGGTCCGTGCTGGCCAGCCCGATGTCGACGACGTCGAGGCCCTGACCGGTGACGCCCTCGGCGAACGCCGCGGCCAGCCCGGGGCTCGACGGGCGCATGTCGCGGCCCACCACCACCGCGGCCACCCCGGGGTCCTCCGCGCGCAGCAGCATCGCGAGCGCCCCTCCGACGGCCCGCACGGTGGCCGGGTCGAGCTGCTCGCCGACGAGCCCGCGGATGTCGTATGCCTTCGTCACCGCGGCGAGATCGAGCACCGGACGGTCGGGCGCGGGCGGGGCGGGCACGGGAGGGAACCCTATCGGCCACGGCCGCTCACGGCTCGGGACGGGCCGCTCGTCGCGCGTGCCGCCCTATCCCCGCCCTATCCCTCGCCGGAGCCCGGGAGTACCCGCAGGTGCCCGCGCCGTCCCGTGGCGGTCACGGCGACGGCCTCGACCGGGCGGTCGGCCCGGCCGGCCTCGCGGACGGCCTCCGCGAGCGCGGTCAGGTCGTCGTTCGTGTGCTGCTGCGCGGCGAAGTCGCCCTCGAAGCGCACCACCTCCCACCCGCGCGGCGCGGTGAGCCGGTGGGCGTGGCGGTCGCAGAGGTCGTAGGAGTGCGGCTCCGCCTGGGTGGCCAGCGGCCCGACGACGGCGGTGGAGTCGGCGTAGACGTAGGTCAGCGTCGCCACCGCGAGTTCCCGGCAGCCGCTCCGCGAGCACCGACGCACGTTCCGCACAGGCGCGACGATAACCCGGGGCCGCCGCCGGCCCGGGGCACGACGCGCAGGTGCCGGCCGGACGGCTCCGGCGAATCGCCCGGGTGGCCCAACGGCGCGTGCGGACGCCGCGACGGCCGCGCGGTCGCGGCCGTACTATCCCGGAGATGACGACCGCGCGCCGCACGCTGCGCCGCTCGCCACGCCGGCGGGACCGGCGCGGCCGGGGCCTGCGCGGGCTGCTCTACCCCGCCACCACGCCCGCGGCACGCACCCGTGCGGAGAAGTTCGACGCGATGGTCCTGGAGGCGCTGGAACCGATCGAACAGCGCTGGGGCGCCGAGCTGGCGGATCTGGACCTCGCCGTGGACGAGGTCCCGGAGGTGCAGGAGACCTCGCCGGACGACGTCGTCTGGGGCGCCGGCGTGGTGGCCGACGTCGGGGTACCGCTGGCGCAGCTGGTGCCCGCGGGTGTGGACCCCGAGGGCATGCCGTCGCGGGCCCGCATCGTGCTCTACCGGCGGCCGCTGGAGGCACGCGCCAAGGGCGGCGCCGACCTTGGCGACCTGCTGCACGACGTGCTCGTCGAGCAGGTTGCGGAGTACCTCAACATCGAGCCGGACGCGGTGGACGGCGACGCCGGGTAGCGCCGCCGCCCACCGGCCGGATCGCTCAGCCGGCGGCCCGGCGCAGCCGGCGCCGCTCCCGCTCCGAGAGCCCGCCCCAGATCCCGAACCGCTCGTCGTTGGCCAGCGCGTAGTCGAGACACTCCGCCTTCACGTCGCAGCCGGAGCAGATCCGCTTGGCCTCGCGCGTCGAGCCGCCCTTCTCCGGGAAGAACGCCTCCGGATCGGTCTGCGCGCACAGGGCGCGCTCCTGCCACTCGGGGACGCCGTCCTCGTCGACGTCGCCTCCGCCGACCTCCACGGCGACCGCATCGACCCGGACCGCCTGCCCGGTGTCCCCCCCGTGTCCCAGCCGCGCGCCGGCCCCCACCGTCACGTCGATCAGCGTCAGCGCCTCCATGATCACCTTCACTCGCCCACCTCCCCGCGCCCGGCGAATGACAGTCCTGTAAGTACAACGCTGTCGGTCGGGGGCGCGCAAGTTGGCGCTGCCGTCCGGGTGACGCACTCCACCCGGACGGTCGCACGTTCGGCAGGCTGGTTAAGTGCACGCCGTGGTCGGCCGAATATCCCCGTGGTTCCTGATGCTCCTGGCGGTCTCCTCGGCAGGCGGGACGCTCGCGGTGGTCGGCACGCCCACGGCTCCGGTGGCGAGCGCACCCGTGCTGCTGGTGGCGGGGGTCGTCCTGCTGGTGGCCGGGGGCTGGGCCGTGTCGCTGTGTCTGCACGAGTTCGGCCACGCCGCCGTCGCCTACCGCGGCGGCGACACCTCGGTGCGCGACAAGGGCTACCTGACCCTCGACATCCGCCGCTACGCCGACGTCGGGCTGTCCTTCGTGCTGCCGGTGATCTTCCTCCTCATCGGCGGCATCCCGCTACCCGGCGGGGCCGTCTGGATCGATCAGAGCCGGATCCGGTCACGGTTCACCCTGAGCCTGGTCTCGCTCGCCGGGCCGGTGACGAACCTCGTGCTCGGCCTCGCGCTGACCCTCGCCGTCGCGGTCGTGCCGATGCCCGCCGGCCTGGCCGTCGCGCTGTCCTGCCTGGCGCTGTTCCAGGTGCTCGCCTTCGTGCTGAACATGCTGCCGGTGCCGGGCCTCGACGGCTTCGGCGTGCTCGAGCCGTACCTGTCGCCGGCCGCCCGGCAGCTCGCGGCGCGGGTGCGGCCGTGGGCGCCGATCGTGCTGTTCCTGCTCATCATCGGGCTGCCCGGTGCGGCCCAGCTGCTCTTCCAGGTGGGCGGCGCCGCGTTCCTCGCGATCGGCGGGGACGTCGGGCGCGCCTTCCTCGGCTACGAACTACTGCTGTTCTGGCGCTGACCCGCCCGGGG
This sequence comes from Pseudonocardia sp., assembly GCA_035540535.1. Classification (GTDB taxonomy): domain Bacteria; phylum Actinomycetota; class Actinomycetes; order Mycobacteriales; family Pseudonocardiaceae; genus Pseudonocardia. The sequence goes on from DATLGI010000058.1 coordinate 22,374, forward strand.
AGACGGACGAGGCGATCATCACGTCGACGGTGTCGCAGCCGGCCGGCAGCGCGTGGACCGGCCACCAGCGCAGGTCGTCGGACTCCTCGCTGATCCGCGGCACCGCACCCGCCGGCGCCCGCACGAGGTAGCGCACGTCGAGGTGGCGGGTGGGCACCCCGAGCGAACAGGTCACCGGGTGCACGTCGAGGTGCAGCGGCCGCTCCCCGATCTCCAGCCCCTCGATGCCGGACTCCTCGGTGGCCTCGCGCAGCGCCGCGGCCCGCAGCGACCCGTCGCCGGGTTCGCAGTGCCCGCCGAGCTGAACCCAGCGCCCCGCCCGCGGGTGCAGGGTGAGCAGGGTGTGCGTGCCGTCGTGGTCGAGCACGAGCGCCGAGGCGGTGAGGTGCCCTGGCACGCAGGAGCGGTCGCAGGCGTCGCGCGGGCGGGCGTCGAGGAACGCCAGCAGCGCGTGCCGCAGCGCGTCCTGGCCCCGGTCCGGCGGCGCCCACTCCCGCAGCTCCGCCGCGGCGACGGCCGGCGCTACCACGGGCTCACCACTCCACGAACCCCTCGCCGGGATCGCGCGGCGGGCGCGGCGACACCGGCTCGCGCGGCACCCCGACCGCGACCGCGCCGAGCGGCTGCCAGTCCGCCGGCAGGCCCAGCTCGCGGCGCACGACATCGGGCGCGAAGATCGTGGAGCCGACCCAGCAGGATCCCAGGCCCTCCGCGGCGAGCGCCACCAGCAGCGACTGCACGGCCGCCCCGCCGGCGACGGTGAACATCGTCCGCTCCGCGAGGTTGCGGGCCGCGTCCGGATAGGTGTGCATGCCGTCCGCGGTGCGGAAGGCGAGCACCAGCTCGGGCGCGCGGCGCAGCAGCTCGCCCCGGCGCATCCGGCGCTGCACCTCCTCGGGCGGGCGGCCGTCCGCCTCGAGATCGGCGCGCCAGCGGGCGGCGAGCGCGTCGAGCAGCGCCGTGCGGCGCGGCTCGCGGACCCGCCCGAAGCGCGACGGCGTGCTGTGGTGCGGCGCGGGCGCGGTGAGCGCGACGGCCACGGCGCGGCGCAGCGCCGCCTCCGGCACCGGGGCGTCGGCGAACTCGCGCACGCTGCGCCGCAGCAGCACGGCCTGCCGACGGCCCGCGGCCAGCGCCTCCTCGGTGCCGAGGGAGAACATGTCCTCGTCGAGCGGGCGGACCAGGTCGCGAGCCGCCGAACCGTCGTCGGACGCGCCCAGGCCGCGCACGACGGCGACCGGCACCCCGGCGAGCTTGCCCTTGACCAGGTCGGCCGCGGCGGCGACCTCGTCGGCGACCGCGACCTCGGTGACCAGCAGCTCGTTGCCCTCCGTGTCCTGCGTCCCCTCGTAACGGTGCAGCACGGGCAGGCCGGCCGAGCCGATCGCGACGTCGGTCTGCCCGACCCGCCACGCCCGCCCCATCGTGTCGGTGACGACGACCGCGACGTCCACGCCGAGCAGCGCCCGCAGTGCGGCGCGCAGCCGGGCGGCGCTGCCGTCGGGATCCGCGGGGAGCAACGCCAGCTCGTCGCGGCGGACGTTGGAGGCGTCGATCCCGGCGGCGGCCTGAACCAGGCCGAGCTTGGTCGCCACGATCAGCGTGCGGCCGCGGCGGGCCAGCACCCGCTCGGTCTCGGCGTCGACGAGCTCGCGGCGCAGCGCGTCCCGGGCGTCCGGGTCCGTCGGCGCGGGGACGAGCCGGCCCTCCGCCTTGGAGACGACCTTGCTCGTCACGACGACGACGTCGCCGTCGGCGAGCCAGGGGGCGGCGGCGGCGAGCGCGGCGGCGAGGTCGTCGCCGGGGCGGAACTCGGGCAGCCCGCGCACCGGCCGGATCTCGACGCCGTCGGGGGCGGCATGATCAGGCAACGGTGGTGCCCGCCAGCTCGAGCGCGCGCCGCGCCATCTCGGCCGTCGCGTCGACGTCGGTCATCAGCAGCGGCACCGCCCGCACCTCGACGCCCGGGACCTGCGCGGTGTCGTCGGTGTGCACCAGCCAGCCGTCGAGCAGCCCGCCCCCGGCC